>CAYLND010000203.1:0-6306 GCA_964384905.1 uncultured Acidobacteriota bacterium
CGGGCGCCGCGGACGCGGCCGCCGTCCCGCGCGCCGAGCGGCACTCGCCGCGGCAGGGGTATCCGTCCCTCGGCCCGGCCGGCGCGAAGAACACGCTCATCTTCTTCACCGATTACCAGTGCCCGGTCTGCCCGCGCGCGGCGCGCGAGCTCGATCGTCTGGTCGCCGACCTGAACGGGGCGCTGCGCATCGAGCTGCACCACAACCCGCTCGCCATGCACGCGCAGGCGTACGATGCGGCGTCGGCCGCGAAGGCGGCGCAGCGGCAGGGGAAGTTCTGGGAGTACCACGATCTGCTGCTGAAGTCGCCGCGTCTCGATCGAGAGACGCTGTTGACGCTCGCGGTCAGCGCCGGTTGCGACCGCGAGAAGTTCCGGCGCGATTTCGACGATCCCGATCTGCGCCGCCAGGTGACGGCCGAAGCCAAGGAGGCGCTCGACGCCAACGCGCTCGGCACGCCCGGCTTTCTGATCAACGGCCACGTCGAGGTCGGCTGGGCCTCCGCCGCCTGGCTCGAGCAGGTGATCCGCCAGAACCTGCGCTCGTCCGACGCCCGCTAGCCGCTCATGTCGGGCAGGGGCGTCGGCGTGGCGTGCACCGGCGACTGCGAGCGACTGGCGAGCTGGTTCTCGTACAGTCGCACGCCCGGCGGCAGGATCAGATAGGCCAGCGCGCCCACCAGGAGGGAGGGAACCAGGAGGCCGTACGACCCCGTCATCTCCATGACCATGATGACGGCCGCGAGCGGCGTCTTGGCCACGCCGGCGAAGAAGCCGCACATGCCCACCATCACGAAAGCCGCCGGCTCGGGCGCGATGCCCGGCAGCCAGGCGCTCGCCAGGTGCCCGAAGACGGCCCCGACCGCTCCTCCGATGACGACCGAGGGTCCGAACACGCCGCCGCTGCCGCCGCTCGAGATGGTCAGCGAGGTCGCCAGCATCTTGAGCGCCACGAAGGCCACCAGGAACCCCAGGGTGCGTTCTCCGCGCATCGCCTCCTGGACGAAGCCGTACCCCATGCCGAGGCAGGCCGGGTAGGCGATCCCCACACCGCCCAGGGCCAGCGCTCCCAGCGCCGGCTTGGTCCACGCGGGCACCGGCAGCGGGCGGAAGATCCGATCCCGGACGCCGTAGAGCATCCTGGGGTAGATCGAGCCGACCAGAGCGCACGCCGCCCCCAGCGCGGCGTACAGACCCAGCTGCGAGGGTCGATGGAACGAGATGGGCGGCACGTCGAACAGGCGCCCCCATCCGGCGTACGACGAGTAGATGACGTACCCGACGATCGCCGAGATCAATCCGGGGAGGAGAACCTCGTACTCGAATTCGGGCTCGCTGTACAGCACTTCGGCCGCGAACAGCGAGGCGCCCAGAGGCGCCCGGAAGATGCTGCCGATCCCGCCGGCGACCCCGGCCATCATCATGATCCGGCGGTCGCGCGCGTCGATCCTCAGCACGTCGGCCAGAAACGACCCGAAGCCCGCCCCGATCTGCGCGATCGGGCCCTCGCGGCCCGCGGAGCCGCCGGAGCCGATGGTAATGGCCGAGGCCAGCGCCTTGACGAGCGGCACGCGCCGGCGGATCCGCCCCCCGCGATGGTGGTAGGCGGCGATCACCGCGTCCGTGCCATGTCCCTCGGCCTCCGGGGCGAGACCGTACACCAGAATCCCGGTCACCAGACCGCCGACGACCAGGGACAGCGGCAGGAGTAGGATCGCCTCGGGCCCATGACCCGCGCCCCCTTCCAGGCCGGGGGCGGGCGGCCGATAGCGCCCGATCCCCTCCAGGAGAAGATGCTGGGCGATCCGGAAGCACAGATCGAAGGCGATGGCCCCCAGACCGGACACCCCTCCGATCAGAAGGCTGAAGAGAATCCAGCGTCCCTGGCTCCGGAAGTGCGGATCGAGGAAGAGCCCGAACGGCGTCCGGGTCCAGTCAGGGCGCCGCATCAGGAACGCCGCGTTGCCTTGCTGCTGCGGCGCGGCGCGATGGTGCAGACCTTCAGGTCGTTCTTCACGCGGACGTGGACCAGCCGCTTGGCCAGCTCCTTGGCGCGGCGCGCCTGGTCGCGCGACTCGACGCAGCCGCTCAGGGTGACGACGCACGCGCTGGTGCTGACGTCGATCACGAACGCACCGACGATCGGGTCGCTCCGGAGCCGCGTCCTGACGATCGAGGTGATCGCCTCGTCCTTGCAGGACGTCCCGCCGGCGCGCGCCGCCCCGGGCGATAGCAGGCACGCCAGGACCGTGACCGTCTGGATGCCGCGGAGCGCGGCCCGCCGTATCGCGCCGGGCCGGCGGGGCGCGTCCGGGTGGGGTCTCATGCCTCCGCGCCTTCGCGCCGGCGCTCCACGCGCGTCTTCGTCAGGATCAGCAGGGCGGGCAGCGTGGTGAGGGCGGTCACCAGGCAGGTCACCGAGCCGATCGCCGCGACGATCCCCATCGAGCGCAGACCGGGGTAGTTGCAGAACCCGATGGTGCCGAACCCCGCGACGTTGGTCAGAGCCGCCATGACGACCGCCTTGCCGGTCTCCATCAGCCCCTCGAAGTTGCTCAGCCCCTCCTGCGAGATGCGATGGATGATGTGGATGCCGTAATCGATGCCGACGCCGAGGATCATGGTGGTCACGAAGGCGTTGACGAAGTTCATCTTCATGTAGGGCACGTGCATCGCATCGAGGGCGCTCATGGCGCCGAGCATCCAGAGCACGCCGACCAGCAGCTGGATGTTGGCCAGCGTCGTCAGCCACAGGCTCCGGAAATCCATCCAGAGCAGGACAGTGACCAGCAGGATCCCGAGCAGGACGGCCCGCCAGGCGTCCCGCCGGAACAGACGCTTCAGCTCGGCGCTGGCGATGTTGACGCCGGTGATCTCGACCCCCTGCGACGGCCGATCGAGCGCCTTGACCAGGGCCTTCGGGGCGACGCGCTTGGCGTCGGCGCCGGCGGGGAAGAGATAGGTCACGGAGGTGTAGCCGCCGCCCTCCTCCCTGCGGACATAGCGGCCGATGAAGCGCTCCAGCCCGGCGGTCTCGAGATCGTCGATGGTCAGCGGCCGCTCCGGGCGCAGGATCGCCGGCAGGGCCTTGAGATAGACGTCGTAGGTCTCCTCGCGGAAGCCGTTGTCGCGCAGCGCGGCGCGGAAGGTGCGCTCGATGCGGGCGATGTCGTACGTCCCGTCCTGGCCGGCGCGCAGCGCCTGGATGACCTGCTCCTGGTCGGGTCGCGGCGGCAGGTAGTTGAAGATCGACTCGTAGCCGCGCAGCGTGCCTTCCTGGACGAAACGGTCGAGCAGCCGGTTCGTCTCGCGGTTTCTCTGCATGACCGTGTCGAGGTCGGGCCCGCGGACGATCGCCAGCATCGGGGTGAACTCGGCCTCGAATCTCCGAGCGATGGTCTCCTGCATGATCACGCCGCTGTTGTTGGGCGAGCGCAGATCCTGCACGTTGCTGGTGAACTCGAGATTCCAGGCGTAGACCCCGAGGACGGCGGTCAGCAGGACCGAGCCGGCCAGCACCGGCCAGGGATGACGCGTGCTCCACGCCATGACGCGCTCGATGCCGAAGGAGTGCAGGTAGAGCTTCCGGGTGATGTCGGTGCGCCGCCTCCTCCCTTCGTTCCAGGCGATCATCGCCGGCAGCAGGAACAGGATCGCCACCAGGCAGAACAGGATGCCGCTGCCGACCAGCAAGCCGAAGTCGCGCAGACCCTTGTACTCGGTGACGCACATCGCGTAGAAGGTCCCGGCCGAGGTAATCGCCCCGGTGAACACGCCGAAGGCGGAGGCCCCCATCATCAGACGCAGCGATTCGTCCAGGCTGCGCCCGCGCGTGCGCTCCTCGACGTAGCGGGCGTACATCACGATGGTGAAGTCGGTGCCGAGACCCATGAGCATGGCGGAGAAGCCGGTGGTGGCCGAGTTCAGGTTGCGCAGGAAGACGTACGCGGCGGCGAGGGTCAGGATCTGTCCGACCATCAGCGGGACCGAGGAGTACAGGATGGCGCCGAAGCGCCGGTAGCAGAAGTAGTACAGCCCCAGGATCAGGACGAACGACACCGCGCCGTTCCACACCATGTCGTTGATGATCAGGTTGCTGTCGTCGAGTGCGATGACGTAGCCGCCGCCGTAGGACACCCGGGGCGCGCGCAGCCTCTCGGCGTCCGCCGGGCCCTCTTTCGCGGCGGCGGCCGCCTCGTCCATGACCTCCTTCTCGAACGCGGCGGAGGCGGTCCCGACCGCATGGCGCACCTCGTCCATGAGCTTCTTGTCGAAGGTCGTGTCCTGGGCCGGCTTGATCGGCTTGGCGATGATCAGGAGCGCCCCGCCGTCCTTCGACAGGTAGTAGCCGCTCGACAGATCGACCTTGAGCGGTCCCTTGCTGCGCAGCACCTCCTTGAAGACCAGCGACGAGACCTGGAACGGGTCCTGCTCGAGGAGCTGCTTGACCAGGAACGAGGACGGCCCGGTCAGCTGGCGGAAGTTCTCGCGCACCCGGTCGCGGATGGCGCCGTCGGTGAACTTCGCCCCCAGATCGCCCAGCTTCGACGGCGGCAGGAACAGGATCTGGTTCGTCCGGAAGAACGAGAAGAACGGGCCGGACGTGTCGATCCTGTGCTCGACGTACTGGATCGAAGGCACGTGCTGCAGCTGCTCGGCGACGTGGTCGGCGAAATCCTGCAGCTCCTCGACGCTCTGCCCCTTGCGCGCCTCGACCAGCAGGAGGAAGTAGTCGAGGCTGCCGAAATTCTGCAGCGCCTCGCGGAACGTGTTGATCACCCGGTTGTTGCGCGGCACCAGATTCAGGACGTCGCCGTCCAGCCTCAGCTGCCCGCCGAGCCACACCGACACCAGGCTGATCAGGAGGGTGGCCAGGAACACCACGCGATAGCGGCGGCGGGAGAACTCGCCGATCCGCAGGAACAGACCCTGCTTGACGCCGGCCATCAGAGGTCCCGCCGGCCTTCGAGCGCCTTGCCGACGGTCACCTCGTCCGCGTACTCGAGCTCGCTGCCGACCGGGAGACCCAGGGCGATGCGCGTCACGCGGACGCCGAGGGGCTTGAGCAGCCGCGACAGGTAGACCGCGGTCGTCTCCCCTTCGACGTTCGGGTTGGTCGCCAGGATGACCTCCTTCACCGAGCCGTCGCGCAGGCGCTCGAGCAGCGGGGCGATCTTGAGATCATCGGGACCGATGCCGCGCAGCGGGGCGATCGAGCCGTGCAGGACGTGGTACAGACCGCGGAATCCCGACTTCTCGATCGCCACCAGGTTGTGCGCCTCCTCGACCACGCAGATCTCCGCGCGGTTGCGGGAGGCGTCGGCGCAGACGAGACAGGGATCGGTGTCGGTGATGTTGAAGCAGACCGAGCAGAGGCGGATCGTCTCCTTGACCTCGACGATCGCCGCGGCCAGCGCCCGCGCGTCCTCCGCGCTGCCGCGCAGGATATGGAAGGCGAGACGCTGGGCCGACTTGGCGCCGACGCCCGGCAGCTTCCGGAGCGCTTCGATCAGTCGCTCGAGCGGCGCCGCGAACCGCACCGCGCTCCTACAGCCCGGGGACGCGCAGGGCGCCGACCTTCTCGGCCATCGCCTGCTCGATCTTCCGGTTGGCCTCGTTGACCGCGGCGCGCACGAGGTCCTCCAGCATCTCCACGTCCTGCGAGGTGACGACCTCGGGCGCGATGCGCACCGACAGAAGCTCGTGGCTGCCGCTCATGGTGACGGTCACCATGCCGCCGCCCGCGGTCGCCTCCACCTTGAGCTCGGCGATCTCCTTCTGAAGGGTCGCCTGCATCCTCTGCGCCTGCTTCATCAGCGCCTTGATATCCATCAGGCCTGCTCGACGTCGACGATCTGACCGTTGAAGGCGTCCAGGAGCGTCCGCACGATCGGCGTCTTTTCCGCGGCCTCCCGCAGACGCTCGCGGCTCGTCTCCTCGGGACGCCCGACGGCGCGCGCGCCGGGGGACAACCCGGGGCCCGCGAGGTGGACCTGGATCGCCAGGACGCGTCCGGCCGCTTCGCGCGCCACCGCACCAAGATAATCGAGATTCTCCCGGCTTTCGACCTTCTCCTTGAAGAAGCCGTGCTTCTCGCTGAAGGCGATCTGGAACGTGTCGCCGGCGATCTCGACCCACGACGCCTCCTCCAGCAGCCCGCCCAGGGCGCCGCGCTCCTGATGCACGCGCCGCAGGATCGACTCGACGATCGCCTGCTCGCGCGCCGGCGCAGCAGGCTCGACGGAGGCGGCGCCGTGCGCCGTGGCGGCCGGAGCGGGTGACGATTGGCGTCCGGGCGCCGGGGAGG
>CAYLND010000204.1:0-6251 GCA_964384905.1 uncultured Acidobacteriota bacterium
GGTGGGCAGGGAGGTGCAACTGCAACAGTTGATGTCTGGCTATTCGCAACCCAGATCAAATAGGGTGGCCTCGGCGGGCAGCGGGCTGGGGTAGGATCGGGGACACGACGTTCGCGCGCCGCAGGTGAGCGGGGGCGTTAGCCGGTCTTGACACGCGATCCGAATACGTGAACTCGATGACTTGGTGGGGTTGGACACTCGTCGTTGCTGTTGCCTTAGTAGGCCTCCGCACGTTTCTCGGCTCACAGGCCCCCGGACGAAATAAGTCTCGGTATGATTTCCAGCACGGTATCCGCGGTTTACTAATCCTGCGCGAGAATGGTGGTTACATGAGCATCGAGCACGCCGCTTCTTCCAGATTCTTGCGGGTGTATCGAGAAGCCGGAGAGGCTCCAGACGCTTTACTGATGATACGGGTGCCCTCCTTACCGGAACAGCAGGCCGCAGAAGGCACCGTCCGTGCGACCCTCGATAGTCAGGGGTTCACGTTCACCACTGAGACAGCGCCGCTGCCTGGACTCGCCATACCCGTGCCGATTCCTGACATTTGGGCGAAGGATGCTGGAGCGCCGGCGGCTCGGGTGGCCCACCTGGTCCTCGATTCGTGGGGGTTGGGACCGGACGAAAAATTTCATCTGAGGCTTGAGGGCCGAGGCAGTTGGCGTGGCATGAAACATATGCGGGAGGAGCATTCGCTATGACGCCGTCTAACTTGCGGCTGCACCTGCCTGCACGCGGGAGGTCCATGGTGGCTTGGTCCGCGTTCGCGCGCCGCAGCTTAGCCGGGGCGTTGCCGGACAGATGTCCCACGGGCCAGAATTCCGGTGGGTGCATCAGGTAGTAAGATTCTCGGAGGTTGTTCGTGCCCGAACCAGAACTGCCCGACTTTGCCGGTAAGCTGCTTGTTCTCTATCTTTCCAACCCTCCACGCCGCATGGAGGCAGGGGTTCTTCTCGAGTTTGCGACATTCAAGCGATACGGGGATCGGCTATTTCTCGTTGGTCGGGTGCCTGAAAGGGGCGACTCGGGTTGGGCATCTCGCCTCCCAAGCGCTGTGGCATGGGACTCCGTTGTGCACTATCTCGTTTTCGACACAAGAGAAGATTACGAGCGCCGCACGGCAAGGGCGCAGCGGACAATCCGACGGCGCTTCATGAAGTGGCTAGCCGGCTAACAACCGGCTGAAGCTGACGGCACGCGGGAGGTCGGGGGGGCTTGGAGGTTCCGCGCGCGTGCCGCAGCTTAGCAGGAGCGGTAGCACACCTATAGTGATGCTTGCGTTGAGGGTGATGATTGTCGGCATCGTGGCAGGACTCAGCGTCAGCTGCGCAGAGAGCCCTCGTCCGCAACCTCAATCGGAGGTAATCGCAGGGGATTATGAGCCGGCCAACCCTCCGCCAGCTCCAGCCTTGCCTCGGGCAACGTACGAGGGTGAGTATATCGGCGGCTTCGAAACCAGTGCCTTCATTGCTTGCGGCTCGAAGGAACGCTGATGGGCAAAGGGAAGTCTTAGCGCAGTGGCAGAATTTGAGAAGCAGTACCACGAACAAGCGATCCCAAGTGGTTGGTACAACGCGCGGCTATTTCTTCGAGTCGACGCCACGCCCAGCGCAACAGGCAATTTCGGCCATCTTGGTCAGTACCCGCGAGAGCTTCAGGTGTACCAAGTGATGGAGGTGCGCGAATACCGGGGAGGTGATTGTACCCGTCCCCAGCCGGGGATCCATCGCTGAGCAAGCAGCTCCTCCTACGGACGGTGCTCCTCCCACTAGACCACGGACACTGGGTACTACGCTGTCGACGTTTGCGCAGAGACCGATCCAGGGATCTGATGGACGGCAGCCGGCGGATCGGCCGAGATGATTGCGTGAGATCAGGCCGTCCCCAGTGCCCATCTGGAACCCCACGACTTATTTCGCCGCAGCCCTCGCCTGTTCCGAGCGCGAGGGGATCGAGCCGCCGCACATCGCGGCGATCTGATCCCTGAAGCCTTTCGCCTTCTCCGGCTGGCCGGCGCGCTCCGCCGCGCGGGCGGCGCCGTCGAGGCTGTTGAGGCGACGGGGGGCCGACTTCAGGGACGTCTCGTACTCGGCCAGCGCGTCCGCCGGGCGGCCCAGGTCGGCGAGCAGGTCGGCGAGCTGCTCGCGTGCGGGGAGGATCGAGCCGGGGGAGACCGGATGCTTGTCCGAGGTGTCCTCGAGGTCCGCCGCCGAGCGTAGAAGGTCGATCGCCTGATCGTCCTTCTTCTGGGCGTGGGCGATCCAGCCGGCGGCGGCGCGCCTCTGGACCTCGACCTGGGTCGCCCAGTCGAACCCGTTGCGGCCCTCGAGCGAAGTCTTGATGGCCGCGAGCTTCGTCTCGGCCTGCCCGGCGGTCTCCAGATCCCCCGCCCGCGCGGCCCCCACGGCGCGCGCGAAGTGGACGATCGCCTCGGCGGCGGGGTACTTGTCCCAGGCATACGTCGCCGGCTTCACTTGCAGCGCGGCGGCTTCCTTCCAGGCGCGGCGCTCGAGAGCGAAGCGGGCGGGGATGGCCGCGAGGGCGTAACCCGCGGCCAGCTCAGGAGAGTCGAAGCTCGTCGCCTTCGCGGCCCGATCCACCACCTCGCGCGCCTTGTCGTCCTGACCGATTTGCAAGTAGGCGTACTCCAGATAGTCCATGGCGTGCAGGGCGTCGAACGAGGTGGCTCCCGGATGGCTCTTCGCGATCCAGGCCTGCGCCGTCTGCTCCGAGGCGATGTTGGAGTCGATCGACTCCTGCCACATGCCGAGGCGGGTGAAGATGTGGGAGGGCATGTGCAGCGCGTGCGGAGCGGAGGGGGCGATCTTCGCGTAGGCGCGGGCCGCGGGAAGCGCCAGCTCCGCCAGTTCCGGATAGTCGAAGGAGTGGATCATGTAGTGCGCGATGCCCGGATGCTCCGGCTCGAGGGGCAGCAGACGGTTCAGGATCTCCGCCGCCTGCTTCTGCCGCGCGTAGGTCTTGTCGGGCGGAGAGTTGTAGGCCACGCCCAGGATCGCGAGGGCGTGGAAGATCGCGGCCTCGTGGTCGCCGGGGTTGCGACTCTGGACCTCGGCCATCGCCTGCTCGAAGGCCGCGACCCGGACCGGGTGCGGCGTCGTGTCCCCCTTGTAGAAGGCGCCGATGGCGGCGATGTAGCCCTTCTCGCGCGTGGTCGGGGAGCCGGTCGTCCAGGCCTTCCGGGCCGCCTCCCGCCCGATCGCCAGCTCGGCGTCCGGAGCGGGACCCCAGATGATATGGAAGTGGCTCATGGCCACTCCCCACTGCGCCATGGCGCACCCGGGATCCTTTTTCGCCACGCCGGTGAAGGCCGCGGCCGCCTCGCGGTACGCGAACGAGTGCAGAAGGGAGACGCCGCGCTCGAACGCCTTCTGAACTTCGGGTTTGCACGAGGTCGGGAAGTGGACCTGCCCGAGCTTCTCCGGCACGGGATGGGCGTGATCGTGCTCAGACTGCGCGGACGCGCCGGCCGGCACGAGCACGAGGCCGGCCGCGAGGGCGAGGACGGGAAACGGACTTCGCATCGACACCTCCCGGGTGTGAGCCCGGGCCATTCTGAGCGATGGGAGACGTCTCGCGCAACCTTTCCTTACGGGCAACACCTCAGTCCCAAACGATGGACAGAGTGTCCATCCCGGGACTTCGTCGCGACGATCCGAATGACCTCGGGTCTCGCGTCGTAAACGTTTGAGTCGTCGCCGGCTACCGGCGGTCGCCGACGTCGACCGGGTCGTGGCACCGGAATTGCTGCGCGATCTTCGTCCCCGCATCACGTCTCATGACGGGAGGTCATTGTGACGAGGCTCCCTTGAAGCTGAGACGGCTCTCGCCGAACGAGCCGGTTCAGCGGGACGAGTACGGCTGGGTCCGATCCCTCCTGCGCGAGAGAAATCACGCCGACTCCCCGGACGACGACCCACCGGAAGATCACCAGGACGTGGGGGTCATGGTGGAGAGCGACCTGGTGAGGACGGTGCTGCTCACGTTCCTTCTCGGCGCCCTGGCGTGCCTCACGATCTATCTCGCCTACCGCGTGACGGCGGGCGAGGGGCGGCGCATCTTCCCGGCGATGGCGGCGCTGGCCGCCTTCCTGGGGTGCGGGGCGGTCGCTTTCCGCGGCCGGTTACTTGTGCGGTTCGTTTTCGGGCTCGGGTCGGTGTGCGCCTTCGCGCTGCTCGTGGATCAGTTCGTCTACTATCGCTGGCAGCGGCGGGTCGAAGGCGTCGTCACGACCCTGCAGCGGAGCATCGATTCGGGCGCGACCGTTCTCAGCGATCCGACGAAGCTGCGCCCCACGTCCTTCCGGATCGATCCGGATCGTGAGGTCGTCCTCAAGTTCGAGCCGCCGGCCCTGGCGTGGACGTACCACCTGGACGCCGGCTCGCCGCTGGGGCACACGCTGGTCTCGGGGTGGTATCGACTCCTCTCGAAAGTCACGCGCGGCCGCAGCCTGGACAGGGTGTCGCGAACGGTCGTCCACCCGCACGAAGTCTACGCGGTCAGCGTCGCGCCGCCGGGCGACGGGGTTCCGGCCTGTCAGCCTCGCCGTTACTTCGAGCCGCCGTCCAGCGCAAAGTCTCCATAGACCGGCTTGCCGCCCAGAAGCGTCAGCAGCACCTTCGCGTCGGAGATCGTCGTCGGCTCGATGGTGAACAGGTTGTGGTCCACGACGATCAGGTCGGCGAGCTTGCCGACCTCGATCGACCCGGTCTTGTCCTCCTGGAAGTTCACGTAAGCGGCGTTGATGGTGAAGGCGGCGAGCGCCTCGGGGAGATCGATGCGCTCGTCCGGCAGGAACGGCTCCTTGGTCTCGCCCAGAGGGCCCATGCGCGTGACGGCGACCTCGATCTCCTCCAGCGGGTTGGCGGAGGAGACCGACCAGTCGCTGCCGAAGGCGACGACGGCGCCGCTCTTCTCCAGGCTGGCGATCGGATAGATGTAGCGGGCCTGGTCCGGCTCGAGGTACGGCAGGGTGAGCTTGACCATGTAGTCGTCGGCGAAGGCCCACAGCGGCTGGAAGTTCGCGATCACGCCGAGGGCGCGGAAGCGCGGGATGTCGGCGGGGTCGAACACTTCGATGTGCGCGATGTGGTGGCGGGCGTCGCGCGGGCCGTTGGCGCGGCGGGCGGCCTCGATCGCGTCGAGGCACTCGCGGATGGCCGCGTCGCCGATGGCGTGGAAGTGGACCTGGAAGCCCTCCTTGTCGAGACGGGTGACGTCCCGCTTCAGGGCCTCGGGCTCGACCATCGTGAGACCGCGCACGCCCGGCTTCCCCTTGTAGTCGTGCAGCATCGCCGCGGTCTGCACCTCGAACACGCCGTCCTGCATGATCTTCACGGTCGTGGCGCGCAGGCGTCCTTTGGTGTACTTGCGGCGCGCGTCGAGAAAGCCGGCGATCTGCTCCTCGCCCTTGGAACGCTCCCACCAGAGCGACGCGACCACGCGCGCGGTCAGCTCCCCCTTGTCGTCGAGGGCCCGGTAGGCGTCGAGCGCGTCGTTGTCGACGCTGGCGTCCTGGAACGAGGTGATGCCGAAGCCGTTCAGGTGCTTCAGGGCCCAGCGCAGCCCTTCGAGCCGCTCCGCGGAGGTGTACGGCGGCGCTTTCTTGTTCACCAGGTCCATGGCGCTGTCCTGCAGGGAGCCGACCGCCTCGCCGGTCGCCGGGTCGCGGTCGATGCGGCCGCCGGGCGGGTCGGGCGTCGTCTTCGTGATGCCGGCGATCTGGAGCGCCTTGCTGTTGACCCAGGCGGAGTGGCCGTCGCTCGACTCGAGATAGACCGGCCGGTCGGACACCACCGAGTCGAGCAGTCTCCGATCGGGGATGCCCGAGGGCGCGAACGCGGCGAGCGACCAGCCGTCGCCGAGGATCCACGGCCGTTCCTTCTGGGCGGCGGCGTACCTGGCGACGAGGTCGAGGTACTGCTCCTTGGTGTTGACGTCGTACAGGGCGCACTGCAGGTGGCTGATGCCGCCGCTGATCGGGTGGATGTGCGAGTCCTGGAACGCCGGCAGGACCATCCGGCCGCTCAGGTCGACGACCCGGGTGCGCGGCCCGACGTAGGCGGCGACGCCGCGGTCGGGGCCGACGTAGACGATGCTCTCCTTGCGGATCGCCACCGCCTCGGCCCAGGAGCGCACGGCGTCGACGGTGTAGACCGCCCCGCCCCGCAGCACGACGTCGGCCGCGGCAGGGCGCGACAGCGCCGTCGGTTCGGGCGGCGCGCCGGGGACGC
>CAYLND010000205.1:0-6206 GCA_964384905.1 uncultured Acidobacteriota bacterium
GACGCGGCTGCTCATCGATCCGTTCCTGAGCAAGAACCCGGCGACCCCCGAGCCCTTCAAGGACCTGGCGCGCTACAAGCCGGACGCGATCCTGGTGAGCCACGCGCATTCCGATCATTCCGGCGACGCCGCCGACATCGCCAAGGCGGGCGGCGCCCCGGTGATCGGGACGTTCGAATACGTCGCCAGCCTGGGACTGCCCGACAAGCAGGTGATGGGGGGCAACGTCGGGGGCACGTTCGCGGTCGGCGACGTGAAGGTGCACCTGGTCCCGGCGATGCATTCGAGCGAGCCGGGCGGGCGGCCGCTCGGCTTCGTCGTGACCTTCGCGGATGGACGATCCCTTTATCACACCGGGGACACCTGGATCTTCGGCGACATGGCGCTCATCCAGGAAATCTATCACCCGAGCCTCATCCTGTTGAACGTCGGCGGCGGTCCCTACACCGAGGATCCGAAGACGGCGGCGCTGGCGATCCGCAAGTACTTCAATCCGCAGGCGATCGTGCCGATGCACTTCGCCACCTTCCCGGGTCTGGCGACGGAACCGGAGGTGCGGGAGGCGTTCAAGGAGGAGAAACGGCTTCAGGTCATGAAGCCGGGGGAGACCAGGGCCTTCTAGTTGCGGTTCTTGCTCCAGCGGTCGTGCGTGATGCCGTGCTTGTGCACCTTGTAGTTCATCACCCGGCTGCTGATCCCCAGGATCTTCGCCGCTTCCTTCTGGATCCAGTTGCTGCGCTTCAAGGCCTCGAGAAGCGCGCTCTTCTCCAGCTGCTCCAGGTTGAGCAGATCGACGGCCAGCGCCGGCGTCATCCCGATCGTATGCTCGCGGTCGAGGAGAGTCAGGTCGGCGGGGCGGATGGTGTCGCCGTCGCACATGAGCACGGCGCGCTCGATGGTGTTCTCCAGCTCGCGCACGTTGCCGGGCCAGCGGTGCTCCTGCAGCCGCCGCACCGCCTCCGCCGAGAAAGCGGTCACGCGGCGGCGCAGCTCGCGGCCGAACCGCTTCAGGAAGTGCTCGGCCAGCGGCTGGATGTCCTCCACCCGCTCGCGCAGGGCCGGCACCACGAGGGTGACGACGTTGAGCCGGTAGAACAGGTCCTCGCGGAAGCGTCCTTCCTTGATGGCGGCTTCCAGATTGATGTTGGTCGCGGCGACGATGCGGACGTCGACCTTGATCGTCCGGCTGCCGCCGAGACGCTCGAACTCCTGGTTCTGGATGGCGCGCAGCACCTTCGCCTGCGTGTTGGCGCTCATGTTCCCGACCTCGTCCAGGAACAGGGTGCCGTCATTCGCCATCTCGAAACGGCCGATGCGCATCTGGTCGGCGCCGGTGAAGGCGCCTTTCTCGTGACCGAACAGCTCGCTTTCGAGCAGGTTGTCCGGCAACGAGGCGCAGTTCATGCACACGAAGGCGGCGTCGTGGCGCGGGGAGTTGCGGTGGATCGCCTCGGCGACCCGCTCCTTCCCCGTTCCGGTCTCTCCCTGGATGAGGACGGTCGCGTTCGAGGCGGCGACCTTGTCGATGACCTTGAAAATCTCCCGCATCGCCGGCGAGCTGCCGACCAGACCGTAGCGATCGGAGGGATCGGTGCGCGGCTCGGTCATCGACGCCATGCGCACGACCAGCCTCTGGTGCTCCATCGCCCGCTGGACCTTCATCTCAAAGGCCTCGAGCGACAGCGGCTTCTGCAGATAATCGAAGGCGCCCGACTTCATCGCCTCCACCGCGCCCGAGCCGTTCTCACCGGTGACGATCACCAGCGTCCCGGCGTTGGTCGAGCGCGCCTTGCGCAGGATCTCGAGCCCGTCGGAGCCGCCCGTGCGCTGAGCGGCGATGACCAGGTCGAACACCTGCTTCTCGATCTTCTCGAGGGCCTCCCGGCCGGACTGGGCGACCTGGACTTTGTATCCGCTGCGGCTCATCGACTGGACGAGGCCGTCGCGCAAAGACCTGTCGTCCTCGACCACCAGGATATTCTTCATTCCGCCGGCCCCTCCGCGAGGATCGTGCTGGAAAGCACCCTCAATACAGTGGGTTAATATAAATTTCGACGATCGAGAGTCAAGGAAAGAGCGTGCATTTTTCGCGACGATTTGGCTTCCCTGCGCGTGGCGCGCGCGCGGGCTCGTCAGGACGTTGACGGAGGTCCCAACAGCCTCGGGCACACGCACTTCGGCGCCGGAGCGGGCGCGCCGGGCGGCCCCGTCACGGCGCGGGCTCCGAGCACCTCGGATTCAGCGGCGCTCGGGGAGGAACAGGGAGAGAATGCGCTCGCAGCCGGCGAACACCGCGCGGCTGGCGCGGCCGAAGCGGCCGATGGGGCCCGGCGTGACGTCCCGTGCCGAAAGGAGCGGCCGCAGCAGGCGGGACAGGCCGTAGGTGACCTGATAGAACCGGGCCAGGATGTCGGGCTCGAGGGACACGACGCGCTCCATGCCCTTCTTCCGTCCCGGGATCTCGACCGCCACGACCCGGGCGATCACGGCGGAGGGATCGACGCGCTCGCGCAGCCGGTTGTAGTCGCCGCGGAACACGAGTCTCTCCACTCCCCCCGATCGCTCCCTCCACACCAGCCGGTGGATGATCAGGAAGGTCGCGCCGCGGAAGACGGCGATCTCCCCGATCCTCAGATCGGCGCCGGTCGCGGATCGCAGGTAGACGCGCCATCCCATCTGCAGCGTCGGGTGCATGCTCGTGCCGCTCACCGACAGGATGGCGGAGCCCGCCCGGGTCAGCGACTCGGCGAGGAGCTCGGCGGTGATCGGTTCGTCGCTCAGGTTCAGCTTCATGATCGCGAGCCGCCGCGTCAGAGGACGCGGAAGGAGACTTCCTCGGTGGAGCTCTGCTCGCTGAGGTTGTCGGTCACCTGCACGCGCAGGCGGTAGGTGGCTCGCGGCCAGTCCTTGAGCGGGAAGGTATAGCCCTGCACCTGGGTCCGCTGGCGGGTGAGGCGGATCGGCTTGCCGAGCGGCACGAAGACGAGGCCGCTCGGCCCCGTGTCGCTGGCGACGAAGAACTGGTACTGCACATCGAGGTCGGGCCGCCCGTCGATCGGGTCGGTGGCCGGGCCGTAGATCTGGTAATAGAAAGCGAAGTCCTCGCCGTTGTGGAAGATGTCGTCGGGACGCGGCAGGACGCGGAGGTTGCCCAGGATGAACGGCCGCGAATAGCCGGCGCTCCCCACGTCGACCCGCTCCAGCTTGCTCGCGAGCGTGATGCTGCTGAGCGTGAAGCGCGTCTCGTGGAAGTCGGGCACCTGCAGGCTCTCCTTGAACGAGTACACCTGATTGGCGGTGTGGTCCGAGACGCCGTAGTAGGCGGTGTAAGGGCCCGGCCGGACGGCCATGCCGCCCTGGAACAGGAGGTAGCCGGCGGAGTCGCGCACCGGTCCGCCCTCGCCGGCGCGCAGGCTCGTGGTCCCCGCGAAGTCGTAGGACGGCATGTCGGGGCTCGTTCCCACGAGCCGGGCGACGACCTCGAAACGCTCGCGCTGCACCGGCCTCCCTTCGGGGGGCTCGGCGGCGTCGGTCTGTCCCGGGGGGGCGCCGCCGGCCAGCAGGTCGGTCTTGGCCCCGAGGGTGAGCACGGTGAACGTGTTTCCATCCCCCGAGCGGAAGAAATCCCGATGGGTGCGGAACGGACCGGAGTCGAAGAGCGTGCGCGAGGTGACGATCGTGTCCAGAACTTTCTTCTGCTGCGGCAGGCTCTTCATCTGCATCGCCTGGTTCTGGAAGGCGATGCCGATGGAGGTTTCGAAGCCGGGGAGGAGGACCCGGTTCGAGAGGTGATACTCGCCCGTGCCGTCGCGGTCGAAGCGGATCATCGGGGTCGCGTCGATGCCGATACCGGCGGGATGATTGCGATAGGTCCACACGACCGTCTCGGTGCCGACCTCGTTGCCGTCCTGCTTCTGCTCGAATTCATCCGGCGGGCCGAGCAGGATGAAGATCTTTCCCCGATCGGTCTTCCAGCCCGGTTTGGTCGAGTCCGTGAACACCCGGTCGGCCTGGGCCACGCGCGCGTAGAAGGTGTCGCGGTACTCGTTCTCTGGGGTGGTGGCGTCCGGGTCGCGGCTCGCCCAGAATTTACGGATGAAATCGGCCCGCTCCTCGTCCGTCTTCAGCACCCGGAAGGCGTCGTCCTCGTCCTTGGTGAGGAGGTAGCGTACGGGGCCCTCGCGCCAGCGCGCGCCGGGAGCGTCGAAGTCGATCGGCTTGCGGGGGGTGCGACTCGCGGGCCGGCGCTCCTGCGGGGTGGGTTGCGGGGCGGTCAGGTCGGCCGCCCGCGGCGGGCCGACGAAGAGGCCGCTCGCGACGGCGAGCAGCGTCCCCGCCAGAACGCCGGGTAGGGGACCTCGCATGATGCTCTCCGCAGATCTCAGGTGCGCGCCATGTTAGATCGGTCTGCGCTCGAGGTTCAAGGATGCCGCCGGGTGCCCGGAAGACCCGGGCCCGGTTGCGGAGTGCGGCAGGGGACCTAGGAGCTCTTCGCCGGCTTCTTGTCGCGGATCTCGACCTTCTTGATGACGATGTCTTTGATCGGGCGGCTGGCGGCGCGCGGCGGACCGCCCACCGTCGGCACGTTGGAGATCGCCTTCACCGTATCGAGACCCTCGACGACGCGCCCGAACACGGTCACGCGGCTGTCGAGATCGGGCTGGGCGGTCGCCGTGATCATGAAGATGCTCCCCGACTCGTCCGCGCCGGTCTGGGAGTTGCGCACCTGGGCCACGACCCCCGGCAGGACCTTGAGCCCGGTCGGCTCGCCCGGTATGTTGTAGCCGGGCGAACCGCGCTCGTCACCGGTGGGCGAGCCGCCGAGGATCATCTCGCCCTTGACGATCCGGTGGAACAGCAGCCCGTCGTAGAAACTCAGGTTCGCGAGATCGATGAAGTTCTTGGTGTGGAAGGGCGCGAGCTCACGGTAGAACTCGATGACGATCTTGCCGAAGTCGGTGTCGATGACCGCCTGGTAGTCGTGCGTCGGGTCGTATTTCTTGATGATGCGCATCGCCAGGGTCTGCTCGGGGACGCCGCCGGAGGCCCAGGTGACGCGGTAGGTGCCGATCCCGTTGATCTTCGGGAAGAACGTGTCGAGATTGACGATCCTTCCGAAGAAACCGTTCGGCTCGAGGACCTTCGGCTGGCCGTCCTTCGAAAGGGCGGGAATCTTCCCGCGCTCCAGCTTCTTCCCGTCGCTGTCGTACACCTGGAACCCGCCCTCGATGTCCATTCCGGCGTTGATCCAGGGGGCGTTCCCCTCGTTCTTGAAGAGGATCGAGACCTGGGTCGGGTCGCCCGAGTAGGAAAAGCGGCTGCGGGCCTGGAGCTCCACGTACAGCTTCGGCCCATCCGCCCCCAGCACCGGCGAGGGGACGCTCGAGAGGGCCGCCGCGAGCGCGATGAAGAGCGGAACGAGAACGCGGGCGCTCCCCGCGTGCTTGCCATGGGGACAGGCGGTCATCTCTTGCACCTCTTCGGCGCCTTCCGACGCGGTCACTCGGAGTTTCCGGGGCGGCCGAACGCGGCCCCTCAAACGAACGACGCGCGGCGACGGTGCCGCGCGGCCCACTCATGCTACGTCAGGTTCCGGAGACTGTCAAACATCCTGACGGCGCGGTCCTCGAAGGGTCCCTCCGTCACCCCCGCATCAGCAGGAGAAGCGTCACGAGAGGATACGGCTGCGTCTGACCCGTCGGCGGTCCGCTTGAAATCGCGATCAGCGAGGCGAGACAAGCCAGAAGCGCCACGATCGAGCCGACGACCGGGCGCCGGCCGCGCCGGGACGGGAACTGGCGAACCATCGACCATCCTCCCTGGACCGGTGACGGATTGTGTCACGGCCGGCGGTTCCCAGGCAAGGCGCGCGCGAGAAGCGTCCACGGCGAGAGGCGCGGCCCAACGCGCTACGGAGCGCGCGTCGGGGCCCCGGGCGCGCGGTCTCGGAAGGTCCCGCGGGTGCAGGGCGCCGCGCCTCTCGGTGCGATGACTTCACCGTGGACACACCCCCTTGTCGAACGCGGATTCGGTCAAGAACAGAGAGCAATGCCGGGTGAGAGAGGTGACGAGCGTGCACGGGGGAGCGGGACCGGCGGCGGCGCGGGGCCTTCGAGCCGGCGACGGGGCCCCACGCCCTTTGTGGGGCAGGAGCCTGGCGAGCAGAGCCGGAGCGCGCCGATTCACCGCGCAGCGGTTGCGCGCGC
>CAYLND010000206.1:0-6186 GCA_964384905.1 uncultured Acidobacteriota bacterium
TTCAACGCCGATTTCGACGGCGACCAGATGGCGGTCCACATCCCCCTGTCGCCCAAGGCCCAGATCGAGGCGCAGATTCTCATGCTCAGCACCCAGAACCTGCTGTCGCCCGCGAACGGCCAGCCGGTGGTCGTCCCGACCCAGGACATCGTGCTCGGGGTCTACTACCTGACCAAGCACAAGCAGGCGGCCAAGGGGGAGGGGCGGATCTTCGGGTCGTTCGAGGAGGCGCTCCTGGCCCTCGATCTGGGCGAGGTCGAGCTTCTCTCCGGCGTGCGGGTCCGCTATTCCGGCGAGCTTCTGGATCTGACCACGGTCTACGACGACCAGGACGTCCTGCACACGGACATCCAGGTGGTCGACCGCCAGCTCATCTCGACCACGGTGGGGAGGATCCTGTTCAACGATCACCTGCCGGAGGGTGTTCCGTACGTCAACGGCCTCCTCAAGAAGAAGGGGCTGGGGCAGCTGGTGCAGTTCTGCTACCTGCATTTCGGCAACGAGAAATCGGTCCGCATGGTCGACGAGCTGAAGACGCTCGGCTTCTACTACGCCACGCGGGCGGGCGTGTCGATCGGCATCGACGACATGGTCGTTCCGGCCAACAAGGAGCGCATGGTCGACGACGCGCGCAAGCAGCAGATCCTGGTCGAGAAGGAATACAACGAGGGGGCGATCACCCCCGGCGAGCGCTACAACAAGGTCATCGCCATCTGGTCGAAGGTCACCGAGGACATCTCCGAGGAGATGTTCAAGGAGATGCAGGAGATCGATCAGTCGGGCGGCGAGTTCAACCCGATCTACATGATGGCCGACTCGGGGGCACGCGGCAGCAAGCAGCAGATGCGCCAGCTGGCCGGCATGCGCGGCTTGATGGCGAAGCCTTCGGGAGAGATCATCGAGACGCCGATCACCTCGAACTTCCGCGAGGGGCTGAACGTCCTCCAGTACTTCATCTCGACGCACGGCGCCCGCAAGGGTCTGGCGGACACGGCGCTCAAGACCGCCGACTCCGGCTACCTGACCCGCCGTCTGGTGGACGTGGCCCAGGACGTGATCATCACCGAGGACGACTGCCAGACCCTCGAGGGGATCTACGTCACCGCCATCGTCGAGGGCGGCGAGGTCATCGAGCCGCTGCGCGATCGGCTGGTCGGCCGCGTCGTCATGGAGGACGTCTACGATCCCCTGACCGGCGACCTGATCATCAAGGGCAACGAGGAGAACAACGAGGACATCGCCAACCAGATCCAGGGGGCGGGCCTCGAGAAGGTGCGCATCCGCTCGGTGCTCACCTGCGAGTCGCGCCGCGGCGTCTGCGTCAAGTGCTACGGCCGCAACCTGGCGACCGGCCGGGTGGTGGAGCTGGGGGAGGCGGTGGGGGTCATCGCGGCGCAGTCGATCGGCGAGCCCGGCACCCAGCTGACCATGCGGACGTTCCACATCGGCGGCACGGCGGCCGGCGGCGCGGAGCAGTCCCGCCAGGAGGCGAAGAACGCCGGGATCGCCACGTTCATCAACCTGTCCACCGTGCGCAGCAAGGGCGGCGATCTGGTCGTGACCAACCGTACCGGCTCGCTGGTGATCCAGGACGCCAAGGGGCGCGAGAAGGAGCGCTACTCGATCGCCTACGGCGCCACGCTGAAGGTCTCGGACGGGCAGTCGATCGAGCCCGGCGCCCTGCTCGTGGAGTGGGACCCGTACACGCTGCCGATCCTCACCGAGGTCGGCGGGCAGGTGCACCTGAAGGACGTCATCGAGGGCGAGACCATGAAGGAAGAGGTGGACGAGGTGACCGGATTCGCCCACCCCGTCATCCTGGAATCACCCGACGAGAAAAAGCAGCCGAAGGCGGTCGTCAAGGACCCGAAGACCGGCAAGACCGTCAAGGAGTACCTGCTCCCTGCCAAGGCGCATCTCATGCTCCAGGACAAGGACGCGGTCTCCCCGGGCACCATCCTGGCGAAGATCCCGCGCGAGACCACCAAGACCAAGGACATCACCGGCGGTCTGCCGCGCGTGGTGGAGCTGTTCGAGGCCCGCCGGCCGAAGGAGCCGGCCGTCATCACCGAGATCGACGGCGTCGTGCGCTACGGCGAGGTGGTCAAGGGCAAGCGCCAGATCCTGGTGGAGGACGAGGAGACCGGCGAGCGCCGGGAGTACGAGGTGCCGAAGGGCGTGCACATCAATATCCAGGAGGGCGAGCGGGTGCGGGCCGGCGACCCGCTCATCGACGGGCCGCGCGATCCGCACGACATTCTGCGGGTCAAGGGGAAGGAGGACCTGCAGCAGTACCTGGTCAACGAGATCCAGGAGGTCTACCGGCTGCAGGGGGTCAACATCAACGACAAGCACATCGAGACGATCGTCCGTCAGATGATGCGCTGGGTGAAGGTCGAGGAGGTGGGCGACACCGAGTTCATCGTCGACGAGCAGGTCGACAAGTTCCGTTTCCAGTCCGAGAACGAGCGCGTCGTGGCCGAGGGGGGGCAGCCCTCGACCGGCCGGCCGTTGCTGCTCGGGATCACCAAGGCCTCGCTCTCGACCGACTCGTTCATCTCGGCGGCCTCGTTCCAGGAGACCACGCGCGTGCTGACCGAGGCAGCCATCGCCGGCCGCATCGACTACCTGCGCGGGCTGAAGGAGAACGTCATCATGGGCCGGCTGATCCCGGCGGGCACCGGCATGGAGTACTACCGCCGGCTGCAGATCGCCCCGGACGGCCCGCCTCCGATGGAAGAGGTCGTCCCCGAGTCGATCGAGGGCACGCCGCTGGAGGAGGGGATCGAGCAGCGGACGGTGGAGGAGATCATCTCCGCCAGCCAGGACAAAGGGGTCGCCTGAGACGGCGGGAGGGGCCCGGGCCGTCCGCGTAAGTTTTTGCAGGGCAAGTTCTTGACAGTCCGTGATGCCTTTGCTACTATCCGGCGGTTTCACGGCCAGCGATGGTCCCGGTCGTCGGGTGCCGGGTTGTCCTACCGGGCGCCGGGGGCATGTTGCGGCCGGTTTGGTGCGTTTGGGGCAAGCGCGGTTGGGGATGTCACGGTCGGATGCCGACGATCAACCAGATGGTGCGATGGGGCCGCGAGCAGCTGCGGGGCCGGACCAAGAGCCCGGCGCTCGACTCCTGTCCCCAGAAGCGCGGCGTCTGCGTCCGCGTCTTCACGTCCACTCCGAAGAAACCCAACTCCGCCCTGCGCAAGGTGGCGCGCGTGCGGCTCACGAACGGGATTGAGGTCACGACCTACATCCCGGGCGTGGGCCACAACCTCCAGGAGCACTCGATCGTGCTCATCCGCGGCGGCCGGGTGAAGGACCTCCCCGGCGTGCGCTACCACGTGATCCGCGGCACCCTCGATTCCATGGGTGTCGAGGGGCGCAAGCAGGGGCGTTCCAAGTACGGGGCCAAGCGACAGAAGTCCTAGGAGCGCCGGAGCGCTCGACGGGGCGGCCGGCTGTGGCCCGCCCCTTTTCAGTGCGTGGCGGGAAGCGCAGGCGTCTTCCCGGGAGGATGTTCGGAACATGCCGCGACGGGCGATGGTGGCGAAGAGGGAGACGGCGGCCGATCCGATCTACCAGTCCCCCCTGGCCACCAAGTTCATCAACTGCATCATGGACTGCGGCAAGAAATCCGTGGCGGAATGGATCTTCTACGGCGCGATGGACGTCGTGAAGGACAAGACCAAGGACGAGCCGATCAAGATCCTGAAGCGCGCGGTCGACAACGTCAAGCCGCTCCTCGAGGTGAAGTCCCGTCGTGTCGGCGGGGCCACCTATCAGGTGCCCGTCGAGGTGAACCCGGCGCGCCGGCAATCGCTGGCGATCCGCTGGATCATTTCCTACGCGGCGCAGCGCGCCTCCGAGAAGCGACTGCTCGACAAGCTGGCCAACGAAGTGCTGGACGCCGCCAACAACCGGGGCGGCGCGGTCAAGAAGAAGGAAGACACGCACAAGATGGCGGAGGCCAACAAGGCCTTCGCCCACTACCGCTGGTAAACGACATGGCGCGCCCGCATCCTCTCGAGCGTTATCGCAACATCGGCATCGTCGCCCACATCGACGCGGGCAAGACGACGACGACCGAGAGGATCCTGTTCTACACCGGCAAGATCTACAAGCTGGGCGAGGTGCACGACGGCACCGCGACGATGGACTGGATGGTGCAGGAGCAGGAAAGGGGCATCACCATCACCTCCGCCGCGACCACCTGCTTCTGGCACGAACACCGCATCAACATCATCGACACGCCGGGGCACGTCGATTTCACCGCCGAGGTGGAGCGCTCGCTGCGCGTCCTCGACGGCGCGGTGGGCGTGTTCTGCTCCGTGGGAGGCGTCGAGCCGCAGTCCGAGACGGTCTGGCGCCAGGCCGACAAGTACAAGGTGCCGCGCATCGCGTTCGTCAACAAGATGGACCGCCAGGGCGCCGATTTCGAGCGCTGCGTGCGCATGATGAAGACGCGCCTCAACGCCCGGCCGGTGCCGATCCAGATCCCCTGGGGGCGTGAGGAGAACTTCCAGGGGATGATCGATCTGGTGGAGATGAAGGCGATCCGGTTCGGCGAGGAGTCGCAGGGCTCGGAATTCCAGGTGGTCGACATCCCGGCCGAGATGAAGGACGAGGTGCAGCACGCCCGCGAGCGGGTCATCGAGGCCGCCTGTGAGAGCTCCGACGATCTCCTGCACAAGTACCTGGAGGGCAAGCCCCTGACGCCGGCCGAGATGCGCCAGGCGCTGCGCAAGGGGACGATCGCCCTGCACTTCACCCCGGTCCTGTGCGGCGCCGCGTTCAAGAACAAGGGCGTGCAGCAGCTCCTGGACGCCATCGTCGAGTATCTCCCGTCGCCCGTGGACGTGCCGCCGGTCGACGGCACTCTGCCGGACGGCAAGACCCCGGTGGTCCGCAGGACGTCGGACTCCGAGCCGTTCGCCGCCCTGGTGTTCAAGATCATGACCGACCCGTTCGTCGGGCAGCTCTCGTTCATCCGCGTCTACTCGGGCAAGCTGGCGTCGGGCGAGAGGGTGCTCAACGCCAACAAGGGCCAGTCGGAGCGCATCGGACGTCTCCTGCAGATGCACGCCAACAAGCGCGAGGAGATCAAGGAGGTCTATGCCGGCGACATCGCGGCCGTGGTCGGCCTGCGCGGCGCCCAGACCGGCGAGACGATCAGCGACGAGAGGTCCCCGATCGTCCTCGAGCCGATGGACTTCCCCGAGCCGGTCATCAAGCTGGCGATCGAGCCGAAGACCAAGGCCGATCAGGAAAAGCTCGGCACCGCGCTCGGCAAGTTGGCTCAGGAGGATCCGACTTTCAAGATCCAGACCGACCCCGACACCGCGCAGACGATCATCTCGGGCATGGGCGAGCTGCACCTCGAGATCATCACCGATCGTCTGGTGCGCGAGTTCGGCGTGGGCGTCAGCGTCGGCAAGCCGCAGGTGGCCTACAAGGAGACCATCCGGCAGTCGGCCAAGGCGGAGGGCAAGTACATCAAGCAGACCGGCGGCCGTGGACAGTACGGACACGTCAAGATCGAGGTGTCGCCCCTGCCGCCCGGGAGCGGCTTCGAGTTCATCAACGAGATCGTCGGCGGCTCGATCCCGAGGGAGTACATCAAGCCGGTCGAGGAAGGGATCAAGGAAGCCATGCAGGCCGGACCGCTCGCGGGCTACGAGGTCCGGGACGTGCGCGTGGTCCTGTATGACGGCTCGTACCACGAGGTCGATTCGTCGGAGATGGCGTTCAAGATCGCCGGGTCGATCGGCTTCAAGGAGGCCATCGGCCGGGCCCGTCCCGTCCTTCTCGAGCCGATCATGAGCGTCGAGGTGGTCGTGCCGGAGCAGTACATGGGGGATGTGATCGGCAACCTGAACGCGCGCCGCGGCAAGATCGAGCGCATGGAGCCGCGCGCGGGCACCCAGGTGATCACGGCCAAGACGCCGCTGGCGGAGATGTTCGGCTACGCCACCGATCTGCGATCGATGACCCAGGGGCGGGCGAACTACTCGATGCATTTCTCGCATTACGACGAGGCCCCCAAGAGCGTCAGCGAAGGCGTCATCGCCCGCATCCAGGGACTGGCCAGGTCGTAGCGAACGGGTCGGGCGCCGCGGCGCTTCGGAGGAGTCGGAATGGCCAAGGAGAAATTTCAAAGGACGAAGCCGCACGTGAACGTGGGGACGATCG
>CAYLND010000207.1:0-6173 GCA_964384905.1 uncultured Acidobacteriota bacterium
ACCGAAGCTCAAATTCGGGCAGCGGAGATGAAAGCCGCGCAGGCGAGGATCGCCAGCCCCCAGCCCGACTCGACCGGCTGGTTGACGAGCGTGTTGCCCAGCACGACGACGCAGACGCCGACGTACAGGATCGGGGTGACCGGGTAGCCCCAGGTTCGATACGGCCGCGGCCACTCCGGATGGCGCCGGCGCAGGACGATCACCGAGGCGCCGGCGAGCGCGTAGAAGAGCACGGCGGCGAAGATGACGAACGTGTAGAGCTGGTCGTAGGAGCCCGACAGACAGAGCGCGCTCGACCAGAGGCACTGCCAGAGAATCGCCCGCGTGGGCGTGCGATGACGCGGATGCACCGCCGCAATCTGCCGGAAGAACAGACCGTCCTTCGCCATGGCGTAGAACACGCGCGGGCCGGAGATCACCGTGGCCGAGATGCAGCCGAACACGGAGATCAGGACGCACAGCGACATGAGCGTCGCCCCGGCCGGGCCGAACAGACGACCGGCGGCGGCCTCGCCGATGGTCTCGGTCGTGAACATGTCGGCGACCGGCATGGCGTACAGGTAGACGAGGTTCATGCCGACGTAGATCAGCGTGATGGCGCTCATCCCGAGAATCAGGGACAGGGGAAGGTTGTGCTCGGGGCTCCTGATCTCTCCGGCCGTGAAGGTGATGTTGTTCCACCCTTCGTAGGCCCACAGCATCGCCACCATGGACAGGATGAAGGATCCGATACCGAAGGTCGGGGCGCCCGCGTCCGGTGCGGCGGCCGGCCCGGCGGCCAGGTGCGACCAGGATCCCTTCCCGATGGCGACTCCCAGCACCATGAATCCGGCGAACGACAGAATCTTCACCAGCGTCACGACCCCCTGGAACAGACTGCCCTCCTTCACCCCGAAGTAGTTGACGATCGACAGGAGCACGATCACCGCGACGGCGTTGAGCTGGCCCGCCGAGATCGGCAGCGCGTGCCCGAAGAAAGGAACGGACGCGAGCACCCGGCCGGTCCCGAGCGCGGGAACGAAGAGGCCGAAGTACCGCGCGTAGCCGACCGCCAGCGCGGCCAGCGTGCCGGTGTGGATGACGGCGAACAGGGTCCAGCCGTAGAGGAAGCCGGTCAGATCGCCGTAGGCCTCACGCAGGAAGACGTACTGCCCGCCGGCGCGCGGCAGCGCGGCGCCGAGCTCGGCATAGACCAGCGCGCCGGCGAACGACAGGAGGCCGCCCGCCACCCAGCCGAGGATCAGGAGCCCGGGCGAGGGCAGCAGCCGGGCCACGCCGCTGCTTCCGCCGGTGACCAGGAAGACCGCCGAGCCGATCACCAGCCCGATGACCAGCAGCGTGGAGTCCCCCAATCCGAGCGCGCGCACCAGGTCGCCGTCGGACGAGGCGCCGGGCACACCACGCCCGGCGGCGCCCGCGCCTGATCGACTGCCCGTGCCTTCGCGAGTAGAGTCCATGCGCAGTGGACGGGGGGCGGGATTATAACCTCGGCGGGCGCCGGTTCGCGCGACGCTCTACAGACAGGGCGAGCTGTTCGGCTCGACGCGGCCGCCGCTGTCAGTGCCGAGGATCCCCTCCACGCCGGCGTGCACCCCGGTGACCAGGTAGAAGAACGCCTGCCCCGCCGGGGGATTCGCGACGTCGACGAAGGCGGGCGCGGGGTTCGCCTTCTGGAGGCAGGCGCCGTAGCTCGTGGCGGAGAGGCCGGGGATGGTCCCGCGGTACACGTTGTACGAGTCGACGAACGGGCTGTCCGTGCCGGTGAATCCCGGTGAGGCCGCCGTCAGGTCGGTGACCATCGACGCGGCCAGGTAGCCGGCCTCCAGAGCGCGCAGCTTGCCGTAGCCGTAGTAGGCGTTCGGCAGCGGCCCCGGAGTGTTGGTGAACGTGTCCGAGCGGGCCGAGCCGGTGATCGCGGCCTTCACGTCCGGGCCCTCGAGGCGCGGGTTGATCGCCAGCAGGAGCGCCGCGGTCCCGGCGACGTGCGGCGTCGCCATGCTGGTGCCGCGGATGTCGCCGTGCTGGCCGTCCCGCTCGGTGAACGCCGTCCCGCTCGCCGCCTGGATCGACCCGGCGAGCGACGAGCCGATCATCTCGCCCGGCGCCGCGATGTCCGGCTTGATCCGCCCGTCGCGCGTCGGGCCGAGCGACGAGAAGCCGGAGAGGCTCCCCACGCCCGAGAGGGTGCTGAGAACCACCGTGGTCGTGGTCCCGCCGACGTTCAGGAAGTGATCCTTGTCCGCGTAGGACCCGGCGGTGATGGCGTAGCGCGCGGTGCCCGGGATGCCGACGCTCTTGCCGATGTTCGAGGTCGCCAGGCTCACAAACGACAGGCTCCCGGCGTCGGCCTCGTTCCACAGATCGAAGGTGGGCGTCGTCGAGCCGATGCCGTTGGTGGTGATGCGGACCGTCCAGGTGCCGTTGCGCGGCGCCACCACGGGGACGCATGTGGAGCTGTCCCAGATCTGGACGAACGCCTCGTTGTCGCCGTTCAACGGGTCCGGGTCGTTGGTCGCCGTCACCTGGATCGCCCCGTCGGCCGTGCAGACGATGCCCGAGTCGGTCCCCCGGGCCGCGCCGACCGTGATGCCGGTCGGCGTGATCATGCTGACCGTGGCGCTGTCGGCGCCCTTGTACCAGACGTCCATCCAGACGTGATCGGTCTCGCTGCCGCTGTTCGGCGTGTACGACAGGCTGAACGTGTCGCTCACCGACGAGCCGACCGGCGCCAGCGGGCCCTCCCAGTGGGCCGGGTGGCTGCTGCGATCGCGGCCGCCGGAATTCCCCGCGGCAATCGCCATCTGGGCGCCGCCGCGCCCCGGTCCGACCGCCGCGTCGATCGTCCGCTCGTCGGGATCGGTGCCGTCGTGCGCGCCGATATCGGTCCCGAGGCTCATGTTGCCCACCCACGGCTTCCCGGCGGCGGCCGCGACCTGCATGACGAATTGCACGGCGCCGGTCAGGTCGCAGGCGTCGCAGAAGGTGCCGGTATCGTCGAACACCCGCACCGCGAGGAGGTCGGCCTCCGGCGCGATCCCCGCGAACGTCCCGGGTGCGATGCCGTTCCCGGTCTCCAGCCCGTTGCCGGCGGCCGTCCCGGAGACGTGCGTGCCGTGGCCGTGGCCGTCCCCCGTCAGCAGGCTCGTCCCGGCCGCGAGCGCGGCGTCGATGTCGCTCTTCGAGTAATAGGCGCCGAACGAGAATCCCGAGGGCGGCGGATGGGCCGGGTCGGACAGCGTCTGATCCCAGATGCCGAGAAGACGCGTGGTGCCGTTCGCGTTCCTGAAATCATGATCGGTCCATTGGATCCCCGTGTCGATGACCGCGACGATCGCGCCCGCTCCCCTGGTGAACGTGGTGTTGGCCTGGTCCGAGCCGACCTGGGCCGACGAAGTGCTGACGTCGTTCTGCAGATGATAGGAGTGCGCGGCCTTCAGCCACAGGATGTCCGGCAGCCGCGCCAGCGCCTCGAGCGCCTCCGGCGGCAACCGCAACGAGGCGATCGCCCCGACGCGCCCCTGGATCCGCACGCCGATGTCACGCAGCTCCCCGTCGAGCGCCTCCCGCGCGCCCGGTGACGCGACCACGTCCTCGCGGATCCCCGCCTTGACGTGCAGCACCGGCGTGGTCGAGCGATCGACCTGCACGAAGCGGGGCAAGGCCCTGGCCGCCTCGATGGAGCCGGGCGCCACGCGACCGGTGAACCGCCCCTGGAACGTGAGCGTGCCGAGGGCCATCGGCCTCAGGAAAAGATCGAGCTTGCGCTCCCACGCGGCGCCCGCGCTCCGGTCGGGGCCCTCCGCAGACCGTCCGCCACCGGGCGAGGGGTACGCGATGAGAAGCAGGCAGGCGCATGCCAGGAGAATCCGGCGCCGACCTCGGGAGCGTGTCATTGCGGCAGGAAGTGTACGGTGGGACACCCCTTGCGGCAACGTGTGTCGGAGCGCGCCGCAAGAGTGCGGATCGCGGCCTCGCTCAAGGGGTTAACTCTTTCAATCCATGAAGATTACGCCGGAAGGCGACCTGGCTCAGAAATCAAAACGGCCGCCGATGGCGATGATCTGCACCGGACTCGAAATAGCGCCCGTGAGGTAGTGGTACGACAGCTCCCCGTGGATGGCGAAGATTCTGACGAGCTGCACGCTCATTCCGACTCCCCAGTTCAGACCGACTTCGATCCCGTTCTGGGTGCCCGAGTTGTCGGTCAGCCGCACGTCATAGAAGCCGAGTCCGGCGGTTGCGAACGGATGGACCGTATGGAAGCGCGGCGTGAAGACGAGATTGCCGGTCACGAAGAAGGCGTCGGCGTCGCGCGTGCCGGCGGATGGACTGATCTCCTCTCTCCCGCTCATCGAGAAGAAGCCCACCATGGCGCGGTAGGCGGCGTAGCCGGTCTTCTGGTACTGCACCCCGAAGCTGAGGGTCTCCGAGCTCCTGTAGGCGTTGTCCTTCTTGGGTCCTGATTCGCCGATCGTGGCGGTGAGGGAGTAATCGCCGGGCTGCCCCGCGGCATGGGCCGGCACGGCGGCAAACAAAGATGCGAACGCGACAATCGGGGCGACAGCTGCGGTCTGCTTCATGAGCAGTCCCTTCGAGGCGGTGGGAGCGCCTCCTGTCTTCCCCACACGATTCGAGATGCTAACACATCGCAAATGCGCCGGATGACATTTTTCCACTCTATCTAGTGGGTATGCGATCAGTCGTTCAAACCTATTGAGTGTCTCGGGATGAAGAGAGAAACAACCTCTATCTGATTGGCGTCGCTTAAGTTTCTGCTTGACAAGCCGGAAGCGGTCTCTTATATTCGCGCGGTGGAGTAAAGTGGTCTAAAGTGGCCACGCGCCCCTAGAAATTCAGAAGAACACCGCGTCACGATCCGGGGGGACGGCGCGATTTCTGTCTCCCGCCGGGGTTTGGACGACCGGGACCACCGACGAGGGGATGGATGCTGAGGGGAAATTCCCCGACCAAGGTCGACGACAAGGGGCGCATCAAGATTCCCACCTTGTTCCGAGGATACCTCGAAGAGACCTACGGCCGCGAGTTTTTTGTCACGTCGCTCAGCGGGGAGTTCGTCCGGCTCTACCCGATGCCGGTCTGGATCGAGGTGGAGAAGAAGCTCGCAGGCATGTCCAGCGTCAGCGGGCCGGCCGAGCGCTTCCGCAATTTCGTCAATTACTACGGGCAGGCCGCCACCATGGACGAGCAGGGCCGCGTCCTGATCCACCCGATGCTGCGCGAGAAGAGCGGCACCGGGGGCGAGGTCTTCGTGATCGGCAACCTGAGCTATCTGGACGTCTGGAACCGCGAGACGCTCGGCAGCCGTCTGAACGGGGGCCCGCTGACCGACGATGACATGGAGTTCCTCGGCCGACACGGCATCTAGGAGCCCGTGCGACGCGCACCGACATGCCAGGAAGAGCCCATCGGCCGGTCCTTCTGCGGGAGGCGGTCGAGGCGCTCGCCTGCCGCGCCGGCGGTCTCTGGGTGGACGGGACCGTCGGGGCCGGAGGTCACGCGGAGGCGATTCTGCGCGCCACGGCGCCCGACGGTCGCCTCGTCGCGCTCGATCGGGACGCCGACGCCGTCGAGACGGCGCGGCGGCGGCTGGCGGCCTTCGGAGAACGCGTCACTCTGCGGCACGCCGATTACCGGCGTCTGGCGGCGCTGCTCGGCGAGATGCGCGCGCCGGCGGTCTCCGGGATCCTGCTCGATCTCGGGATCTCGTCCCGGCAGCTCGATGATCCGGGGCGCGGCTTCTCGTTCCGCGACGACGGGCCTCTCGACATGAGAATCGATCGCACCCAGGCGACCACGGCGGCCGATCTGGTCAACACCCTGCCGGAGGACCGTCTCGCGTCGATCCTGAAGGAGTTTGGAGAAGAGCCCCGGGCGCGCCTCATCGCGCGCGCCGTGGCGCAGTCGCGCCGCCGCGCGCCCATCCGGACCACCCGCGCCCTGGCGGACATCGTCGCTTCCGCCGCTCCACGCCGCGGTCCGGCGCGCATCCATCCGGCCACGCGCACGTTCCAGGCGCTGCGCATCGCGGTCAACGACGAGCTCGGCGGTCTCGCGGCGGGTCTTTCGCAGTCCGTCGACCATCTCGAGCCCGGCGGGCCTCTCGTCGTAATCGCGTTCCACTCCCTGGAGGACCGCATCGTGAAGAGCACGCT
>CAYLND010000208.1:0-6151 GCA_964384905.1 uncultured Acidobacteriota bacterium
CCGCCGCGGCCTCGACCTTGACGCGTCCGCCCGCCAGCATGGCGGCGGCGTCGACCACGCGGCGAATGTGCTCCGGACCCGTGCCGCAGCAGCCGCCGGCCAGCGCCACGCCGCTCTGGAACAGCCGGCGCGCGTAGACGCCGAAGTACTCGGGCGTCGTCATGTAGATGGTCCGCTCGTCCAGGCGCCGCGGCCGGCCGGCGTTCGGCTGCGCGCTGACCGGCCGGCCGTGGCCGAGCATTTCGCGGGCCACCTCGAAGACGAACGCCGGCCCCTCGGCGCAGTTGACGCCGACGACGTCGGCGCCGCGATCGCGCAGGAAATCTGCGATCATCCCCGGCGACAGTCCGTCGATCGCCGGCCGGTCCTCGCTGAACGACATCTGCGCCACGATCGGCCCGGGGTAGAGCACGCGGGCGGCGCGCAGGGCGGCCTCCATCTCGCCGGCGCTGATGAACGTCTCCAGCACCAGGAGATCGATCCCTTCCGTCAGGAGCGCCTCGATCTGCTCGCGGAACACGTCCTCGATGACCGCCTGCCGCTCGCCGGTGAGCGCGCCGGTCATCCGCCCGGTCGGTCCGACCGAGCCGGCCACGTACGCCGACCGGCCCGCCGCCTGCCGCGCCAGACGGACGCCGGCGCGATTGATGTCGACCAGCCGATCCTGGGCCCCGTAGCGCCCGAGCAGCTCCCGGTTGGCGCCGAAGGTGTTCGATTCCACGATCTGCGCCCCGGCGGCGACGTACTGGCGATGGATCTCCAGAACCAGATCGGGCCGCGCCAGGTTGGCCTCGTCGAACGACCGGCTGATGAAATAGCCGCGCTCGTAGAGCTGCGTGCCCATGGCGCCGTCGAACACGAGCGGACCGCGCTTCAGCCTATCCAAGAAGGGGGTGTCGGTGAATGCCATCGGCGCCTCGCGGTGCACCCGGGCGCGAGCCGGCCCCCGGGCGGGGTCTGGAGCCGACGGCCGGGGTTGAACCGGCGACCTACTGATTACGAATCAGTTGCTCTACCACTGAGCTACGTCGGCGCCCGGGCACGCGAAGAGCCGGTAGTCTATGCGGGAGCCCCGGGCGATGCAAGTCTCCGGTCGAGCCGGACCGACGCTCCGCGGCAGGTGACGCGGCCGGTACGGACACTTTTTGTCACCGGAAGGCCCGGCTCCGGGCCTTGCTATCGCGGCCGGCATCATTAAGTTGTGCTGCGGGTTATGGTGCGGAAACGGTTCGCGCTGGAGGGCTGGCACCGGGCTTGCCCTTACGACAGGCGGGGGACGAGCCGATGTCACGAATACTGAATCGACAGCGCTCGCGCGCGGGCTTCACTCTCGTCGAGCTCCTCGTGGTCGTCGCCGTCATCGGGATCATCTCGGCGATCGCGATGCCGAACCTGCTCAACGCGCTCGACAAGAGCAAGCAGAAGAAGACGATGTCCGACGTGCGGACGATCGGAGTGGCGGTCGAATCGTACGCCACCGACATGTCGGCGTATCCCCTGAACGCCGCCAACTGGGCCGCGCTCAAGCTCTCCATCGATCCTTATTTCATCAAGGCTCCGCCCGACGCCGACGGCTGGAGCAACATCTGGGACGCCTCGACGACCGCGAGCGGCAGCAACTACACCGTCGCCAGCTACGGCAAGGACGGCACGCTGAGCGCGCGCGCCGGCGGGCAGACCACCGACTTCAACTGCGACATCCTGTTCTCTCAGGGCCGCTTCTTCCAGTGGCCCGAGGGCACGCAGTCCTAGCATAATCTCCTCCCGGTGCGCACCCTGGCGGGACCGATCCGCGTGGAGACGCGCGAGAAGCGGTCGAGGTTCGTCGCGACCGCGTTCCCGGCGCGCAGCGCCGGCGAGGCGCGCGCGGGCATCGACGCAATCGCGCGCGAGTTCCCCGACGCGACGCACCACTGCTGGGCCTACGTCCTGTCGGGTCCGGCGGGCGAAGGAATCGAGCGCCACCACGACGCGGGGGAGCCGGCCGGCACCGCCGGGCGACCCATCCTGCAATCGATCCGGAGCGCCGGTCTGTGCGGCGCGGTGGTCGTCGTCACGCGATTCTTCGGGGGGATCCGGCTGGGAAAAGGAGGCCTGGCCCGCGCCTACCGCAGCGCGGCCGCCGCGGCGCTCGCGGCGGCGCCGACGGTGGCGCGGGTGGACCAGGCCCGGCTGAGGGTCAGCCTGCCGATCGCTCTCGACGGCGAGGCGCGCCATCTCCTGGCCCGGCATGGCGGCCGCGTGGAAGCCGCCGTCTACGACGACCCCGGACGCTCGGTGCTCGAGGCGATCGTCCCGCGCGAGGCCCTCGTCCTTCTCGGAGAGGAGCTGCGGTCCCTGACGCGCGGCGACGCGGCGGTGGAGGAGATGGATCCACGCGATTGATCGACCGCCGCCCCGCTGATATCATCACCGGCCAGCGGGAGTGCCTTCGTGCCCCATTTGAAGGACGGGCGTTCCAGGTCAGGCAGCGGCGGCGACAATCTCACGCTCATCGACCGGGACGTGACGCTGGTCGGCGAGATCGTCTCCGAAGAGAACATCCGTTTGCGCGGCCGGATGGAAGGGAACATCCTGACGTCCGGATCGGTCGTGATCGAGCCGCACGGCTCGGTGCGGGGCGACATTACCGCCGAGAACCTGATCGTCGAGGGGTCGATCGAAGGAAAGGTGATCGTGGCGCGCAAGTTCGAGCTCCGGCCGACGGGGCGAATGCGCGGCGACATCCGCGCCTCGGTGGTGGCGATCGCCGAGGAGGCGTTCCTTCAGGGAAAGGTCCTCGCGACGGAGAAGATCTCCACCAACAGCCGCAAGCGCCGGCCCGAGAGGCCGTGAGCGGTCGGACGGCCGGCAGCGCGCGTCTGGCGATCTTCCTCCTGGTGGCCGGCGGACTCACGGTGGCCCTGATCGCCTACACCATCCTGCACCAGCCGCCGAAGTATCCGGCCGACGCCGATCATCTCGACGCCGCGACGCCCGAGCGCTGTCTCGAATGCCACGGCCCCACCGGCCGGAAGCCGCGCGGGCCGAACCATCCGCAGAACAATCAGTGCTTCGGGTGCCACGACCGGGTCTGACGCGCGTGCCCGGCGAGCAGATCGATTCCGACCCGGGGCGCGGCGAGCAGGAGGCGTCGCTTCAGGGTCCGATAAGACTGCTTCCCGGCGATCAGGTCCGACAGGACGCGCGACACCGACGGGCTCCGCGCGCACAGGAAGACGAGCCGCTCGATGAACCGCGTGTCGAAGAATCGATCGCCGTGCCCGGCCGCCCAGGAGAGCTCGGGGGCGCCGTGGCGCGCCCATGACTCGGCGTACGCCCCGGCGCGTCCGCTCAGAAGGGCGTCGGCGAGCAGGTCGCCCGACAGCATGGCGTAGTAAATCCCTTCGCGCGTCAGAGGATCGACGAGGCGCGCCGCGTCCCCCACGAGCGCCCACCCGTCGCCCTGGACCCGCGCGGCGTCCGGATCCGCCGGCGCTCCCGGGATCAGCGCGGCGTAACGCTCCGACGCGTCGATGGCCGCGCGCGGATATCTGTCGCCCAGGAAATCGTCCATCAGCCTTTTCAGTCGGGCGGCCGGCAGCGCCCCCAGCGTGGCGCAGATGCCGGCCGACGAGTGGTCCGGTCGCGGAAAGACCCACAGGTAGCCGTGCAGGTGGTCGTAGAACTTGAGCGTGATGAAGTCCTCGCTGACCCCGGGGAGGTAGTAGCCGATCCCTTGCGAGACCTCGCGGGCCGCGACCTGGTGCCGCGCATCCGCGAGAAGCCGCCGCCGCGCGCTTCCGGCGGCGCCGTCGGCCACCACCAGGAAGTCGAACGGTCCCACCTCGCGCCCCTCCTCCGGGTCGCCCATGACGCCGGCCCGCAGGATCCAGCCGGCGCCAGGGCCGCCGTTACCTCGCCCGGCCGCGTGCCGCCGGAACGAGACGACGCGCCGCCGCTCGAGGCGCGCCCCCGACGCGATCGCCCGATCGAGCAGCAGGGCGTGCAGGTCGGCGCGGCCGAAGACGACGAGCGGGTCGTCCAGGGGGAAGCGGGCCTCGCGTCCGGAGGGAGAGACCACGAGGCACTGGCGGATCTCCTTGGCCAGCAGGCGGGCGTCCTGCAGGAACGGGAAATGCTCCATGCCGCGCGCCGGCACGCCGCCCCCGCACGCCTTCTCGAAGCGCCAGCGCGGCTCGAAGACGGTCACGGGACGGCCGGCCTCCGCGAGGCGCCGGGCGCAGTGCGCTCCTCCCGGCCCGCCACCGATGATCGCCACGCGCGGTCTGTGCGGCCCGCTCATCCTCATGATCCTACGTTATAGTGACCCCCGTGCTCTACGTCAGCGGCAAGGTTCTCGAGGTGATCGCCATGCTGACGCTCGGCGTGGCCCTCCTGGTATACGGCTTCGGGGAGGCCGACATGAATGCCGAGCTGGGATGGCTCGCGGCCGGCGCGGCGGTGTTCCTCATCGGCTACGCGCTGGAGCGTCGCTCCGAGAGGGGCGGCTGAGTGGCCCGCCCCGGCCTGCCGCGCCAGGAGGTGTCCGCCTCGAGCGGCGAGCGCATCGTCCGCATTCTTCTGGTGGACGACGTCCTGCCGTTCCTCGAGCTGCAGAAGGCCTACCTGAAACGCACCACCTGCCGTGTCGTGACGGCGCGCACCGGGGCGCAGGCGCTGCAGATCTGCCGGCAGGACCGCCCCGATCTGGTCGTCCTCGACGAGGCGATGCCGGTCATGGACGGCATCGAGGCCTGCCGGCACCTGAAGGCCGACCCGGTGGCCGGGGCGGTCCCGGTCGTTCTCCTGACCACGGAGGCGCGGCGGGCGGATTGCCTGCGGGCCGGGTGCGACGACGTCCTGATCAAGCCGTTCGACGCCCCGGCCTTCCTCGAGACGATCCGGCGACACGCGCCGCTCCTGGAGCGCCTGGAGAGCCGCATCCCGGTCAGCTGCCGCGTCGAGTTCTCCGCCCGGACCGGGGCCTACACCGCCTACACGCGCGACCTCAGCCCGCACGGCCTTTTCCTGAAAAGCCCCCGGCCGTTCGCGCTCGGCACCCGCCTGCGCCTGGTCCTCCACCTTCCCGGGCCGGCGGGCGGTGGAAGGCGCCGGACGCGGCCTCTGGAGATGCTCGGAGAGGTCCGCCGGGTCGTGCGGCCGGCGCCCGGGAGCAGCCTGCTGCCCGGGGTCGGGGTGCGCTTCCTGGAGATGCCGCCCGAGACGCTCCGGGCGATCGAGGAATTCATCGCGGCGCGCCGGGTGCGGTAAACCCGTGGAGGCCGCCGTCCGTTGGATCGGGAGCGGAGGGGGTGTGGAGCCGGATGACTTCGCGCTCATGGACGGCGTCAAGAACGACCGCGAAGGCGCCTTCGAGGCGCTCGTCGGCCGCTACCAGAAGCGACTGTATCGCCTGGCGTGCGGCTATCTGCGGAACCACGAGGACGCGCTGGACGCCGTGCAGGAGACGCTGGTGAAGATCTACGCGGCCCGCGCCGGGTATCGTCCCGACGCCCACCCGTTCACCTGGGCGGCGCGCATCCTGGCGAATCACTGCATCGATCAGATTCGCCAGCGTCGCGTCCGCCCCGCCGTCTCGCTCGAGGAGACCGAGGACCGCTCCACCGGACGGGGCTCCCTCGTCCTGGTGTCGTCCGAGGAATCGCCCCACTCCCGGCAGGAGCGGCGCGAGCTCGCGCGCGCGCTCGAGGAGGCGATCGCCGCGCTGCCCGCCACCCAGCGCGACGTCTTCATGCTGCGCCATTTCGGGGAGATGCGTCTCGAAGAGATCGCCCGCAGCCGCGGCTGCGCCCTCGGCACCGTGAAGTCGTCGCTGCATCGCGCCACGCGCGCCCTGCGCGATGTTCTGTCGCGCCACGGCTCCGCGGTCGCGCTCGAGCTCGGCGAAGGAGAGAGCACGTGAGGCGTCTCGTGTGGCCCGCCTGCCGCGCCGCCCGGCGCGCCCTGTCGCTGCGCTACTACGACGCCCTGCCCGGGGACCGGGAGGCGGCGCTGGCGCGGCACCTGTCCGCCTGCCGCGCCTGCGCGGACGAGTGGATGGCGCTCCGGCGGACGCTCGACGCGGCCGGGCCGGCCGCCGTCTTCCCCCGCGAGTCGGAGGTCGATTGGGACGGTTTCGCGCGCGCCACCGTGGAGCGGGCGCACGCCG
>CAYLND010000209.1:0-2975 GCA_964384905.1 uncultured Acidobacteriota bacterium
GCGGGCGCCGGCCGCCTGGCGGACCGCCGCCGGAAACGGCCGCGACAGCGTCTCCTGCGGCAATCCGGCGAACGCCTTCGCCAGATCGGCGGTCAGCTCGGCGCCGCTGGCGTAGCGTCTGTCCTTGTCCTTGGCCAGCGCCTTCTCCAGGATGACGTTGATCTCCGGCGGCAGCGCCGCGTTGTGCGCCGCGGCCGGACGCGGATCCTCGTAGAGGACGCGATAGATGATGGTCGAGATCGAGTCGCCGTCGAACGGCCGCACGCCGGTGAGGAGCTCGTACAGGACCACGCCCAGGGAGAACAGATCACTGCGCCCGTCCAGCGCGCGACCCTCGATCTGCTCCGGCGACATGTAGCTCGGCGTGCCGAGCAGCACGCCCGCCTGGGTCAGGTTCGCCTGCGGGCTCTTGGCCAGGCCGAAGTCGGTGATCTTCAGGGCGCCGCCCTTCAGGACCATCAGGTTGGCCGGCTTGATGTCGCGATGCACGATGCCGTTCTGGTGCGCGTAGTCGAGGGCGGAGGCGGCCTGCTCGATCAGGTCCTGGACGCGCTTCAGCGGCAGGACGCTTCCGGGCCGGGTGTACTTCTCGAGCGTCTCGCCCTCGATGAACTCCATGGCGATGAACGAGACGCCGCCCTCCTCGCCGACGTCGAAGATGGTGACGATGTTCGGGTGCAGGAGCCGCCCCGCCGCCTGCGCTTCGCGCAGGAAACGCTGGCTGGTCTCGCGCGCCTCGTCCTCGGACGTCCCCGGTGGCAGGACGATCGTCTTGATCGCGACCTTGCGCTCGATCTTCGGATCGTTGGCCAGGAAGACCTGGCCCATCGCACCCTTGCCGATCTCGCGCAGGATTTCGAAGCGGCCCAGCCTGGTAGGATTCATAGACCGCTCGCCCCGAGTGGGGATCAGCGGGCCCGAAACCGGGTCCGCGGAACGCCCTTCAATTCCCCGTAAGTGGCCACTGGAGCGTATTTTAGTGTCGCATGGAAGGCCTGTCAAACCGGGCGATTTTCCGGAAGTTGGGCGCTATCCTCTTGAATTTCTATGAGTTAAGGAATTCCGGTGCGGCCGGAGCGGCGCTTTCGCAGTATATTGATGCCAATCGCCGGGAGGTCGTGATCGTGCTTCGGCACAACCGTTCTTCGGATCGTGGAGCGGCGCTTCTGGTCGTCCTGATCGTCCTCGGGACGACGGCCGCCCGGAAGAATCCCGCTCCCACGCCGAGCCCGACCGTCCCGCCGGCCCCGCAGACGACCGCCGTGCCGGTGCACATCGCCGGGATCCGCGCCACCGGTCCCGATCAGGTGATGATTCTCCTGGCGGACGAGGCCGAGCAGCGGGCGGTGCCGATCGCCATCGGCCGGGACCAGGGGATCGCCATCTACCTGGGGAAGATGAAGGCCGAGACCACGCGCCCGCTGACCCACGATCTGCTCGCGACGATCCTGGGAGTGGTCGGCGCGGTGATCGAGAAGATCACGGTCACCGAGCTCAAGGACGACGTGTACTACGCCGAGATCGCCCTGCGGTCGGGCGGGAAGGTCCACCCGATCGACGCGCGGCCGTCGGATGCGATCGCTCTGGCGGTCCGTCTCGGCACGCCGATGTACTCCGTCCCGTCGCTCCTGAAGCCGATCGGCGGGCCGGAGGCGCCGGAATCAACCCTGCACGCCGACCGGGAGCTGGGTCTCACCGTGCAGGAGCTCGACCCCGATCTGGCCCAGTCTCTGGGCGCCGCGGAGGTGACCGGCGTCCTGGTGGCCAGCGTGGCGCGCGGCGGGCGGGCCGACCAGGCCGGGGTGCGGCGCGGCGACATCGTGCAGGGTCTCGACGGGCATCCCGTCGCCGGCCTGTCGGCGTATCTCCAGGCGACCGGGCCGAACGTGAAGTCGTTCACGGTCTGGCGGGACGGCCGGACGACGACTCTCGGCGGAGCCTGACGGCCGGCTCAGGCCTTGAACAGCGCCGCGGCTTCCTGCGGGAAGCGGCGCTCGCGGGCGACGCGCAGGAGCCGCTCGACGTCGTACGGGAACCGCCGGTACTGCACCTCGACGTTGCCGTTCACGGTGACCACGGCGTACCCGGTGCGCGGGTCGCCGTCCTCGGGATAGCCGACGCTGCCGGCGTTGATGAAGTGACGGCCGTCCACGATGCGATGGAACGGCCGGTGCGTGTGGCCGAGGATGATGATGTCGGCCTCGGCGGCGTCGCCCATGTCGCGGAAGTAGTCCTCGTCGCGGTCTTCCCACAGGCAGGTGGACACGTCGATTGGGTTGGCGTGCACGAACACCGTGCGCCGCCCTCCCGCTTCCATGCGCTGGTCGAACGGCAGATCGGCCAGCTGGCGGCGCGTGATCGCGTCGGTCCTCTCGACGGTCCAGGCGTACGCCAGCCCTTCCAGGCGCCGCAGACGTCCGTCGACGCCGTTGCCGCCGAAGTCCTCCGCCTGCGCCGACACGCTCTCGTCGAGGTCGCCGCGCACGCCCTGGATCTTCTCCGCCCGCACCAGGGCCACGGTCTCCTCGGGGAAGGGCGCGAAGCCGACGAGATCGCCGGTGTGGCAGAGCGCGTCGTATCCCTCGGCGCGGCACTCCCTGAGAACGACCTCCAGGGCGGGCAGATTTCCGTGGATGTCACCCAGCGCGATGATCTTCATCGTCGAGACGCCGCACCATAGCAGAAGCCGCGCTCGCGTTTCAATATCGCGTCCGATCGCTCCTTCGAGAGCGTCCTGACGCCGGGAGCGGGGCGGGGCGCGGCCGTTGGGCTCTTCGGACTCGGCCGGCGCGCGGGGCAGGTCGCCCGCGCGCGTGAACGTGTCGACGATCGTCGTGCGCGCCTCGAGCTCGCCGAGCGCGACCGCCACGAGTCTGTTGCAGCGGCTGCGTGCGTCGTCGTAGCGGCGGTCGGCGAGGTCGCGTCGCACCTCCTCGTAGACGCGGTCGACGAGCTGCGTCCAGCGCGCGCGGAGG
>CAYLND010000209.1:2985-6093 GCA_964384905.1 uncultured Acidobacteriota bacterium
ATCTCCATCGCCGAGACGCCGCACCAAGGCACAAGCCGCGCTCGCGTTTCAATATCGCGTCCGATCGCTCCTTCGAGCGCGTCCTGACGCCGGGAGGGGGGCGGGGGAGGCGGGCGGCTCATGCTCGCGCGCGTAGAGCGCTGATTGCCCCCCCGTTGGCCATGGCGCGGCTCGAAATCGCCGCCCGCCTCCCCCGCCCCGCTCCCGGACATGATGAGGGATCGAAGACCCTTCAGACCGACCACGCCGCCGTCGACGTCAGCATGCACTTCTCCGCTCGAGCTTGCCTCGGTGGGCACGCGGGAGATCCGGTACGAGCAGCAGGACAGGGCGCGCCGGGGGGCGGCGATTTCGAGCCGCGCCATAGTCGAGGGATAAGCGATCAGCGCTCTACGCGAGCGAGCATGAGCCGCCCCCCGGCGCGCCCTGTCCTGCCGCCGAAACACGAGGTCTTCAGACGTGTGGACGAACGAGAATCAGGCGGCCTTGTCGGGCGCGATGCGCGGGCTGAACGACAGGAGCGGGAGCTTCTCTTCCTGGGAGGTGCGCGGGTTGCGGAACGGCACGTAGCCGCGATCGCGGTCCTCGGCGGCGTACAGGGAGGCCGCGACCTCGTTGAGGCGCTTCGCCAGCCGCCGGGCGAGATCCTTGGCGTGGCCGGCGGTGCCGCGCAGGACCACCGCGACGCCGCTCACCTCGTGCAGCTCCACCGGGCCCGGATCCTTGTGCTCGCGCAGGAACTCCTCCACGGCGTCGCGGAATCTCTGGTGCGCCTCGACGTGCTTGAACTCGCCGTACTTCTTGCGGAAGGTGTCCATGGCGCGCGGGTCCCAGTCGAAGTTCACGATCTGGCACTCCTCGCCTCTGCCCTGCCTCCCACGGTACTCCTGCAGCACGCCGCCGGCCTCGCCGGCGCGGTGCTCGCGGCGGCGCTCCAGGAGCCGGTCGATGGTCTTGCCGAGCTCGCGGGTGCTGAACGGCTTGGTCATGTACTCGTCCGCCCCGCAGTCCTTGCCCCAGAAGACGTCCTGGTCGCCGCTCTTGGCGGTCAGCATGATCACCGGGACGTCGTGGGTGGCGCGATCGCCCTTGAGGCGGCGGCATACCTGGAAGCCGTTCACCTTCGGCATCATGATGTCCATGATCACCAGGTCCGGCTTCTCCCGCTCCACCATGACGAGCGCCTGGTCCCCGTCCTCCGCCAGGACGACGGTGTAGCCGTCGGTCTCCAGGCTGAGCTTGAGGATCTCGCGGATGTTCGGCGAATCGTCGGCGACCAGGATCTTGCCGGGCATGGTCGGGTCTCCGTCTCAGGCCGACGCGCGTTTCCGCGCGCCCGCCTCCTGCGCCGCCTTGGCGCGTGCCGAGGCGTCGTCGAGCAGCGACATCATCATCTGCATTCCTTTGCCGAGCATCTCGAGCAGGCGCACCTGCTCGGGGCTGAGCTGTCCCAGACGCCCCGACTCGAGGAGCTCGACGGCGCCGCTCATCGAGGTCAAAGGCGTGCGCAGATCGTGCGCCAGCTGGCGGATCGCGTCCCCCTCGCGCGGACCGAGCGAGAAGAGCTCGGTGATCTCCATGACCAGGGCCGCCGCCGCTCCCTCCCCCCGGCCGCCGATCGGTCCGGCCGAGACCGTGTAGAAGCGCTCGCGGTCGAGCTCGAGCGACACCATGCGGCGCGTCGGGCCCGCCAGCCGTCGCGCCTCCTCGACGGCGGCCGTCACCCCCTCGAGGAGGGCGTTCGGCTCCTCGGCGGGCAGGCGGGCCGGCGTCGGCGTCTTCAGGACCCGCTCCCAGCCGTCGGAGCGCAGCACCCAGCCGGCGCGGTCCACCACCAGGAACGCGGCGCCCACCGAGTCGAACGTCGGATCCTCCTGCGCCGTCTCGCGCCGCCCTTCACCCTGGGCGGGCGGCTGGTCGCGCTTCCTCGACCGATCCGTCTTCTTCCGCATCGCGACTCGAGCCTCCGGACATGAAGGACCCTGGGAGCAATATACGGTTGCCGCGTCGCATCGCAAGGAGGGGGGTACGCGCCAATTCGTTGACGCGAGGTCGGGCGGCGGGATCCTACAGCTCGCCGGCGAGAACCCGGCGGAGGGTCGCGGCGTCGATGTTCGATCCGGACAGGACCACAGCCACGCTGCGGTTCGCGAGGCGGTCGCGCAGCTTGATGAGGCCGGCGAGACCGGCCGCGCCGGCGCCTTCGGCGAGATTGTGCGTGGCGCGCAGGTAGAGACGCAGGGCCTCGGCGATCTCGGCCTCGGACACCGTGACGAACCCGGCCAGACCGGCGCGCAGGGCGGGGAAGGTCAGGTCGTAGGCGTTGCGCGTGGCCAGACCGTCCGCGAAGGTGTCGGCCGAGTCGCGCGCGATCGGCCGGCCGGCGTGCCAGGAATCATGGATGGCCGACGCCCGCTCCGCCTGCACGCCGTAGACCTCGAGGTCCGGGCGCATGTGGCGCGCCACGGTGAGGGCTCCGACCGCCTGCGAGCCGCCACCGACCCCGATGACCAGGGCGTCGAGACGCGGCTGATCCTCCAGGATCTCCAGCGTCAGGGTCGCCGCCCCGGCGATCACCAGGGGGTCGTTGGTCGAGTGGGCGAGATGCAGCCCGTGCTCGCTTCGGAGAGCCTCCGCCACGCGCACGACCTCGTCGTAGTCCCTCCCCTGCTCGATGAGCGTGACGCCGTAGCCGCGCATCGCCTCGTTCTTCTCGGGGTTGTTGCCGACCGGCACGCAGATGGTGACGCGCGCCCCCAGGAGGCCGCCGGCCCAGGCGAGACCGAGGCCGTGGTTGCCGCGCGTCGCGGCGACCACGCCGCGCCGCCGCGTCTCCTCCGGCAGGGCGCTGACCAGCGACATCCCGTTGCGGGCCTTGAAGGAGTTGGTCGGATTGTGGTTCTCGTGCTTCACGAAGACGCTCAGCCCCCGACCTGCGGCCGCGTCCAGGGCGGGGTACGAGCGCAGCGGGGTGCGCGGCAGGTACGGGCGGATGCGCTCGCGCGCGTCCAGCACGTCCTGGAAGGAGATCGGCCACACCGGCGCTCCGCCGGGGCTCACGGGCGCGCCCTCCCGGAGCGCGGCGGCGCCGCGGCGGCGATCAGGCCG
>CAYLND010000210.1:0-6040 GCA_964384905.1 uncultured Acidobacteriota bacterium
CGCGGAACGCGGCCCGCACGCGCCGCCGCGCGGCCTCCGCGCGCTCCTGCCCCGCTCCCTGATTCCCCGTCGGTCCGGGCGTACTCTTCAAGACGAGTGCGACATGTCCCGCGAGCGGGAGGTCTTCGATGCGCTCCTCACCCCCAGGCCGATGCCGGCTCCTCACCGCGGCTCCCACCGGTCTCTTCCTTGTTCTTGCGGTACTGGCCTCGGCTCCTCCTGCCCGGGCCACCGACGAACCATCCGAGGAGGACAAGCAGCGCGCCGCGATGCGTCAGGCGCTGCTCGTCCTGTGGACCGGCGACTCCGCGGCGAAGCGCGAGACCGCCGAACAGGCCTTCTCCGAGTTCTGGCCCCTGTTCGAGGTCGACCCCTCCGATCAGGACGAGGAAGTGCGCCGCACGATCGGCTCGCTCGTCTCTCTCGTCCGGAGCGAGAGAGACGATTTCGTCACCTACCGGCTGCTCGGCGAGCTCGCGGGCTACCACGGCGAGATTCTCAGGCCGCTGTTCCTCGAGGCCTTGAAAAGCCGGTCGCCGAACCTGGGATGGTCCGGTATCGAGTGGTTCGCCGAGCATGAGGCCCCCGAGGTGCTGCCGGAGCTGGAGTACGCCTGGCGTCACGAGGAGCGCCCGTGGGTCCGGGCGAGCCTGATGCTCGCCCTGGTGAAGCAGGGCGCGCGGGATCTCTCCGGCGATTTCGTCGATCTGGCGCGCGGCAAGGACGCGACCCTGGCCGCCGGCGCCATCCGGGCGCTGACGGCGCTCGGCGACCCGGAGGTCATCCCGTTCCTGGCGCGCATCGCCCGGACCTCGTCGTCGAACGCGGGCCTCCTGGCGCTCGACGCCCTGGGGCGCTGGCCCGAATCCCCCGAAGCCCTCGAGGTGATCCTGGAGGAGACCCGCTCGCCGCACCTGGACTTCCAGCGGCACGCCGCCGAGGCTCTCGCGAAGTTCGACGACCCGGCGGCCGCGGCGCGCGCCTTCGAGCTGGCCAGCGGCCACGGCGATCCGTCGGTCCGCGCCGGCGCCCTGGGTGCTTTGAAGGGGACCGACCCGGCGGTCCTCGTGCCTCTCGCCTTGCAAATCCTGCGCGAGACGCCGACGCCCGAGAACGCGCCCACGCAGGCGGCCGCCATCGGGATCCTGCGCGATCTCGACGACCCGGCCGTTCTTCCGCAGCTCGCCGGTCTCCAGTTCGACGGCGGCGACGTCCGATCCTTCGAGCTCCTCTGGTTGAAGAAGAAACTGGGGCGGCCGCGCGAGGAGACGGCGTCCGGAGCGGAAACGGAGACCGTCGTCCACCCGGACTCCACCGTCGACGCGATCCCGGCCGAGGAGGCGCCGCAGAGATTCGACATCGTGCCCCCGCCCGACAGGCTCACGGTCCGCTGCTGGGCGTACCCGGAGGTTCCGGGGGACCCCGGGGAGTTCCCCCGCTTGAAGGCGGGGCTGCACGTGACCGTCGCGGACCATTTCGAGCGGGAGCACGAGTCCTGGGTCCAGATCGACCACGACGAGTGCTGGGTCCCTTCGCGTTTCATCGAGCCCCCGACCGGTCTTCCGGCGGGGAGCCACAAGGAGAAGAGCATGCTGATTCGACGAGAGTTCGACATCCCGGCGGTCGAAGCGGACTCGGACATCGCCCAGGGGCTGATCGACGCGGGGCTCCTCCTGGTCATCGAGCCGGGCGACGAGGTCGCGGGAGTCGCGATCACCGTCGATCCCTCGAATTTCGACCAGGTCCTGCTCCTGGCCCGGAGCTGCGGCCTGAACCGGTCGATGCTCGACGGCGAGATCGACGAGCTGGTGCAGCAGCTGGCGCGTCTCTACCCGGAGCGCCCCGTCCTGGATCGCTTCCGCCGGCAGCCGCCCGCCACGCCCGGCGACACCGACGAGGTGATCGATCTCGATCTGGAGGAACTGACCGACCGGTGAGCTGTCCAAGCAAGCGAAAGGAGCCTTATGCCGACCTCGAAGCCGTTCCTCGTCGTCCCGATCCTCGTCCTCGTGTGCGGCCGGACCGCCGGCGCCGCCGAGTACTCGCCCGACTCACGCGTCACTGACGTCACCCTCTACCGGGAGGGGGCCCTGGTGACCCGCGAGGCCCGCCTGTCCCTGGCCCCCGGCAGCCATCGTGTGGTCCTGCGCGGGCTGCCGTGCGTGGCCGACCCCGATTCGGTCCGCGCCGGTGGCACCGGCACCGCCGGGATCGAGATCGGCGGGGTCGAGGAGCAGCAGGAGTTCCGCCAGCCGAATCTCACGCCCGAATATCGCCAGGTCGAGAAGGACCTGGCGGAGCTCGAGCGCCAGAAGGCGCTCCTCGACGACCGCGAGCACTCGATCGAGACGCTGCGCGAGTTCCTGTCGGGCCTGAAGGCCGGGGCCGGCACGGAGTCGTCGAAGGAGATCCTGAGCCGGGGATTCGCCGTCGAATCGTGGCAGAAGGCGTTCGATTTCCTGTCCGCCCGGCTGGACGGTCTGTCGTCCGAGGTGCGCGGCATGGAGTCGAAGCGCAAAGCTCTCGGCGAGAGCGCCAACGTGGCGCGCGGCAAGCTGTCGCAGCTGACGTCCCAGGCGGGCATCCAGCGCTGGACCGCCGCCGTCCTGGTGTCGGCTCCGCGCGGCGGCGACATCACCCTGCGCGTCTCCTACCTCGCGACCAACGCCGGCTGGCAGACGCTCTACGACGCCCGTCTCGACCCGGCGAGCGAGAAGGTCAGTCTGTCGTGGCAGTCGCAGATCTCCCAGACGACCGGCGAGGACTGGAAGGACGTCGCGGTGACCCTGGCGACGACCCGGCCCTCGGCGGGAATCGATCTGCCGGTGCTGGCCTCGCTCCTGCTGACGCCGAGGACCCGGGTGTCTGCCGGGAAGGCGGACAGCGAGGGCACGTTTTCAAGTGAATTCATTGATGGTCCTTCCGTTCTCGGACGGAACTACCAGGACGTCCTGACCCTCGCGGCCGGAGTCAGCGGTATGGAGGAAAAGGCCGCCGCCCCCGCGAGCGAGCCGATCCTGATCTCCCAGGCCAACGCCGTGCGGCGCGAGGTCGCGGTCACCTTCGATCTGCCCGGCCGCCTCGACATCCCGAGCGACGGGCAGGCGCACAAGCACCTGATCGCGACCCGCGAGATGCCGGCGACGGTGGAGCACCGCGCGGTTCCCCGGGTCGCGCCGGGGGTCTACCTGGTGGCGAAGGTCACGCTGTCAGGCGAGGTGCCGCTCCTGCCCGGGAAGGTGCAGCACTTCGTCGGCGGCGATCTGGTCGGCAGCTCGATGATGGCGGAGAGGGCGGGGGGCGAGGAGTTCGTGCTGTCGTTCGGACCGGACGATCGGCTGAAGGCGGAGCGCCGGCAGGTGACCCGGAAGGTCGACCACCGGGGGAAGGACGACGAGGTGGACTACCGCTTCGTCACGACGCTGGAGAACCACCTCGGCAGGGACGGCGTGATCGAGGTGAAGGACCGCATCCCCGTCTCCGGCGACGAGCGGGTGGTCGTCACGCTCGACGACGACGGGACGACTCCGGGCGCCACGACCGATCCGAAAGAGCCGGGCATCCTGACCTGGAAGGTCCCGGTCCCGCGGAGCGGCACGAGGGAGATCGCGCTGACCTACCGCGTGCGCGCGCCGCGCAGCGTGGTCGTGGCCGGTCTCGACTAGTCGGGCGGTCGCAGCGTCGGTTCAGCCCTCCCACAGCGCGCCATGGAAAACTGGAGTCCGCCGCCCCGGACGCCAAACCGGCTGCGGGGGGGCCGCCGGATGGCTGCCGGGCGGAGGCAGGTGCTCCGGCCGGGACGGCGGACATATCTGCGCATCGCTTCAAGCCTCCCGGCGGTCCGTCAGGGGTCGACCAGCCCGCGGCGCACGGCATAACGGACGAGCCCCGCCGTCTCGTGGATTCCCAGCTTCAACATGATGTGGCTGCGGTGCGACTCGGCCGTTTTCATCGAGATCCCGAGAATCTCCGCGATCTTCTTGGTCGATCGGCCTTCGGCGACGAGCCTCAGGACCTCTCTTTCTCTCGCGGTCAGCGGGTCGGGGGACGGTCCGCCATTCTGCTGATAAGCCCCCACCAGGGCGCTGGAAACCGCCGGGCTGACATAGGTCCGGCCGCGGCTCACGTCGCGGATCGCCTGAATCAGATCGGAGGCCGCCTGGGTCTTCAGGACGTAGGCGTGGATGCCTGCCCGCAGAGCCTTGAGGATGTACTGCTGCTCGACATGCTGCGTCAGGATGACGATCTTCGTCTCCGGCGACGCCTGCTTCATCTCGTACGCCGCGTCCAGACCGTTCATCCCCGGCATCGCCAGATCGAGAATCGCGACGTCGGGACGGGTCGCCCGAGCCTGGCTCAACGCCTCGTGGCCGTCCCGCGCCTCCGCCACCACTTCGTACCCTTCGCGTGCAAGCAGGAACCTGACCCCCTGCCGGACCATGGGATGATCGTCCGCCAGGAGCACCCGGGTCGTCATCGTGTCCTCGACGCCTCCTGCCCTCCTCCCCCGGGGGCAACCCGGAGGCGAAGCCGGCGGGGCCTGATGGCGGGCCCACGCGCGGCTTGCTGATGGCGGGCACGCCGCCCGGCATTGGGTTCCAGGAAGACTCCCGGCGGCTCTGGCCGGTGTCGAGGGCCAGTCCATCAACCTGTCCTATTGATACGACGGGAGGCGCTTTTCTTGAATCGGGTGATTTCCCGATTGGGCCGGGGGAACAACCCCGATGCGCAGGACCGGAGCGGACCAGGCCGCCGCTCCGGGCGTCAGGGCTGGACGAGGCCGCGACGGATGGCGTACCGGACGAGGCTGGCCGTCTCGTGGATTTCGAGCTTCGACATGATCCGCGTCCGATGTGACTCGGCGGTCTTCACGCTCACGCCCAGAACCGCCGCCACCTCCTTGGTGGTCTTCCCCTCGGCCACCAGCTGCAGAGCGCCAGGACGTACGGATCCTCGGTGTGCATGGTCAGCAGGATCGCCTTGGCCCGGGGCGAGGTGCGCAGGATGTCGCGCGCGGCGTCCAGGCCGCCGTGAGCGAGTTCGCGGCGTTGAATACCCTGGGGGCCAGAGGACCGCTATCAGGTATTCACCTGAATGCCGGGGAGGAGGAATCCTGCTAGAGGAGACCACCCGCTGCCAATGATGCTATGCTGGATCGCCGTCAGGAAGTGAGGTCGTCGGTCTGCCGCACCCACCCCGCCTGCCCCTGATCCTGTCATGGCTGGGGGTTTTCGCTTTCGGCGTCATCAGTCTGCTCGGGTCGATCGCGGTCGCCGGCGAGGAGGGCGGGGGTCAGCCCGCCGCCGTCGCCGACGGCCGGAGCGTGCTCGGCGCCGTCGGGCTGGCGGTCGCCGAGGGCGAGTCGGTCCCCGCCGACCTGCGCAGCCCCTCCGAGGCCTCCCCCTGTCTTCTATTGATCCGCCTCGGCCCCGGCACCCTCGAGGCGCCGGAGCGGCTCGATCCTCTGCTCGAGGAGGCCGCCGGCCGCGGCCTGCGCCTGGTCCTCTCGATCCCGGCCGATGGCTGGGAGGCTCCCCCGGCTCCTGCCGGACCCGGCGCGCCGGCGGTCGACCCGTGGACGGAGCGGCTCGGCGCCCTGGCGAGGCACGTGGCCGGGGCGGCGCTGGCCTACGAGATCCCCGAGCCGCCCGACGGACGACTCGACCCCGCCGACTTCGCCTACGTCCTCAAGAAGGCGGCGGTCGCCATCCGTGCCGCCAACCCGCGGGCGCGCATCATGCTGGGAGGTCTCGGCCCGGCCGACGCGCCCCGCCTCGAGGATTTGTATGCCCGCGACGCCGCACCGTATGTCGACATCCTGGCGGCGACCGGGCTCTCTTCCCTCTCGGCCATCCTGGAGGTGCGCGAACGGCTGGATCCGAGCGCGTCGGTCTGGGTGACCGGCGCCGCGGTCGATGCCGCCGCGCCGCGCGCCTCGGTCACGCGGGCCTACATCGAGGCGCGCGCCCTCGGTGCCGAGGCGGTCCTGTTCGAAGCGCCGGTCGCGCCCGCGGCGGAAGCCGGCGGGACGCCCGCCCCG
>CAYLND010000211.1:0-6030 GCA_964384905.1 uncultured Acidobacteriota bacterium
ACCGGGCGGGGACCGCAACCCGCCGACGCGACTGCGACGCCGGTGCCTCCCGCGCCGTCCGGCGGGTCCGCGACCAGCGGGGGCGCCTCCTCGGGCGCAGGGCTGTTTCTCGCCACGCCTCCCGCAGCATCCGAGGCGGCAGGCGTCGACTCCGGTGGATCGCATTCCGAGAACCGATCGCCCGCGCAACCTCCCGGGGGAGGCTCCGCTCTACCCGCTCCGCGACCCAAGGACGGAACGGCGTCCGGCCGGTTGTCGCTTTCCCTCGTGGCCGACGCGGCCGCTCCGCCAGTCAGAAGCTTCGTGACCGTCACGGTGCTCGCGGCCTCCGCGTCGAGGGTGGTGGATGCGCCGCTGCATCTGATCTACGACCCGGAGCGCCTGCGTTTTGCGGACGCGTCCGAGGGGGACTTCCTGGGCAGGGACGGCACCGGCACCGTCTTCCTGGTCAACGGCCACTCGCGGCCGGGCGACGTGGTGGTCGGCATCGGCCGATCGAATCGCTCCAGCGGCGCGACCGGCTCGGGCGTCCTGTGCCGCATCCGCTTCGAAGTGCTCGCGCGCGGCGTCACCCGTGTCACCGTTGGCGATGCCATGGCCTGGGGGGACGACGGAGCCCCCCTTGCCGTCTCCGGCGGTTCGATCGACCTCTCTGTCCCCTGAACTTCGCTTCCCGCCCTGGGGGAGCGGGTCCGCCGGCGGCGCGGGGCACGCCCGCGCGCGCAACCGAAGTTCGGTGGATCGGCGCGCGCGGGCTCTGCTCGCCTGGCTCCTGCCCCACGGAAGAACGTGGGGCCCCGTCGCCGGCTCGAAGGCCCCGCGCCGCCGCCGGCCCCGCTCCCCCCGTCGTCCTGACGAGGCACTACCGACCGTCTCGCGCCTCGCGCGGATCGAGAATCGCCGCCGTCGCCGGTTGACACGCGGCCCCGCCTGGACTACGTTCGCCGGCTCTCGGGGGACCTGATGGCCACGCCGCCGCCCGCGATGCGCGAGAGGCTCCGCAGGGGGCTGAGTCGGAGCCGGCACACCTGCTGGGTGCTGTTCCGCGTGACGGTCCCGACGTTCGTCGCCATGGATCTTCTCGGGCGCCTGGGCGCGATCGCGGCGATCGGACGCCTGTGCGCGCCGGTCATGTCGCTGTTCCGTCTTCCGGGCGAGGCCGCGATCGTGGTCGTGCTCGCCTACCTGGTGAACGTCTATTCCGCCGCGGCCGCGTTGGGAAGCCTGGGTGCGACGGTCGGGCAGGTGACGACGCTCGGTCTGATGCTCGGGACGGCGCACGCGCTCGTGGTCGAGACGCTCGTCCTCAGGGCGGCCGGGGCTCGGGCCGGGCGTCTCCTGCTTTACCGCCTGGCCCTGTCGGTCGTGGTCGGATGGACCGCGTCACGTCTGTTCATCGGTGCGCCGCGATGACCGGCGCCATCCGGAGGAGGAACCGGGCGTGAGCCCGGTGGCGGACTCGCTCCTGGCGGCCGCTGGCGGAGCGCCATCGGTCGGGCAGGCGATCCTGGGGTCGGCGCTCGCCGGCGCGCTGTTCAGCCTGAAGGTCGCCGCCGTTCTGGTGCCGGCCCTCGTGCTCTACGATCTGATGGCGCCCGCGCCGCTGTTCGCGCGCTGGGGACGCGCGCTCGCGCCCTGGCTGGGGCGTCTCGGGATGTCCCCCCCGTGCGTCGTGCCGCTGGTGGCGGGCATCTTTCTGGGGATCATCTACGGCGCGGGCGTGATCCTGCCGATCGCGAAGGAGAAGACGATCGGGCCGGACGAGCTGCACAGCGTCGGTCTGTTCCTGTGCACCTGCCACGCGGTGATCGAAGACACGTTCCTGTTCGCCTGGATCGGGGCCAGGGGTCCTCTCGAGGTCGCCGGCAGGATGCTGCTTCTGGCCGGGGTGCGCCTGACTCTGGCGGTGGCGATCACGGGCGGCCGGCACCTCTGGCTTGGCCGGTACGGCGTCGGCGCCTGCTAGGGCGGACGACGCGTCACGACGGCGACGCGAGCCTCAGATCGTCCACCACCTTCAGGATCTCCTCCGGACGCGCCCGCACGATGAACGACTTCGAGAGGTTCACCCACCTCACCGTTCCCGTGGAGTCGATCAGGAATTCCGCCGGACGCGAGATGTCGGTTCCCCCCGGCCCGCCGCCCGCATGCTCGAGGTCGTAAAGACGGATCACCTCGGACTTCGTGTCCGACAGGAAGGTGTAGGTGTACCCCTGCGCGCGGCAGTGGTCGCGATTGATCTCGGGAGGATCGACGCTGATGGCGACGAGACGCACGCGGCGGGCGTCGAACTCCGCCAGGCTGTTCTCGAGGCTCCGCAACTCGGAGTTGCAGAACGGTCACCAGTACCCGCGGTAGAAGACCAGGAGCACGCCGTTCGGGCGATCGGTGCCGGGCGCGGCCGGTTCGAGGAGCCGCGAGAGCGTCACCTGGTTTCCGTCCCTGTCCGGCAAAGTGAAATCGGGGGCCTTCTGCCCGACCTTCGGCGCGCCGGGGGAGGCCGGCAGGAGACGCGGATAGTACTGGGTCCCGTAGCAGAAGAGCCCCAGGATGCCGACTCCCAGGATTCCCAGGATCGGTCCGGCGATCTTGCCGCGATAGAGATCGGGCCGGCGGAACGCGCGTCGAAGACCGATTCCGATCAGCGCCAGACCGGCCGCGAACAGCGACAGGTTGACCCATGGAAGGTCGCGGGTGACGGGGAACCGCGCGAAGAAGAGCGGAAAGCTGATGAACGCGGCGAGAACGATCGAGAAGCCCGCCCAGATCGAAAGGTTCCAGCGGCGCTGCATCGTGATGTCCTCCGAAGGCCAACGAAGTATACCCCCCGCGCGCGGGCGCGGGTGATCGAAACCCGGGCGCAGAACTCGCAAGACGCCCGTTGACGTCGGCTCGAAATCGCAGTACATAGGCACTCTGTCGACTGCGCCCCGTTCGGCCGAAGACTGGAGGAGGACTCACCGATGCCGCGGTCCCCTCCGGCACGACGCTCCTGCCGAACCTCCACAATCAGGGCGATATCACCACCAAGAGGAGAATGCCGCATGAGACATCGATCGATGGTCGTACGGTACCCGGGAGCCGTATGGCTCCTCCTGATGTTCCTCGTTGTGACGACTTCGTACGCCGCCGACAGGACGATTCCCAAAGCGCTCGGGGTCGCCGAGATGCCGGGGCACGTTCAGACGGAGGGGATGACCTATGGCGATTATCGCGCGATCCAGGCGGGTCTGATGACGATGCTCGTCGGCTCCGTGCCGGCGTCGGCGATGCATCCCGGTCTCCGTGTCGAGGTGAGCCAGGCGGAAATCGACGCCGTCGACCGGGCGCCGCGTCTCAGCGGGACGCCGCTGCAGATCGGCCTGGTCAAAGGGCTGACCCCCAGGTTCAGCCTCGACGGTCTGCGGACCGACCCGGGGGGCGCGGGCCCGGGCCGCGGCTCCCGAGGGGTCGCGACGAAGACGGCGGGCGGCTACGCCTGGGCGATGCCGGTCGCCTCGTCCCGCGCGGGCTCCCTGCGCCTCCACATCGAGAACATGGCGCTCGCGCCGAACGCGGCGCTCTACTTCTACAGCCGCGCCGGCGAGGCGTTCGGGCCGTACGTCGCCAGCGGGCCGAACGGCGACGGCGATTTCTGGACCGACACCGTGTACGGGACCGAAGGGATCCTGCAGCTCCAGGTCAGCGGGGCCGCGACGGCCGATGACCTGTTGCGCAACATCCTGACCGTGAGCGAGGTGGCGATCGTCACGCCGCGCTTCGTCGGTCAGGTCACGCCGCAGGAGGTCGTCTCGTGCGGCGATCCCGCCTGTCTGGTCGATGCGAACTGCTCCAACAACACGCCGGCGGACCCCGCCAAGCTCGCGGTCGCGAAGATGGAATGGTCCCAGGGGGCGTTCGTCTACACCTGCAGCGGCGGCCTCATCTCGGACAACGATCCATTGAAGAGCAATTACTTCCTGACCGCCAACCACTGTCTCAGCAAGACGAACACCGCCCAGAGCGTGCAGTTCTACTGGCGCTTCCAGACGTCGGGCACCTGCATGAACTCCACCTGCCCGAGCAACACCGGCTGGCTCTACAAGACGACGGGCGCCACGGTGGCGGCCACCGGAAAGAAGGGCGACTTTACCCTGCTGCACCTCAATGCCGACCCGCCCGCGGGCTCCGTCTTTCTCGGTTGGAGCACGATCGCGGTCGCCAATACGAACGGGGCAAACCTGTACCGCATCAGCAACCCCGATTTCGGGCCACAGGTCTACTCGCAGCACAACGTGGACACGGCCTTCAGGGCGTGCGGCGGCTGGCCGCGCGGGAACTGGATCTACAGCCGCGACATCACCGGGGCGATCGACGGTGGCAGCAGCGGCTCTCCGATCCTCAACAGCGGCTCGCAAATCGTCGGACAGCTCAGCGGCACCTGCGGCGGCAGCCCGAGCGATCCGTGCGCCAGCGGTCCGGGTGAGGCGAACGCGACGGTTGACGGAGCGTTCACCGCCGACTACCTGGTGCTTCAGCCGATTCTGAATCCGTAGGGTTCCGGCCGGTGACCGGCCGGATCGCGTGACCGGTCACCGGCCCGTGCTTCCGCGACAGGATCGCCCCCGGCCGTGTCTCAGGACGGGGAGGGGAGGGAGGTCACGCTCAGCCAGAAGTCCTGGATCGATCGCACGATCTGCGCGAACTCCTCGAGACCCATCGGCTTGACGATGTAGCAGTTGGCGTGCAGATCGTAGCTTCTCTGGATGTCCGCCTGCGCGCTCGAGGTCGTCAGCACCACGACCGGGATGCGCCTCAGATCCGGGTCCTGCTTGATCTCGGCGAGCACCTCGCGCCCGTCCTTCCTGGGAAGATTCAGGTCGAGCACGATCAGCGCCGGTCTCGGGGCGGCGGCGAAGCGGCCGCTGCGCCGCAGGAACATCATCGCCTCCTCGCCGTCGCGCGCCACGCTCAGGACGGTCGGCACGCCGGCCTCCTTGAAGACCTCGCCCAGGAGGCGGGCGTCGCTCGGGTTGTCCTCGATCAGAAGCAGATCCAGGAGAAGTCGCGAGTCGTCCTGGCTCACGGGAATCTCCTCCGGCTTCGCGGCCAGCGCGTCGTGACGCGCGCCGGTCGAAGCCTCGAGCTGCGCGGGGTGCGGGCGCGGGGCCGGCTGGACCGTCCTGCGCCAGCGCTCGATCGAATCCTTGATTGCCCGCAGGAGCTGCTCGGCGTCCTCCTCGCCCTTGACGAGGTACTCCTGTGCTCCGAGGCGGGCCGCCTCCAGGGGGAGGTCCTGCTCCGGGAGGCCGCTCAGGACCACGATCGGAACGCTCGGCGCCGCCTTGCGCACGCGGTCCACCGATTCCGGGCCGAAGGCGTCCGGCAGCCCCAGATCGAGAAGGACGACGTCGAAGTGCTGGTCGTAGAGAACCCGCAGCGCGGCGGCGAGACTGTCCACGCGCTTGTACTCGAACTGGCGGAGGCTCCTTTCCTTGAGCATCTCGTGGACGAGACGCGCGTGCGCGGCGTCGTCCTCGACCAGGAGCACCCGGGTCAACGGGGAGCCTCGCGCCGGGCGTGCGCTCGAAGGACGTCCATGCCCACTCCTGCCGCGACGAGAACGAAGGATGCGGGGAGTCTAAACCGCGCTGCGACCGAAGTCAACGAACCGCGCGCGCGGGTGATGGTTCACGGGGCCGGCGGGGCCAGGGCGTGCTACGATTCCTCGATGCGACGATACGCGGCGTTCCTCGTGGTCCTGGCGTTCGCCTCCGCGCTGACCGCTCCGCTCGCGGCCTCGGCGCGGGACGGGTGCGCGCGCTGCGGGGCGAAATCCGGCAGTCGTCACTGCGCGTGGAGGGCTTGCTGCGCGCGTCCATGCTCGAACCGCAAGGCGAGGCATGGCAGCGCATTAAGACACTGCGGTACGAGTTCGTCGAAGCGGCCGTGCCGGTCCTGCTTGCCCTGAGCGGCGCAGCACCGTCAGCGCCAGCGGCGCGCCGCATCCGCATCGCCTTTCAGTTCGCCGTGGCCAGCATCGTCAACGCC
>CAYLND010000212.1:0-5937 GCA_964384905.1 uncultured Acidobacteriota bacterium
ATCCGCAGCTTCAGCGAGGCGAACAGACCCGCGGTGAGAAATCCGGGCTAGCCCCGGTTCTCACCAGCGCTCGGCGATCAGCCGGACCAGCGCTCCCAGCTCATCCAGATCGCGCTCGTGGATCACCTCGACCGGCGAATGGGAATGAACCGTCGGCCACGACAGCGCGAGATCGGGTGTGCCGAATTCGGGGAAGACCGAGCCGTCGTTGCCCCCCCGCGTCAGGCCGTACTGCATCGGCAGGCCGGCCTGGCGCGCCAGCGCGAGAACGCGATCGACGATCGCCGCGTCGGTGATGTTGCTGCTGTCGATCGCGCGCACCACCGGCCCCTTGCCCAGGACGGCGTGCGCGAACGCGTCGCGCTCGAGCGGACTGTCCGACGACACGAACGTGTCGACCGCGATCGCCAGATCCGGACGCAGGGTCTGCGCCAGCGCCTGCGCTCCGTTGAGCCCGATCTCCTCCTCGACCGAGAACGCGAAGATCACGCGGTTGCGCAGCGTCTTCGTGTCCAGCCCGCGCAGAGCCGTCAGAAGCGCCGTGCAGCCGGCGCGGTCGTCGACCGCCCGGCCCGAGCCGAACGAGCCGTACAGCCTCTGGAATGTCTTCGGGATCGTGATCGGGTCGCCCGCCGCGACACCGAGGGCCTCGGCCGCCGGCCGCGTGGTGACGCCGAGATCGACACGCACCGCATCGCCGCCGAAAGCGGCCGGTGTCTCCGCCGCCGCCGCTTCGAGGTAGTTCGCCCGCGGCGGCACCACCCCGCCGACGTCGCCTTTGGCGGTGTGGACCAGCACCACCTGGCCCTCGTAGAGCGTCTCGAAGAATCCGCCGACCGACTTGACCTCGAGTGTTCCGTCCTCGCGGAGAGCCTTCACCAGATAGCCGGTCTCGTCCAGGTGCGCGATGAACAGCAGCGTCTTGGCGCCCCGTTCCGGACCGGCGGCGACCAGGAGGTTCCCCTTGGCGTCGACGTCCGGCCGGGCCCACGCAGGAAGGAGCGACCGGACCCGCTCGCGCACCGCCTGCTCGCGGGTGGAAACCCCCGGAGTCTCGACGAGGGCCTCCAGGATCGTGAAGCTTCCGCCTTCGCGCGCCGGCCGCGCGGCCCGCGCCGGAGCGCACAGGACGAGGGCCGCGCCCACGAGGACCGCGCCGCGCCGCAGGGCGCTCATCGCTCCGCCTCGGCGATCGCCTTGAGCAGCCGCGCCAGGGCCAGGACGTCGTGCGCGTCGGCGACCTCCCCCGGCGTGCCCGCATAAAGGACCGGCACACCCATGGCCAGGACCTGCGCCTTCCCCTGGAACGCCGCCTGGTCGCCGCCCGGCGCGAACGCCACGTTCTGCAGCGGGATCTGCGCGTCCGCCGCCTGCTCGGCCAACAGGTTGTACAGGCGCTGCGAGTAGCCTTCCTTGCCGCCCGGGGCGGAGACGGCCGGCCCGCCGCCCGGGGCAGCAGCCGTCTTTCCCGCGGCCGGAGCGTCGATCACCACCACGTCGCCGGCGTGGAAACGGTTGCGCAGGCGCTCGGCCCCGCGGCCGCCCATCAGCTCCTGGGCCGAGAACGCCACGGTCAGCGTGCCGCGCAGCTTGGACGGCTCGAGCGTCGGCAGCAGGCACACGAGCGCGGCGCAGCCGGCGCGGTCGTCCATCGCCGGACCGGCGACCCGCCCCGCCGCCAGGTCGACCACGCGGCGGGCGATCACCACCGGGTCGAGCAGCGCGACGCCCGCCGCCGCCACGTCGTCGCGCGTGCGCGCGCCGATGTCGACGAACAGGTCCTCGTCCAGGATCGGGCGGTTGAGCGGCGCCGCGTTGCCGCGCCAGAGGTGGGTCGAGGGGACGACCGCGACCGCCGACACCGGGGCGCGGCGCGATTGCACCAGGAGCGGCTGGCCCATGTGGTACTGGTCGAACAGCGGCGGCAGGGGCTGCCGCGACAGCCGCTGCAGCTTCAGATATCCCCGATCGGTGATCCCGGTGACCACGTATCCCGGCTCGTCCATGTGGGCCACGAGCAGGAGCCCGGTTCCGCCGGAGCCGATCGTGACCGTGAGGTTGCCGGGACCGTCTTCCTCGAACGACGCCCAGGAGGGAGCCGACTTGCGGATGGCGGCGCGCACCTGTCCTTCGCGACCGGACACGCCGCCAACCGAGCACAGCCCGCGCACCAGCGCCGCCGCGTCTTCGACCGGATCGGCGAGGGTCGGTTCGCCGGCGGTCCAGGCAGCGAGCAGGAGCGTGCCCGCCACGAGCGCGCGCCGCCGAGGCCCGCGGGCCCCTGTGATCGCTGGCATTCCCGCCCCGTGCATGGCGCGGCATCATACTCTGCGGCGGCCCGCGTGGTAACCTAGTGGCCCGTCCGATCACTCCGTGGGGGCCCTGAAGGAGGCTCATGCCCTCGATTCGAAACGGAGCAGGCCGCCGCTGGCCTTTCGACCCGGCACGGCTCCTGCTGCGCGTCGGCCTGGTCCTGGCTCTCGTCCTGGCGGGGCTCCTCACGATCGCCGCCGTCGACGCCAACTGGCGTTTTGCCCACCTCGAGGCCGCGGCCCCGGCCAGGGTCTTCTCGGCCCCCTTCGCCCTCAGCGACGGGACCCCGATCACGCGCGAGGACCTTCAGGAGCGTCTCGGCCGCCTCGGCTACCATCAGGTCGAGGGCCACCCCGGGACGCCCGGCGAGTACTCCACTCATTTCCGATCCTTCGAGGTCTTTCTCAACGCCTTCGACTACCCGGAAGGCCGGACCGAGGCGATGCCGCTGCGCGTGAAGATCGGCTTCGGGCACATCGGGCGAGTCGAGAACCTTTCGACCGGCGACACGCTGGAAAACGCCCGGCTCGAGCCGGAGCCGCTCGGGACCCTGTCCGGCAACGTGCGCGAGGAGAGGCTCGCGATCGACATCGACGACGTGCCCAGGAGCCTGCTCGACGCCGTGGTCGCCGTCGAGGATCGCCGGTTCTACCGGCACACCGGAATCGACCCGCGCGCCCTGGCGCGCGCCCTGTTCGCCAACGTCAAGAGCGGCGAGGTGGTGCAGGGCGGCAGCACGATCACGCAGCAGCTCGCCAAGAACCTGTATCCGAACGGCGGCCAGAGGACGGTGGCGCGCAAGATTTGGGAGGCTCTGGCGGCGCTCAGCCTGGAGGCGCTGCACGGCAAGGACGAGATCCTCGAGCGCTATCTGAATCAGATCTACCTGGCGCAGCGCGGGCCGACGTCGATCATCGGGATCGGCGCCGCCGCGCGCCACTACTTCGGCAAGGACGTCCGCTACCTCGACCTGCCCGAGTCGGCACTGCTCGCAGGGCTGATCCAGTCTCCCGGCCACTACCATCCGTACCGGCATCCGCGCGAGGCCCGCGAGCGGCGCAATCTGGTGCTGCGCCTCATGACGGACGAGGGGTTCGTCACCAAGGAGCAGGCCGCCGGGGCCTCGGAGTCGCCCCTGCGGCTGCGACCCGAGCCGCCGTCCGACGCGCGTCAGGCGCCCTACTTCATCGACTACGTCGCCCAGCTCCTGCTGGATCAAGGTCTGCGCGATCCGGCGTCGCGTCTCGGGATCCGGGTGTTCACCACCCTCGACCCGCTGCTGGAGGCGCGCGCCGAGAAGACCCTCGAGGACGGGCTCAAGCAGTACGAGAGCAACTACAAGCACCTGCGTCCGCTGCCGGGCGGCGAGCTGCAGGGCGCCTTCGTGGCTCTGCGGCCGTCCGACGGCTCGATCCTGGCGATGGTGGGCGGCCGAAGTTACGCCCGCACGCAGTTCAACCGGATCGCGCAGGCGCACCGCCAGCCCGGCTCGGCCTTCAAGCCGTTCGTCTATCTGGCCGGATTCGAGAAGTCGCAGCGCGAGCGCGGTCCGCTGTTCACGGCGGCCACCGTCCTGGACGACTCGCCTCTGGTGATGCAGGTGGCGGGCCAGGAGTGGGCACCGCAGAACTTCGACCAGGAGTACCGCGGCCCGGTCAGCGCGCGGCAGGCGCTGGCGCTGTCGCTCAACGTGCCGACCATCCGCGCCGCCGAGGCGATCGGTCTGAAGGACGTGGTCCGGACCGCCCGGCAATGCGGGATCGAGAGCCCCCTGGAGCCAGTCCCGTCCATCGCCCTCGGCACGTTCGAGGTGGAGCCGCTCGAGCTGGCGTCGGCGTACACGACGTTCGCGAATCTCGGCACGCGGGTCCCGGCGCACGCCCTTCTCGCCGTCGTGGACGACCAGGGCAGGGTCACCGCGATCCCGCAGCCGCCGTCGAAGGACGCGGCCACGCCGCAGGCCGCCTATCTGACTGTGGATCTGATGCGCGACGTGGTCCGCTACGGGACCGGCGCGGCGATCTCGGCGTTCGGGGTGGAGGGCGAGTTCGCCGGCAAGACCGGCACGACCGACGACGGCCGGGACGCCTGGTTCATCGGCTTCAATCCCGATTTCCTGGGCCTGGCGTGGGTCGGGTTCGACAACAACCGGCCCCTGCGGCTCGGCGGCTCCACGCTGGCGCTGCCGATCTGGGCGCAGATCGCCCGTCGCGCCGGGCTGGACGACGGGCGGCGCTGGGAGGAGCCTCCCGACATCGTCGAGGAGGAGGTCGACCCCACCACCGGACAGCTCGCCAGCGGGCGCTGTCCCGACACCGTCAAGGAGATCTTCATCGACGGCACCCAGCCCCCGGAGTGCGAGTCGCACCACGGCGGCTTCGAGTCCTGGGTCACCCGGCTCGTCAACTGGTTCCGACGGGATTAGGGGACGTCGACGACCACGCGGCCGGCGCCCGTGTTCCCGGCAGCGTCCACGGCGCGCACGACGATGCTGTGCTCCCCCTGTCCCGGTCGCGCCAGCGCCAGGTCGTACTTCTCGCTCGGCGAGTCGTTGAGGCCGTCCACCGGCTGGGCCGCGACCCAGTCGCCGGCGTCGATCGAGTAGGCGGTGTCGCGGATGATGCTGAACGAATCGGTGGCGGTGAAGGTGACCCGCAGCGTCGCGCCGGCGACCTGGGCCTTGATCTCCTCGACGCGCGGCGGCGTGTTGTCGACGTCGAAGGGATCGGAGAGCTTCTCCGCCGTCAGGGCCCGCCCCGGCGGGTTGGAGGGAGCGTCGCTCGCGACGACGCGGAACTGGTAGGTCCCGTCCGGCATCGCCGTGCCGTCGAGCGTCACGAAGTCCTCGTCGATCCGGCTGCGGATCTTCTTCCACGTCTTTTCGTCGACCGCACGGTAGAAGACGTCGTAGACCAGGTCGTCGTCGTTCGGATCGACGGCCTGCCACGTGACGCTGCGCGCGCCCGGGTCGAATCCGCGCCGCGACTGCGGGCGTGCCCGCTTTCGGACGCCCCCTTCCACGTCGTTCCCTCCCGGGGCGGCGGGCTTGGCGTCCGACCCGCCCGAGGGCGATCCCGGCATCTTCTGGAACGAAACGCCCGGGGCCTGCACCTCCACCTTGCGGATGTCCGGCGGCAGGTTCGCCTGCAGATAAGTGACCGACACCTCGCGCAGGGACGGAGTGCGCGAGGGCTCGCTCGTCTTCATCTGCGCGCGCCACTGCAGGAAGCGCGACGCCGGACAGTCGAGGAGCGCCCCGTCCGAGGTGAACGGCGCGCTCCTCCAGTCGGTCCAGGTGCGGTCGGGCTCCTCGGTGTTGCCGCAACGGACGCTCAAGGCGATCGTGGTCTCCTTGGGAGCCTCCACGTGCCAGGACGCCCGTCCCCACGTGGCGAACGAGCGCGCGTCCAGCACGCGCGACTCGTACGTTCCGGCGGCGGCGAACCCGGGCCGCAGGAGGAACAGGCTGCCGAAGTTGCTGCCCGCGACCGCGACGTCTCCCTGGCGGGGCGGACCGGTCGTCTCCGCTGCGCTCTCGTCGCCGCCGGCGCCCTTCCGGCGCGTTGGCGCCGCGGGCGGCACGCTGCCGTCCGCGCCCAGACGCAGGAGCGCGGTCACCTGGCC
>CAYLND010000213.1:0-5935 GCA_964384905.1 uncultured Acidobacteriota bacterium
CAGCGCCGCCCCGCAGCCGCCGTCGCCGACCGAGGCCACGTAGCGCAGGCGTCGGCCGCGCGCCGCGGCGTCGCTCCAGCGGCGCTCCATCTCCTTGTCCATCGCGGCCGTCTTCCCCATGAACTTCGTCGTGTCCCCGCGCCGGTCGATCGGGCAGAACGGATCCAGGCGGACTTCATCGGGCTCGATCTCGCGCCCCGCCTCGCGGGCCAGGATGAGCGCCTTGCGCGCCACGTCCTGACCGGCCAGATCGTCCCGCGGGTCCGGCTCGGTGTATCCCAGCGAGCGCGCCCGCGTCACCGCCTCCGAGAACGTCCCGCCCTCGTCGAGCGCGGCGCACAGGAAGTTCAGCGTCCCGGAGAAGCACCCCTCGATCGACTCCAGCCGGTCGCCACTGTCCAGGAGATCGCGCAGCGTGCCGAGCACCGGCAGCCCGGCGCCGACGGTCACCTCGTACAGCCAGAACCGGTGCTTCCGGCGGGCGGTGTCCTTCACCTTCCGGTAGTCGGCCAGCGGTCCGGCCAGCGGCTTCTTGTTGCACGTGATCACGTGATACCCCGCCGCGAACGCGTCGCAGTAGACCTCGGCCATCCCCCCGGCGGCGGTCGCGTCGACCAGGACCGCCGTCCCCGACAGGACGCCGCGCGCCCGCTCGAGCACGGCGCGGCCGTCGAGCCCCTTGCCGGCGCCGACCGCGTCCTGCCAGCGCGTCAGGTCGAGCCCCGAGGAATCGAACGCGCCGGACGATCGGCCGGCGATCCCGGCGTACACCAGGTCGACGCCCAGGCCCTTCTGGAGCGCCGGGCGCGCCTCGCGAATCTGCTCGATCAGCGCCGCGCCGACCGTTCCCTTGCCGAGCTGCACCAGGGAGAGCCGGACTGCCATCAGCCGGCCCCCCCGCCGTCCCGCCCGGACGGCATCGGCGCGCCCGCGCCCCGACCAGCCGGAGCGCCGGCCGGCGCCCACGCCCCAGCGCGGCGCGGCCGACGTTCAGCCGATCGTGGATCGCCCGCACCCCTTTCTTCATGTCGCGCCCCTTCAGGACGACGGTGATGTTGTATTCCGACGACCCCTGCGCGATGGCGACGACGTTCACGCCGGCGTCGCCCAGGGCGCTGAACACGCGTCCGGCGATGCCGTGCTGGCCCTTCATCCCGGCGCCGACCACGGCGATGGCGCTCATGTCGCGCTCGACGGTGATGCGGGCCACCTGCTCGCCGAGCATTCCGCGATCCCGGAAATCCTTCTCCAGGGCCTTCATCGTCCGGTCCAGGTCGGCCTGCATGATGGCGAAGGAGACGTTGTACTCGGAGGACGACATCGAGATCATGTAGATGTTGGTGCCGGCGTTCGCCACCGGCGTCAGGAGCCGGAGGATCATCCCCGGCTGGCCGAAGATGCCGGTCCCCTCGACGGTCACCAGCGCCATCCCGCCGATGCTGCTCACGAGAAGGGGCGCGGGGCCGCGGCCGGCCGGCCGGCGGGTGATCAGCGTCCCCGGGGCGTCCGGCTTGAAGGTGTTCTTGATCCGGATCGGGATGCCGGAGCGGCGCGCCGGCAGCATCGTCTTCGGATGGATCACCTCGGCTCCGTAGTGCGCCATCTCCGCCGCCTCCTGGTAGGAGATGCGCGGCACCACGCGGGCGCTCTTGACCAGGTTCGGGTCGGCGGTGCAGACCCCGTCGACCTCCTTCCAGATCCAGATCTCCTTCGCCCGCAGCGCGCCTCCCAGGATCGAGGCGGTGTAATCCGAGCCGCTGCGGCCGAGCGTGGTCGTCGCCCCCTGCCGGGTGCGGCCGATGTAGCCGGTGACGACCGGAAGGGCGCCGGCGCGCAGCCCGGGCAGGAGCGCCTTGCGCAGCTTGCGGTTGGTCGCGTCGAAGTCGACCACGGCGGCGCCGTGGCTCTCGTCGGTGACGATATGGTCGCGCGCGTCGACGTACTGGGCCCGCAGGCCCAGACCGCCCAGGTGGGCGGCGACGACCCGGCCCGACAGACGCTCGCCGAACGACGAGATCAGATCGAGCGAGCGCCGGCTCAGCTCGCGCAGCAGGAGGACGCCGTGGCAGACCCCCTCGAGCTCGGCGAACAGCGCTTCCAGGTCGCGCTCGAGACGGCCGCCGCCGTCCGTCAGCCCGAGCAGGCGCGCCTCGCGCCGGTGGCGCCGATACAGACGGTCGAGAAGCCGGCTGACCTCGCGCGGCATGCCCGACACCGAGCGCTCGGCCAGGGCGATCAGGTCGTCGGTGACGCCCGCCATCGCCGACACGACCACCACCGGCCGCGCGCGCGCGAACCGCCTCACGATGGTGCCGACCTGGCGGATCTGCGGCGCGCCCGCCAGCGACGTGCCGCCGAACTTCATGACGATCATGATCCGTTCCTTCCGGCCGACGCAGCCGCCCGGTCCGCCCCAAAAAAATTCAGGGGAGGATCGCTCCCTCCCCTGCGCACGATTCCATGGACCGGAGCATTCAAGTGAAAAGGATTAGACCAGCGAAGGTCGCCCCCTGTCAACGTCCCTGGCCGACGCGTCCCGTCGCGTAAAACCGCTGCCGTCGCGCCGTCCGGACCGTTCCCGACGCGCCCGGTCGCGCTCAGGGCGGGTTCTGGTTGTTGTTCTGGTTCTGCTGCTGGTTCGGGTTGAAACCGGGATTCCAGCCGGGGTTCTGCCCCCAGTTCTGGCCGGGATTCCAGCCCGGGTTCTGATTCCAGTTCTGATTCCAGCCGGGCTGGTTGTTCCCGCCCTGGTTCCCACCCGGGTTGTTCTGCTGCGGGAACATGTTCTTGTCGACCGGACCGAAGTTGGGTCCACCATTCCCGCCGCCCCTCCCCATCCGGCCGGGTTGGGCCGCGGGTCCGACGCCCTGGATCGGCCCGTGGCCGCCGAAGCCGGGCCCGACGAAGCCCGGACCCATCCCCGGCTGCGGCGTGCCCGGCGGCTGCACCGTCTCGCCGCGGTCGAACACGTGGAACTGCCACTCGTCGACGTGGTCGTGCCCTTTGTAGACGCGGAACGTGTCCAGGGCCAGCTTCCCGGTGGCGCGGCTGATCACGCCGACGATCGGCCAGCCGATCGGCGGCTCGCTGACGCGCTCGGGCTCTCCCGGCCGGTGCTCGTCCTCGCCCGGCGCCAGCTGAGGGATCGTCGGCAGGTTCCCCTGGATCGGCATGGCGCTCCCGGGCAGCGACCCTGCCGGCATCCCACCGGTCCCGGGCACGCCGGCGCCGAGAGGATTCTGGTTGATCTGCGTCACCCCCGGCATCATCCCCGGATTGTTCGCCAGCTGCCCGGTGCCGGCCGTCTCCCACTTGTCCCAATCCTTGCCCGCCTTCTCCTGCGCCTTCTTCGCGGCCATCGGGTCGTACACCCCCTGCCCGCCCGGCATCAGGTAGAGGAGCCCCCACTTGTGGTCCTTGGCGATCGGCTCTTTGTAGAGCTGCCGGATGTAGCGGAAACGCCTCGGTCCCGGCTTGAACAGATCCTCCAGGTTCAGCGGGAACTGGCCGCCGTGCTCCTTGCGATAGGCGATGATCGCGTCGACGTACTGGTTGGCCCTGAAGATCAGCTCTTCTTCATTGTCGCGCCGCCAGGTCGTCGACCAGGCCTGCACCGCCGCGGTCAGCCCGATCGCCGCCACCGCCATCACCACCATGATGATGATCAGGATGGCGCCCGAGTCTCGATGGGGCTTCGCTGGACCGGTCCTGATTCGCACGGAACACCCTTCTACGAAATATTGTCGACGAGGAGAATCACGCCGCTGCACACCGTCCCCGAGCAGGCCTTGACCGACATAGTGCACGTCGCCCCCGGGCATTTGGCTGTGCAGCTGGTGTTGTCGATCGTCAGCGTGGTGCCCACCAGGCCGTCGACGTCGCTGGGAGCCTGGAGGGGATTGAACGTTCCGGTGATGTCCGTACTCGGAGTGGACGTCGGGACGAAGCTGAAGGTGATGATGACACCCTCGCAGGCATTGCTGGCCGTATCGAGCGCCGTCGCCGTCAGATCGAACGTCTGCGTGCAGTTGGCCAGATTGAGACTCCCGTTGAGCAGAATCGTCGCCAGGTTGCAGGTCGCGGTCGTGAGCTGAAGTGACGCGGTCGCCTTTCCCGATTTCGCGGTGATATTGGGCCCCTGCGTGGCCCCCGAGAGGACCGTGACGGCATTGCCGTGAGAGTCGGTCCTGACCGGCGTACCGCCCGGCGGGTCGAGTGTCCCCGAGGTCGTCGTGAACCGCACGTCCTGCCCCGACAATGGCACGCCGATGCTGTTGCTCACCGTCGCCAGGATCGTCGCCGGCTCGGCCTGCACCCCGCCGGCGAGAACGATCGTCGCGGGAGTGGACACGAGGGAGATCGTCGACCCATCCGGGGCGATGACGTCCGATTTCTGACAGCCCGCCGTTAGGGTGGCGAGCAGGAACGCCGCACCCCACTGGGGAAAGCGCTTCCAGGACCTGTTCATCAGGATGGCTCCTTCATCGAAATATACGCCCCGCGGGGGGCTCGAACAACGTCGTTCATCCTCACCAGTCGGCATAGCGCGACCCGTCGAGGGCGGTGCCGTCCGCCCCGCTCTTCACGTCGATGATGCCGCCCGAGTCCTGGGTATCCTCGTCGCTCGCCTCGGCGTGCACCACCTGCCAGGACTCCGCCGTGCCGGTGATCGGATCGACCGGGACCTTGCGCAGGTAGCCGCCCTCGACCAGGGCGTCGAGCGACTCCGGGTACTTCCCCTTGTCGGAGAAGTACTGGTCGATCGTGTCGCGCAGGGCGTAGAGGTCCTCCTTGAGCACCGATTCGCGCGCCTTCTGCGGCGCCTTCTGCATCTGCGCCACCGCGATCGCGGAGATGATGCCGATGATCGCGATGACGATCAGAAGCTCGATGAGCGTGAACCCGCGTTCGTCGCGCACGCCGGCCGTCTCCTTCTCACCAGTCCTTGTAGAACGTCCCGTCCAGCGCCTTGCCGGTCGCCGTCGTGTACACGTCATAGACGTTCTCGTGTCCCCACGAGGTCGAATCGGGATCGTCCTGATAGGAGCGCAGCCCCCAGTCCTTGGTCTTGATCATCGGATCGACCGGGACGCGGCGCAGGAACTTGATCTTCTGCCCGAGGGCGCCGGTCTTCTCGACGCCGTCCACCAGAGTGTCGAGATCGGGCGGGTAGCATTCCGAGTCGACGCCGCTCTTCTGGATCACCCCGGTGTCGCAGAACTTCTTGTACAGGTCGATCGCCTGGCGCATCGTCCTGAGGTCGCGCCGCAGCTCGAGCTCCTTCTGGCGCTTCACGGTGAACTTGGCGATCGGGATGAGCGCCCCGGCCAGAATTAACATGACTGCGACAGTCACCAGGAGCTCCACCAGGGTGACCCCGGCCTGGCACTTCCGTCGGACCGCGCGCATGGCTCGTCTTCCCCGATCTCCTCACTGGATGTTGATCGTCATGCCCTGGCGGTCGAACGGCAGCCGCTGGGCCGACGGATCGAGCACCGAGATGTCGCTGAAGGTCAGCGTCGTCGTCCCGGCCTTGAGGGGCTGGAAGGTGAGATCGATCAGCGGCCCCTGGCCGGTGACGCCGGGCCGGCTCCCCTCGCGCGACAGGCCGACGATCACCTCGTTCGTGCCCGACCCGAGGGTCGCCAGGATGAACGGCACCGCGCCGTCCTGCGACAGGAACGGCGACGTCCTGGAGTAACCGATGAACTTCAGGGCCAGCGGGTCGAACGCCAGATGGAACGGCACGCTCCCGATGGCGCTGTCGGAGCGGATCATGACGGTGACCGTGAAGCTCGGCTGGGTCAACGGCACGTTCAGGAACGCCGGATTCATGAACACCTGCGCCGGCTGGGGCGGCTGGGACGGGTTGTTCTGCGCGCCCGGCGTGGGGGACGGAGCGGCGCCCCCTCCTCCGCCGGTCGGGGCGGGCGTC
>CAYLND010000214.1:0-5714 GCA_964384905.1 uncultured Acidobacteriota bacterium
TTGGCGCCAGCTCCACCACTGCAGGTTCCAGCTTATGCGCCGGGCGAGCGCGTCTCCATCGCGCCGATGAGCGCCATGCGCAAGAAGATCGCCGAGCACATGATCCTCAGCCGGCGGACTTCGGCGCACGTCACCACCGTGTTCGAGGTCGACATGAGCCGCGTGATGCGGCTGCGCGAGGAGCATCAGAAAGGGTTCCAGGAGCGTCACGGGGTGAAGCTGACGCCCACGCCTTTCATGGTCAAGGCCGCGGTCGAGGCGCTCAAGGCGTTTCCCGAAGTGAACGCCTCGATCGACGGCGACAACGTGGTCTACAAGAAGGACATCAACATCGGCATCGCCGTCGCCCTCGAGTGGGGTCTGATCGTGCCGGTCGTGAAGCACGCCGACGATCTCAGCCTGTCGGGGATCGCCAAGACGGTCACCGACCTTGCGGAGCGCGCCCGCGCCAGGAAGCTCACGCCGGAGGAGGTGCAGGGCGGCACCTTCACGATCACCAACCCCGGGATCTTCGGGAGCCTGTTCGGCACGCCGATCATCAACCAGCCGCAGGTGGCGATCCTCGGAGTCGGCGCGATCCAGAAGCGGGTGGTCGTCGTCGAGGACGCGATCGCGATCCGCCCGATGGTGTTCCTGGCGCTGTCGTTCGACCACCGCCTGATCGACGGCGCGGTGGCCGACCAGTTCATGGCGCACCTGAAGACGACGCTCGTGAACGGGACGTTCACCGAAATCGTCTGAGGAGCCGGCGTGCGACGCTGCGTCCATGCGTTCCTGGGTCGGGTCGGCTACGGCGAGGCGACGGCGCTGCAGGACGAGTACGCGCGCTCTCTGAAGACCGGCGGGGGCGAGGAGCGCCTGCTCCTCCTGGAGCACGAGCCGGTGATCACCCTCGGGCGGAACGGGCGGCGCGAGGATGTCCTGTTCTCCGAGGAGAGGCTGGGCCGGGAGGGCGTGACCGTGGCGGCGACCAACCGGGGTGGGCAGGTCACCTACCACGGTCCGGGCCAGCTCGTCGGGTACCCGATCCTCGATCTGTCGCCCGACCGCCGCGACGTGGGCCGCTACCTGCGCGACCTCGAAGAGGTTCTGATCCGCGTTCTGGCCCGGTTCGGCGTCGGCGCCGGGCGTGTCCCGGGCCTGACGGGCGTGTGGGTGGCGGACGGCAAGATCGCCAGCATCGGCGTGCACCTGTCGCGCTGGGTCACGACGCACGGCTTCGCTCTCAACGTCAGCACCGACCTATCGCGTTTCGGGCTGATCGTCCCGTGCGGCCTGCGCGCGGGCCGCGTCACCTCGATGCAGCGCCTGCTCGGCCGCGCCGTTCCTCTGCAGGAGGTGGCGGCGGCCGTGGTCCCCGAGTTCGCCGCGGTGTTCGCCAGAGAGATGATCGCCCCGACGTCGTCGTGCGCCGGCGGGCCGCTCGCGCCGGCGGCGCAGGAGGTGGCGTGATGTCGGGGTGCGCCGGGACCGAGAGCGCGGGGCCGAAGCCGCCCTGGCTGCGCGTCCGCCTGGAGACCGGCCCCAACTACGCCCTCGTGCGCGGTCTGGTGCGCGGTCTGAGCCTGCACACCGTCTGCCAGGAGGCGCGCTGCCCCAACATCTACGAATGCTGGGGCGATCGCACCGCCACCTTCATGGTGCTCGGCGACGTCTGCACCCGGCGCTGCGGATTCTGCGCCGTCGCGACCGGTCGCCCGCGACCGACCGATCCCGACGAGCCGCGCCACGTCGCCGAGGCGGTGCGTCACCTGGATCTGCGCCACGTCGTGATCACCATGGTCGATCGCGACGACCTGCCGGACGGCGGCGCCGCGCACGTCGCCGCGGTGATCCGGGCGGTCAGGGAGCGCAACCCCGGCTGCGACGCGGAGATCCTGACCTCCGACTTCCGCGGTGTCGAGCGGCCTCTCGAGCCGATCCTGCGGGAGGGGCCGGTCGTCTTCAGCCACAACATCGAGACGGTCCCGAGGCTGTACCCGGCGGTCCGTCCCGGCTCGCTGTTCGAGCGCTCGGTCGGTCTTCTCCGCGAGGCGATCCGCCGGCGCGCGGCGGCACGGCGGCCTTTGGTCAAGACCGGAGTGATGGTCGGGCTGGGAGAAGCCCCGGACGAGCTCCGCTCGACCTTGGCCCGGCTGGCCGGGGAGGGGATCGAGATCCTGACCGTCGGACAGTATCTCCGTCCGACTCTGGCGCACCTGCCGGTGGCGCGCTACTACCATCCGGACGAGTTCGCGGCGCTGCGCGACGACGCGCTCCGCCTCGGCTTCCGGCACGTCGAGGCCGGCCCGCTCGTGCGCAGCTCCTATCATGCGCGTCGCCACACCGAGTCGGCGTCGGCGCATCCAGCGCTTGACACGACCTCCGCCGCTCCATAATATACGACCGTAGGTGTCGTATTTAGGGCACCACCTTCGGGAGCGCCGGTGATACGGCTGTCGAAACGGACCGATTACGGTTTCCTGGCGATCGGGAATCTCTGCTCGGCGCCTCCCGGCGAGTTCCGGAGCGCCCGCCAGATCGCGGCGACCCACCGGATCCCGCCCGCCCTGGTGGCGAAGCTCCTGCAGCGGCTGGCCCGCAGGGGACTGGTGGCGTCGCATCACGGCATCAAAGGGGGTTATCAGATGGCCCGGCCACCCTCGGAGATCACGCTGTGGGAGATCATCGAGGCGCTGGAGGGGCCGGTCCGCCGCCACGAGTGCCCCCACCCGTCGATCGAGGAGTGCCGCAGCGCGGGCGCCTGCGAAGGGCGGCGGCCGGTCCTGGCGGTGCAGAGGAAGATCGCCGAGGTCCTGGGACGCACGACACTGCACGACCTGGTCGTGCAGGAGAGGATCGGCCAGTGAGCCGGACACCGATCTACATGGACCATCACGCGACCACGCGGGTCGACCCGCGCGTCGTCGAGGCGATGCTGCCGTGCTTCGACACCGAGTTCGGCAACGCCGCGTCGCGCACGCACGCGTTCGGCTGGCGCGCCGAGGAGATGGTGACCCGCGCGCGCATCCAGATCGCCCGCTCCATCGGCGCCGACCCGAAGGAGATCGTCTTCACCTCCGGCGCGACCGAATCGGACAATCTGGCGATCCTGGGCGCCTTCGAGGCCCTGCGCGCGAAGGGCGACCACGTCGTCGCCGGAGCGACCGAGCACCACGCGGTCCTCGATCCGGTCGCCCGCCTGCGGTCGCGAGGCGCCCGGGTCACCCTCGTGCCGGTCGACGGCCACGGCCGGGTCGACCCCGACGACGTGCGGCGGGCGCTCACGGAGCGCACCGTCCTGGTCTCGCTCATGCTGGCGAACAACGAGGTCGGGACGATCCACCCGGTGGCGGCGGTCGGAGCGATCTGCAAGGAGAAGGGGGTCCTGTTCCATACCGACGCGGCGCAGGCGGTCGGCAAGGTGCCCGTGGACGTGCAGGCGCTGGGCGTCGATCTCCTGTCGATGTCGGCGCACAAGGTGTACGGTCCGAAGGGCATCGGCGCGCTGTTCGTGCGGCGCAAGAATCCGCGCGTCGTGCTCGAGCCGATCCAGTTCGGCGGCGGCCACGAGCGCGGCCTGCGCTCGGGCACGTTGAATGTCCCCGGAATCGTCGGGTTCGGCGAGGCGCTGCGCATCGCCGCGGCCGGGATGCCCGATGAGGCTCCGCGCGTGCGCGCCCTGCGCGACCGCCTGCACGACGGGATCGTGCGCCGTCTCGAGGACGTGACGCTCAACGGCCACCCGACGGAGCGCCTGCCGAACAACCTCAACCTCAGCTTCGCCTACGTCGAGGGGGAGGCGCTGATGACGGCGCTCGACGACATCGCGGTCTCGTCCGGGTCGGCCTGCACGTCGGCCAGCAGGGAGCCGTCGCACGTGCTGCGCGCCATGGGCCGGAGCGACGACCAGATCGTCACCTCGATCCGATTCGGTCTGGGGCGCTTCAACACGCGGGAGGAGGTCGACACCGTGGTCGAGCGCGTCGAAGCGGCCGTGACCCGGCTGCGCGCCATCTCGCCGCTCCACGCCGCGGCGCGCGGCGGGGCGCTGTCGGCACGATGAGAGCCTACTAAGGAGGAACGATGATCCAGGTCACGGAGAAGGCTGTGGAACAGATCAGGAAGATCATGGAGAAGGAGGGGCTGCGCGATCACGGCCTGCGGGTCGCGGTCGTCGGCGGCGGCTGCTCCGGCCTGTCGTACAAGCTGCAGTTCGAGAAGGAGACGACCCAGGACGACAAGGTGTACGAGCAGGCCGGCGTCCGCATCATCGTCGACAAGAAGAGCGCCATCGTCCTGAACGGGACGACCCTCGATTTTTCCGACGGTCTCAACGGAACCGGTTTCACCTTCAGCAACCCGAACGCCAAGTCCACCTGCGGCTGCGGGACGTCCTTCTCCGCTTAGCCGCGCCGGACGCCCGCGCCGAGCCCGCCCGATATTGCGCGCCCCGGATCGCGCGTGTTAATATCCGAGGCAGCGTCACGCAAAAGCAATTGCGCTCTCGATCACCGAACAGCAAGGGTGCGGATGGATCACAAGAAGGGCTTTCTTTCGGGTCAGAGGATTTATCCGGATCCCATCCGCGCCGGCATGACCGCGGATCGACTGATCGACGAGACCTTCCTGGCGTACAACGGCGGGCGCCTGCAGAAGGCGTGCCGTCTCTACTGCGAGAAGATGCTGCAGGAGGACGTCACCATCGGGCTGAGCCTGTCGGGGGCGCTCACTCCGGCGGGCGTCGGGCGCTCGTGCATCATCCCGCTCATCAAGTCGGGCTTCGTCGACTGGATCGTGTCGACGGGGGCGAATCTCTATCACGACACGCACTACGGGCTCGGCATGTCGCTGCACCGCGGCACGCCCGACGTCGACGACGCGCTCCTGCGGCGCGAGGGCGTCATCCGGATCTACGACATCCTGTTCGATTACAGCGTCCTGCTGGACACCGACAACTACCTGCGCGCCATCATGGCCGAGAAGCCGTTCGCCAAGGAGATGGGCACCGCCGAGCTGCATTTTCTGCTCGGCCGGTACCTGGCGGCGCGCGAGAAGGAGATGGGCGTGGAGGACACCTGCGTCCTCTCGGTCGCCTATCGCTCCGGCGTGCCCTGCTACGTCTCCTCGCCGGGCGACTCCTCGATCGGCATGAACATCGCCGAGCTCGCGATGCGCGGCACCGGGCCGCGTATCGACGTGTCGCGCGACGTGAACGAGACCGCCGGCATCGTGTACGCGGCGCGTCAGGGTCACGGCAAGAGCGGCGTGATCATGCTCGGGGGCGGCTCCCCGAAGAATTTTATCCTTCAAACCGAGCCGCAAATCCAGGAGATCCTCGGCCTGGCGGACCGCGGCCACGACTACTTCATCCAGATCACCGACGCGCGGGCCGACACCGGCGGCCTGTCGGGCGCCACGCCGTCCGAGGCGGTCTCCTGGGGGAAGGTCGATCCCGATCGGCTCACCGACTCCGTCGTGGTCTACACCGACAGCACGATCGCGGTGCCGCTCCTGGTCGCGTACGCCATGACCCGCGTCAAGCCCCGCAAGCAGAGACGACTGTACGATCAGCGGGACGCCCTGGTCGAAAGACTCCGGAAGGATTTTCTGGCGGAGCACGAGCGCCGGCTCCGGGAGCGCCCGGCCGGCCCGTCCCGCTGAGCCCGAGCGCGCCTCCGGCCTAGCCCGGATTTCTCACCGCGGGTCTGTTCGCCTCGCTGAAGCTGCGGATC
>CAYLND010000215.1:0-5677 GCA_964384905.1 uncultured Acidobacteriota bacterium
TGCAATTGAACGGGGGTCGCGCGGTGATTGCTGGGGTTCTGGCGGCGCTCGGGGGTCTGGTCGGGGCCCTGGGCCGGACCGGGGCGCTGGAGGCCGAGCTCGCCGCGGCTCCGGACGACGACGCGTGGGATCGGCTGCGGCGCGCGCTGGTGCTCGAGGCGCTGTCCCGGCCGGTGGAGGCCGCCACCGAGGCCCTGCAGGCACTGAGCCTCGATCCGATCGATCCGTTCGTGCGCGAGGAGGCGCGGCGGCTGGCCGGGACGGGGCCCGCGCTCGCCGCCTCGGAGGAGAGGCTGCGGGCGCGTCTGGACGACGGCATGGCCGACGACGAGAGAGTGTCTCTGGCGCTGGCCCAGATCGTCGCCTGGCGCGGAACGACGGACGAAGCCCTGGCGCTCCTCGAGGCGGCCGCCTCCAGGTGGCCCGACCGCGGCCCGGTTCACTTCGCGAAGGGAGATCTCCTGGCCGGTATCGCGGGCCGCCGCGACGAGGCGGCAGCCGCCTACCGGCGGGCCCTCGAATGCGACCCGATGATGCTGCAGGCCTACGTCGCTCTCGGGGATCTGCACCTGCTGCGCGGCTCGGCCGGTGACGCCGAGAAGGCGGCGCTGGCGGCGATCGGCTTCGCCCCCGATTACGCGCCGGCCTACGTGCTGCTCGGCAGGAGCCGGATGCGACAGGAGAGGATCACGGAAGCGCTCACCGCCTTCCGGAGCGCGCTCTACCTGGCGCCCTTCGATCCGGGCGGCGGGGCGCGCGTCGGTCTGTATCGATCGCTCGCCCTTCTCGGGCGCGCCGACGAGGGCCCCGCGCTCCTGACCGAGCTGCTGCCGGCGGAGGACGACGGGCTGGCGCGGGAGCGCGCCCGTTTCCTCGCGGGCCATGCCGGCGAAGGGGCGCGCGGCGTTCCGCTCAACCCATCGAAGGCGGTGCGCCTCGTCGGCAGGTCGCCGCAGCCCGACGCGTGTGCCTGCCGCGTTCTCGCCGACGGATCGGCCCTCGCGTTCAAAACCAGGACCCAGGGACTGGAGGTCACTCGATGAAGCGCTTCCGGCTCTCCGTGCTTTCGGCCGCCATCCTCCTGCCGCTCGCCGCGACGCCTGTCGGAGCCGCGCCCGCGTCCGCCGCCGGCGCCGCGGCGGCACGCGTCGATCTGATTCTGGTGAACGGCGTCGTGCTCACGATGGACGGCAGCGGCTCGACCGCCGAGGCGGTCGCGGTCGCCGGCGACCGGATCGCCGCGGTCGGCACGACGGCGCAGATCAAGGCGATGGCCGGACCGGCCGCGCGCGTTGTCGATCTGCAGGGACGCGCCCTCCTGCCGGGCTTCATCGATTCGCGCGTGCACGGCCCGTTCGGCTTCTGGGAGCTCTCGGCGGGGCTGGCTCTGACGGACAAGACGGGAAGCCCGCTCGGCCAGCCCGAGGAGGTCGAGAGCGCCCTGAGCGAGTTCATGAAGACGAAGAAGCCGGCGCCCTACGAATGGATCGTGGCCGCCGGCTTCAATCCGAAGCTCGCGGCGGCCCGCAAGTTCGACCGCGCGCTCGGCGATCGGGTCGCGCCCGACAATCCGCTGCTGCTGCTGAGCCTCGACCATCACGTCGCTCTCCTGAACAGCCGCGCCATCGAGAAGCTCGCTCTCAAGACCCTGCCGTTCCCGCCGGGCAGCGGCGAGGTGGCGCTCGACGTCCAGGGTCAGCCGAGCGGCCTGGTCCGCGAGACCCCGGTCTTCGTGGTGATGAACCGCGTCTGGGAGCTCCTGCCCGAAGGCGTGCGGCAGGAGGCGACGGCGCGCTTCTTCGAGACCGCCAGCCGTTTCGGCATCACCTCGGTCGGCGAGCCGCTCGCGACGCCGGCCGATCTGAAGACGGCCGAGACCCTTCTGGCCAAGGGGGACATGCCGGTCCGTCTCGTCGCCGGCCCGTTCGGCCCGAACGAAGACGCGCGGCGCGCGCTCCAGGCGTATCGCGAAGCGGGCCGAAGCCCCGACCCCGACCGTCTGCTCATCGGCCCGCCGCTGTACTCCCTGGACGGGACGCCGATCGGCTGGGGCGCGGCGCTGTTCCAGGTCTACCACGACGCCCCGTGGACCTCGGGTTTCCTGGCGATGCCCCCGGAGGAGATCGACCGGCGCGTCGCGTCGTGGGCGGCCGGACGGGAGAGCGTGGTGCTGGGCGCCTCCGGGAGCCTGGCGGTGCACATGATCCTCGACGCCACCGACCGCGCCCGCTCGTCCGGCCCGGCGGCCGGACCCGCGTCCAAAGAGGGGCCGGGCGGGACGCCGGGGCAGGTCGCGACGCCCCTGCTGCGCGCCGACGGCCTCGACCTGGTCTCGGAGGACGATCGCGCCCGTCTGCAGGCGATCGGCCGGAGCGGCGTGGTGGTGACCCTGCAGCCGACCCGCTTCCCATACCGCGTCTTCCTGCAGAACGCCCTGGGCGACGACCGGATGAAATCGGCGATGCCGTACAAGGCGCTGGTCGAGGCCGGCGTCGCCGTGGCGATCAACTCCGACTGGCCGATGACCTCCCAGACGTTCCAGCCGACCAAGGTGATGGAGTGGGCCGTCGGGCGCGCCGGCTGGCGACCCGAGGAGGGTCTCAGCGTCGCCCAGTCCCTGCGGGCGTATACCGCCGACGCGGCGCGCGCCCTCGGGCTTCAGGACAAGGTCGGGTCGGTCGAGACCGGCAAGAAGGCCGACTTCGTGATCCTGGACAGGAATCCGCTCGAGCTGGCGGCGCGGCCGGATCAGTTGTCGCAGGACCCGGTGCGCATGACGTTCTCGAACGGCGTCCTGGTCTACGAGGATCGCAAGACCGCGTCGGCCGAGGGCGGCTCAGCCGGGCCGCCGCCGGCGCGCGGCACGGGCGCCGGCACGCGGTGAGGGAAAGCGGAGACGCATCCCCTCGAGGGCGTCGACGATCCGGTCGGAGACGATCAGGTTCCGGTACCATTTCCGGTTGGCGGGCACGATGTGCCACGGCGCCCAGGGCGTGCCGCACCGGTTGATGACGTCCTCGTACGCCTCCATGTAGTCGTCCCACTTCTTGCGGTCCTGCCAGTCGACCGGGTCGAACTTCCAGGCGCGGCGCGGGTCGCGGAGACGCTTCTCCAGCCTCTCTTTCTGCTCGCTCTTCGAGATGTGCAGGAAGAACTTCAGGATCGTCGTGCCGGAATCGGACAGGAGCCTCTCGAAGCGATTGATGTGCTCGTAGCGCCCGCGCCACACCGGCCGCGGCACGATCGCCCGGACGCGCGCCGCCAGGACGTCCTCGTAGTGCGAGCGGTTGAAGATCCCGATCCAGCCGAGGGCCGGCGTCTCGCGGTGCACCCGCCAGAGGAAATCGTGCGAGCGCTCCTCCGGCGTCGGCGCCCGGAAGCCGGTGACCCGGCAGCCCTGCGGGTTGAGCCCTGACATGACGTGACGGATCGTGCCGTCCTTCCCCCCGCCGTCCATCGCCTGCAGGATGATCAGGAGCGCGTGCTTCGCCTCGGCGAACAGGATCTGCTGCAGCTCGGCCATGCGCCGGACGTGGCGCTCGAGCGTCTCGAGGGCCTCGTCCTTGTCGCGACAGAGCGAGGTGTCGTCGGGATCGAAATCGCGGAGGCGAACGCGCGCCCCGGCTGCCATTCGGATTGCCTGTGACATCTGCCACCTGACCGGCCCATAGATTACCGTGTCTTGGCCGGGAGCGTCGATAACAGTTGACCGGTCGCGATGATCGCCGTAGATGATCCCTCGAAGGAGGAGGCGCCATGTATCGAACCCGCTCCGCCCGGCCATCCCGGCATCAGGCGGCCATCCTGTCGGTAGCCATCGCCGCCGTCGTCCCGGTCCTCGCCGGCCAGGCCGCGGGCGCCTTCGGCGGCGTCGAGGTCACCTTCGGGCCGGATGTCCAGCTCGTCGGCGACCCGAGTCAGGCAGGCTCGATCGAGGAGAACGAAACCAGTGTGGCCGCGAGCCCCGTCGATCCCCTCAATCTGGTGGCGGGGTTCAAGGACAACACGCAGGCGTCCGGAGGCGGTTCGTGCTACGTCAGCCGGACGGGCGACGGCGGCCAGACGTGGACTCCCGGCGGCCGTCTGCCGGTGCAGCCCGACGGAACCAGCGACTGCGCCGACCCGTCTGTCACCGCGGACCTGGGAGGGGTCTTCTACTACGCGTATCTCAACATCCACAATCCCGGGAATTCGCTGACGAATCCGACCGGGTCGGACGTGCTCGTGGCCCGGTCGACCGACGGCGGCCGCACGTTTCCCGGGTTCACGGTCGTCGCCAGGGGCGTCGCCGGCAGCGGCCTGACGGACAAGCCGTACATGGCCGCCGACGCACGATCCGCCAGCAAGTTCAAGGGGCGCCTCTATCTCAGCTACACGTTCGAGGATCACGTCCCCACGTTCGTGGAGGGCATCCGGGTCACGCAGTCGAGCGATGGCGGGCTCACCTGGTCGGCGCCGGTGACGCTCGATCGCGGCACCTCGTCGACGATCGTCGAGGCCAGCCTGCCGGTGGTGGCGCCCGACGGCACGGCCTACGTCGTCTACTCGGAATTCGACGGCGTCGGGACGCTCGACATGAAATTCAGCAAGTCCAAGGACGGAGGGAAGACCTGGGCGGCTCCAGGGCCGATCGCGACCGGGCTGCCGAGCCCGGGCGAGTTCTATCTCAGGAACGCCGACCCGAAGTTCTTCGCCAATCCGTTCGTCGGGTTCCGCGCCAACAGCTTTCCGACGGCGGCGATCACGCCGGACGGCGCGATCTGGGTCGCCTGGATCGATTTCGCCCGCGGCTCGTGCAACACCCAGGTCTTCGGGCCGCCGTGCGACAACGCGGATCTTCGTCTGAGTATCTCGAGGAACGGCGGCAGGACCTGGACGCCGCCGGTCAAGGTGACCGACGAGACCAACGCGACCGATCAATTCTTCCCGTGGATGGCGGCCCATCCGAACGGGCTGGTGAGCCTGGTCTGGCTCGACAGGCGACTCGACCCCGCGAACGTCGATTACGACGCCTTCTATACGAACACGTTCGACGGGGTGAACTTCTCGCCGAACCGGCGCGTCTCCAGCGTGTCGTCGGTGCTCGGCAATCTCGGCTACATCGGGGACTACATCGGGATCGCGGCGACCGCCTCGGGCGTCTTTCCCGTGTGGACCGATCGACGCGACAAGAACAATCTGGACATCTTCACGGCGCGGGGGACGCTCGCTCCGTGAGGGGTTGGCCGTCGAGAAGTGCGACGCGATCGCCGACCGCGACCGTTCCTCCCTCGATCACGTAGCAGTCGAGCGCCAGGCGTCCGTCGAAATCGCGCACGATCCGCTCGAGAACGGTCCGGTCCTGCGCCAGCGTGTCGGGGTCGAACGTGGTCATGACGCAGCGGGGGCGCAGGCCCTGGACGCCGATCAGCGCGGGACCGACGCGCAGCGTCCGTCCCTCCCAGCCGCGCTCCGCCAGACCGGGCACGTCCGCGATGACGATATTCGGTCGCAGCCGGCGCCGATCGTGACCGAGCGCCGCCACGGCGCCGTCCGTGGCCACCAGGAGCGGCAGCACGTCGAAGCGCTCGAGACCGTCGTCGCGCCTGAGCCGGGCCCCCGGGCCCGCGGCGATCGCGACGTCGCGCGCGACGCCGGCGTCGCGCCACGGACGCCCGTCCACCAGCGGCTCGTCGTC
>CAYLND010000216.1:0-5639 GCA_964384905.1 uncultured Acidobacteriota bacterium
GGTCTCCGTGGCGGCGGAGAAGCCCAAGCCGAAGTTCCACTTCCAGCGGGGCGACTCGGTGCGCATCGTCGACGGGCCGTTCTCGAATTTCTCCGGGCTGGTGGACGAGGTCAACAACGATCGCGCCACGGTCAAGGTGATGGTGACTATTTTCGGGCGCTCCACGCCAGTCGAGCTCGATTTCCTGAAGGTGGAGAAGCTCTAGGGACTCCTTGAGGTTCGCGCATGGCCAAGAAGATCGTCGGATTCGTCAAGCTGCACATCCCCGCGGGAAAAGCGACCCCGGCGCCGCCGGTCGGGCCCGCCCTGGGACAGCAGGGCGTCAACATCATGGACTTCTGCAAGGCGTTCAACGCGCAGACCGCGAAGGCGGGCGAGGGGATGGTCATCCCGGTGGTGGTCACGGTGTACGCCGATCGGTCGTACACCTTCATCACCAAGACCCCCCCCGCCAGCATCCTGCTGAAGAAGGCGGCCGGCCTCGCCAAGGGGTCGGGCGTGCCGAACAAGGAGAAGGTCGGCAAGGTCACCATGACTCAGGTCGAGGAGATCGCGCGAACCAAGATGCCGGATCTCAACACCGATGATCTGCAGGCGGCGATCCGGACTGTGCTCGGGACGGCGCGCAGCATGGGGATCGAGGTGACCACGTGAAGACCCACGGCAAGAAGTACACGGCGGCGAAGAAGCAGGTCCCCGAGAAGCCGGTGTCGCTCGACGAGGCGATTCCTCTCGTCAAGAGGATCAAATACGCCCGGTTCGACGAGACGCTGGAGCTGGCGCTCCTCCTCGGCGTCGACCCGAAGCACGCCGACCAGATGGTGCGCGGCACGGTGGTCCTGCCGCACGGCACCGGCGCCTCGAAGCGCGTCCTGGTGATCGCCTCGGGCGAGAAGATCAAGGAGGCCGAGAAGGCCGGCGCCGACACCGTGGGCGGGCCGGAGATGGTGCAGAAGATCCAGGAGGGCTGGCTCGATTTCGACGCCGTGGTGGCGACGCCGGACATGATGAAGGACGTCGGGCGCCTCGGAAAGGTGCTGGGACCGAAGGGGCTGATGCCCAACCCGAAGACGGGCACGGTCACCTTCGACGTGACGAAGGCGGTGCAGGAGATCAAGGCCGGCAAGGTCGAGTTCCGGGTGGACAAGACGTCGATCATCCACGTCCCGTTCGGCCGGTCCTCGTTCGACGAAAAGAAGCTGATCGAGAACGCCCGCGCGCTGGTCAGCGCCGTCCTGCGCGCCAAGCCGCCGACGGCCAAGGGGAAGTTCCTGAGGTCGGCGTACGTGTCCGGCAGCATGAGCCCGAGCGTCCGGCTCGATACCGCGAGCCTGGAGGCGCTCGCCTAGGGGGCGACACTTCGATGAACAAGCAGGAGAAGACCCAGGAGATGGAGGCGCTCAAGAGCGTGCTGCAGGGGCAGCCGCCGACCTTCGTCCTCGCCTACCGCGGGCTGACCGTGAACCAGGTCTCGGCGCTGCGCAAGAAGGTCCGCGCGACCTCGTCGCGCTACCGCGTGGTGAAGAACCGGCTGGCGCTCCGGGTCATCAAGGGAACGCCTTACGAAGGGCTCGCGGCTCATTTCCAGGGGCCGACCGCGATCGCCTACAGCAGCAAGGATCCGGCCCTCCTCGCCAAGGCCCTGGAGGAGTTCACCAAGGACAACCAGGGGCTCCAGGTCAAGGCCGCCCTGGTGGACGGCCGGATCGTCGATCCCCAGTCGATCAAGGCGCTGGCGTCGCTGCCATCGAGAGAGGTGCTGATGGCGCGCCTGCTGGGAGCCCTGAACGCCCCGATGACCCGGCTGGTGCAGGTGCTGAAGGCGCCGCATCGCGACCTGGTGCGGGTGATGAACGAGATCGCCAAGAAGAAGCCACCGGCATCCGAGGATGCCGTCTCACCGGACGCCGCTCCTTCCGCCTGACGGCGGCGGCGCCCGTTCCCGACGACGATTCACGGAGCGACATCGAGCGCACTGAATCAGGAGGCCAGAATGCCAGCGATTACGAAGGAAGACGTCAAGAGCTATCTCAAAGCCGCCCCGATGCTCGAAGTGGCCGAGCTCGTCAAGGAGCTCGAGGCGGAGTTCGGCGTGTCCGCGGCGGCGGCGATGCCGATGATGATGGTGGGTGCGCCGGGCGCGGGGGCCGGGGCGGCCGCCACCGCCGAGGTGAAGGACACGTTCGACGTGGTCCTGACCGAGGTCGGCGACAAGAAGATCAACGTCATCAAGGTCGTCCGTGAGGTGACCAGCCTCGGACTGAAAGAGGCCAAGGACCTGGTCGACGGGGCGCCGAAGACCGTGAAGGAGGGTGTGTCCAAGGCGGAGGCCGAGGAAATCAAGAAGAAGTTCGGGGAGGCCGGAGCCAAGGTCGACCTGAAGTAGAGAGGCGCCGCCGTGCGCTCCACCCGACCCCCGTCCGGCGCTTCGTTCCATCAACGCCCCGCTTCCCGGGGCGCCGCGCCGCGGGGGCCTCTGTGCGTGACATCCGAGTACAACTCCACCCGCGCTCCAGCCATCCGGTGAGCGCAGGGGGGAAGGGGGACTCTTGACCCAGATGATGACCGAAGAGCAGGCGACGCCGTCGAACGGCAACGGCCGCGAGCGCGTCAACTTCTCGAAGATCCACACCGCCATCCCGATCCCGAACCTGATCGAGGTGCAGAAGCGCTCCTACGAGCGCTTCCTGCAGATCTACACGGCCCCCCAGGATCGCGAGGACACCGGGCTGCAGGCCGTCTTCAAGTCGATCTTCCCGATCACCGACTTCCGTCAGACCTGCTCGCTGGAGTTCGTCGAGTACACCATCGGCAACTGGGAGTGCAAGTGCGGCAAGCTGGAGGGTCTGGAGCACCTCCGCATCGCCTGCGTCAAGTGCGGCAAGAAGACGATCTCGCAGAACCCCAAGGCGCCGCGCCACACCTGTCCTGACTGCGGCTGGGCCAACGAGAACCGCGTGGATCACTGCGAGATGTGCGGCGACCCGGTCTCGCTCAAGTTCAAGTACGACGTCGCCGAGTGCCAGGAGCGCGGCATGCACTTCACCGTCCCTCTCAAGGTGAAGATCCGGCTGGTGGTCTACGAGAAGGACAGCGACTCGGGCAACAAGGAGATCCGCGACATCAAGGAGCAGGAGGTCTACTTCGGCGAGATCCCGCTCCTGACCGAGAACGGCACCTTCATCATCAACGGCACCGAGCGCGTCATCGTGTCCCAGCTGCACCGGTCGCCCGGTGTCTTCTTCCAGTCCGACGATCAGAAGAAGGTCTGGATGGCGAAGGTCATTCCGTACCGCGGCTCGTGGCTGGAGTTCGAGTACGACGAGAAGGACCTGCTCTACGTGCGCATCGACCGCAAGCGCAAGTTCCTCGGCAGCGTGGTGCTGCGCGCGCTGGGGATGAAATCCGACGAGGAGATCCTGCGACGTTTCCACACCGCCGAGACGATTCTGGTGGACGGCAAGAAGCTCGCCTGGAGGACGTCGGCCGGTCTCGCCGGCCACCGGACCCGCGCCGACGTCACCGACAAGAAGGGCAAGGAGGTCGTGGTCGCGAAGGGCAAGAAGATCTCGGCGGCGGCCGTGGCGGCGCTCGAGAAGGCGGGCGTGGAGCAGGTGGGCGTCGATCCGGAGGAGCTGGAGGGCGCCCTCGCCATCACCGACGTCGTCGACACGCGCACCGGCGAGATCCTGTGCGAGGCGAACGAGAGACTGACCGGGAAGGCCCTCGACGAGATCATCGCCCGGGGCATCGCGTCCTTCGAGGTGTTCTTCCCGCCGGAGTCGGATCTCGGCTCGATCCTGTCCGAGACGATCCGGAAGGACGCCGTCAAGACGCCGGAGGAGGCGCTGGTGGAGATCTACCGGCGCCTGCGGCCGGGCGATCCCCCGACGCTCGAGGGCTCGCGGACGCTGTTCAACGGCATGTTCTTCGACGCCAACCGCTACGACCTGTCCCGCGTCGGCCGGCTCAAGATGAACACCAAGCTGGGCACCAGCTTCCCGCTCGACCAGCGCGTCCTGGCGACGGACGACTTCGTTCTCGTGCTGAAGTACCTGCTCGGGCTGCGCCGCAACCCGACGGGCATCGACGACATCGATCACCTCGGCAACCGCCGCGTGCGCGCCGTCGGCGAGCTCCTGGAGAACCAGTTTCGTATCGGCCTGGTGCGCATGGAGCGCGCCATCAAGGAGAAGATGTCGGTGTATCAGGAAATGACCACCGCCATGCCCCACGATCTGATCAACGCCAAGCCGGTCATGGCCGCGATCCAGGAGTTCTTCGGGTCGTCCCAGCTGTCGCAGTTCATGGATCAGACGAACCCGCTGTCGGAGATCACCCACAAGCGCCGTCTGTCGGCGCTCGGGCCGGGCGGTCTGTCGCGCGAGCGCGCGGGGTTCGAGGTGCGGGACGTGCACCCGACACATTACGGGCGCATCTGCCCGATCGAGACGCCTGAGGGCCCGAACATCGGCCTGATCTCGTCGCTGTCGTGCTACGCCCGGATCAACGAGTTCGGGTTCATCGAGTCGCCCTATCGCAAGGTCGAGGGGGGCGCCGTGATGGACTACGTGCGCATCACCGCGAAGGGCGACTCGCATTTCGAGCTCGGCCAGGTGGTCGAGGCCGGCGAGCTCGAGAAGGCCCTGCGCGGCCTGCGCAAGTCGGGGAAGAAGGTCCGGCTGCCGGACTTCGAGCCGCACCCGTTCTACCTGACCGCCTGGGAGGAGGACAAGGCGATCATCGCCCAGGCCAACGTGCGGGTGAACGAGGAGGGGCGCATCGTCGAGGACCGCGTCACCGCGCGGGTGATCGGGGAATCCAAGTTCGTGCAGCGCGACGAGGTGCAGTTCATCGACGTCTCGCCGAAGCAGCTGGTCTCGGTCGCGGCGTCGCTCATCCCGTTCCTGGAGAACGACGACGCCAACCGCGCGCTGATGGGCTCGAACATGCAGCGCCAGGCGGTGCCGCTGGTGCGGGCGGAGGCGCCGCTGGTCGGTACCGGCATGGAGCAGATCACCGCCCGCGACTCAGGAGCGGTGGTGATCTGCCAGCGCGACGGCACCGTCGACTACGTGGACTCGCAGCGCATCATCATCCGCGTCTCGGGCGAGGGGTACGGTCTGAAGGGCCGCGAGAACGAAGACTTCGGCGCGGACATCTACAACCTCACCAAGTTCAAGCGCTCGAACCAGAACACCTGCATCAACCAGAAGCCGGTGGTGAAGCCCGGCGCCAAGGTCCGGAAGGGCGAGGTCCTGGCGGACGGGCCGTGCACCGAGCTGGGCGAGCTGGCACTGGGCCGCAACGTGCTCGTGGCGTTCATGCCGTGGCGCGGCTACAACTTCGAGGACGCCATCCTGGTCTCCGAGAAGCTCGTGACGGACGACTACTTCACCTCGATTCACATCGAGGAATTCGAGATCGAGGCCCGCGACACCAAGCTCGGCCCCGAGGAGATCACGCGGGACATCCCCAACGTCTCGGAGGACTTCCTCAGGGACCTGGACGACTCGGGCATCATTCGCATCGGGGCCCATGTCCGTCCGGGCGACATCCTGGTCGGCAAGGTGACGCCCAAGGGCGAGACCCAGCTCACGCCGGAGGAGAAGCTGCTGCGGGCGATCTTCGGCGAGAAG
>CAYLND010000217.1:0-5608 GCA_964384905.1 uncultured Acidobacteriota bacterium
GGGGGCGGGGGGGGGCGGGTTCGCCCCGCCGGGGGATGGCCCCGGCGAAGGTGAGACGGGGCGAAATCGACCTGTTCGGGCGGCACGCCGCCTTCACGATCGTCTCGGTCCTTTGCCTCGAGGCGTGCGGCTTCGCCGATCGCGGCAGCGCCCTGAAGCTCGCCGCGGAGGGACGCATCGGGCTCGGGGGCGACATCCCGATCGGCACGCTCGGCGGGCTCAAGGGACGCGGCCACCCGGTCGGCGCCAGCGGCGTCTACCAGGTCGTCGAAACCGTCCTGCAGCTGCGCGGCGAGGCCGGGGCGGCCCAGGTCCGGGGCGCGACGATCGGCATGGCGCAGAGCGTGGGCGGCTCCGGCTCGGTCGCCGTGACCCATATCCTGCAGGTGTGAAGGTGGAGCTCCCCCGATACCATCGGCTGCGCGGCGCGTATTACCGTCTCGAGGGCAGCGCCTGTCCGGCCTGTCCGGCGCGGTATTTCCCGCCGCGCACCGTCTGTCCGTCGTGCCGGACCGCGGGGCTGCGCCCGTTCGTCTTTTCCGGGCGCGGCACGCTCTATTCGTTCAGCAGGGTCCTGCAGCCGCCGCGGGGCTACGCCTCGATGGCGCCGTACGACGTCGGCATGGTGCGTCTCGAGGAGGGGCCGCTCGTCTCCTGCCAGCTCGCCGACAGCGAGGGGGTGGAGCTCGCCATCGGCATGCCGGTCGAGATGGTGGTCCGCAAGATCCGCGACGCCGAGGAGCACGGCTACATCGTCTACGGCTACAAGTTCCGGCCGCTCCTCGCCGCGAAGCGGTGAGGCCGCGCTCATGAGCCGCGCCGAGCGCGTCGCGGACCTCGCGGAGGCGGCGGCGCTGGTGCGCGACGGCATGACCGTCGGGCTGTCCGGCTTCTCGTACCAGAATCCCCCGATGGCGATCGTGCGCGCCCTCATCCGCCGCGGCGTGAAGGATCTGACGGTGGTCTCCGGCCCGACCTCCGGGATCGAGACCGACCTGCTGATCGGGGCGGGTTGCGTCCGCCGGGTGGTGAGCGCGGGCGTCGCGTTCGAGCGGGTCGCCGGCATCGCCCCGGCGTTCCGGCGGTCGGCGGAGCGGGGCGAGATCGCGGTGTGGGAGTGCGACGAGTGCGTCTGGCATCTGGCCCTCAAGGCGGCCGCCTGGGGGCTGCCGCACGTCCTCTGGCGCGGCGCCGTCGGCACCAGCCTCCCCGAGCTCAATCCCGACCTCGTCGAGGTGCGGGAGAACGGGCGGCTCTATCTGCGCGTCCCGCCGGTGCAGCCGGACATCGTGTTCCTGCATCTCGCCGAGGCCGACGCGCACGGCAACGCGCGCGCGGCGCGCGAGGCCTATCTGGGACGCTCGTTTTCGGAGCGAGCGCTGGCCCTGGCGTGCCGCGGTCCGGTCGTGGCCACGGTCGAGCGGATCGTTCCGGGCGAGGAGACGGCCGCGTCGCCCGAGCGGACCCTGGTGCGCGGCGCGCTCGTGGTCGAGACGCCCTGGGGGGCCCATCCCGGGGGCGTCAGCGGCCGCTACGTGCCGGACCTCGAGCACTACCGCGAGTACGCGGCGGCGGGCGAGGCCCGACGGCGCGGCGATCCGGTCCCGTACCAGCGTTACCTCGAGCGCCATGTCTACGGGGCGGAGGAGCACGACGACTACGTGAAGACGATCGGGGCGGACCGGCTGGAGGGGCTGAGGATGGCTCCGGCATGAGCCGGTCCGGCGCGTCGGAGCCGGCGGCGCGTCCGGCGATCGAGCGACCGGCGCTGGCGCGACTCCTGGCGTGCGTGCTGGCGCGCGAGCTGCGCGACGGCGAGGTCGTCGCCTTCGGCCTGCACGCCGAGATCCTCCTGGCGGCGGCGCTGATGGCGCAGCGGCTGCACGCCCCCGATCTGGCCGTCCGGCACGGTCTGCGGGTCGAGCGCGGCGCGGAGATCGGCCCCGCCGCCTGGACGGCGGTGCGCTCCAGCCGGTCGCACGAGCTCATCGAGTACCTGGAGGCCCACGACGCCGTGCTGGACGTGGCGAGCCGGTCCTCGATGCGCTTCTGCGACGTCTTCCTGATCGGCGGGCTGCAGATCGATCGGGAGGGGAGCACCAATCTGATCGGGCTCAAGGGCCGCGACGGGCGCCTGGCGGTGCGCGGGCCCGGCTCGATCGGCACGACATCGATCGGGACGCTGGCGCGACACGTGATCCTGTTCTCCGGCGAGCACACCACGCGTCGCTTCGTCGAGACGGTCGACTACGTCTCGGTGCCGGGATGGCGGCGGCGCGCGGCGGTCGGGCTCGAGGGAGGCCCGGCGCTCTGCGTCACGCCGCTGGCGGTGATGGACTTCGACGACGGTTCGATGCGTCTGCGCTCGGTGCATGCGCACGCGACGGTGGACGAGGTGCGGCGGCGGACGGGGTTCGCCCTGGCGGAGGGTCCCGTCCCCGTCACCGCGCCGCCATCGCCTCGGGAGATCGCCGCCCTCGAGGTGGTCGATCCGTTCGGCCGGCTCACCGGCGACGACCTGCGGCCGGACGGGGGACCCGAATGAGCCGGCCGCGTCCCGCACGCTGGGCGCCGCGCCGCGCGGCCGGGAGAGGGACGCGATGGGAGTCGTGACCACCCTGCGTCAGGCGGTCGCCTCGATCCCGGACGGGACGTGCCTGACGCTCGGCGGTTTTCAGCTGAACCGCGCGCCGATGGCCCTGGTGTTCGAGCTGATCCGGCAGACGCGTCGCGACCTGCGCGTCGTCTCCGTGCCCAATCCGCTGCCGCTCGATCTGCTGGTGGCGGCGGACGCGGTCGCCGAGGCGGAGTTCGGATTCCTCGGGTTCCAGTACGAGGAAGGGTTCGTGGTCGCGCCGAACGTGAGGGGGGCCATCGAGAGCGGCAGGCTGCGGTTCCGCGAGCGCGACGTTTATGAGATCGTCCAGGCCCTGCGTGCCGGCGCCCAGGGCGTGCCGTTCCTGCCGGCGCCCGGCGGCGAGGGCTCGGATTACGCCCGCGTGAACCGGACGCCGATCGTGCAGGACCCCGCCACGGGCGCGGCGGTCCCGATCGCGACCGCCCTGCGACCCGAGGTCGCGCTGCTGCACGCCCAGGTCGCGGATCGAAGGGGCAATCTGAGAATCGACGATCCGTACGCCGAGAGTCTCCTGGCGCGCGCCAGCCGGCGGGTCATCGCCTCCGCCGAGAAGCTGGTGGAGCGGCTGGACGACCCGACGATCCCGTCGCACCGGGTCGAAGCGGTCGTCGAGGCGCCGGCGGGGGCGTTTCCAACCGGCTGCCATCGCGGCTATCCGTACTCCGCCACCCACCTGCGCGAGTACCTGGCGGCGGCGAGCGCCGGCCGGAGCGGCGACTATCTCCGCCGGTACGTCACCGGAACAGCGGATCATGCCGCGTTCGTGCGCGCCATCGAGAGGCCCGGCGGAGGGGAGCCGGCCGCCGCACCAGGGCGCGGCGCTCCGGGGACCGGCCCCGCGGCAGCCGACCGTCTCGTCGTCGAGATGTCCCGCTGCATCGCGGACGGCGACGTGGTGGCGACCGGCGTCGCCTCCGCCCTCCCGATGCTGGCGGTGGCGCTGGCCCGGGCGACGCACGCGCCGGGTCTCACCTACATCAACTGCGTCGGCGCCGTCGATCCGGTCGTGAGCGCCGCCTCGCCGACGTCGGTGGATCCCCGTCTTCTGGAGCGCTGCGAGGGGACCGTCTCCCTGCCCGATCTGTTCGATCGGGCGCGTCGCGGCGGCATCGATCTGATGTTCTTCGGCGCCGCGCAGGTGGACCCCGGCGGCCGCACCAACTCGACGTGCATCGGCGACTACCATCGTCCGCGCGTGAAGCTTCCGGGTCCTGCCGGCGCGTCGTCCATGCGGCCCTACCTGAAGAAGGTGGTGATCGCCGTGCCGAGGCACTCGCCCCGGTCTCTCGTCGAGCGGGTGGATTTCTGCACGACCGCCCCGTCGCCGCGCAACGCGGTGACGACCGTCCTGACCGACAGAGCCCGGTTCCGGCTGGACGGCGGGCGCCTCCGTCTGGTCTCCCGGGCCGCCGGCGTCACCGCCGAAGAGGTGCGGTCGGCGACCGCCTTCGCGCTCGAGGACACGGGCGAGACCGACGCCGGGCCGACACGCGCCGAGGCGGACGCGCTGCGGCGCCTGGACCCCGACGGGATCCGGCACCGGATGATCTGAGTCGTCGCGCCCCGCGGGGCGCGGAACAGGAGGGACAGGATGGCACGACCGACGATGCGGGCGGTGGTGATGCGGGAGTTCGGGGGGCCGGAGACGCTGCGGGTCGAAGAGATGCCGGCGCCGGAGCCGGCGTCGTTGCGCGAGCGCGAGGTGCTGATCCGGGTGCAGGCGGTCGGCGTCTGCTATCACGACATCATCAACCGCAGCGGCAACCTGCCGCGCACCAAGCTTCCCTCGATCCTGGGGCACGAGATCGCCGGCACGATCGAGGCGGTCGGCTCGGCCGTGCAGGGCTTCCGCGCCGGCGATCGCGTCGCCACCATCCAGAGGGTGCCTTGCGGGCGCTGCGATCTGTGCCGGCGCGGCCGCACCACCCTGTGCAAGGAAGGGGTCTTCTTCGGCGAGGAGATCCCGGGCGGATACGCCGACTACGTGGTCTCCGAGGAGCAGGGGCTCGCCCGGGTCCCCGACGGGCTGCCGATCGAGGAAGCCTCGATCTGCGCCTGTACCATCGGCACCGCCCTCCACGTGGTGCGCACGCGCGGCGGCGTGCAGCTCGACGAGACCGTGCTGATCACCGGGGCGTCGGGCGGCGTCGGGCTGCACACGATCCAGGTCTGCCGGCTGATCGGCGCGCGCGTGCTGGCGGTGACCTCGTCCCCCCGCAAGGCGGATTCCCTGAAGGGCGCCGGCGCGGACGAGGTGATCGTCGCTCCCGACCTGAAGTTCGCCGAGTCGGCACGCCGGCTCACCGGCGGTCGCGGCGTGGACGTGGTCCTCGAGATCACCGGCGCCCTGACGTTCGACCAGGCGATGCGCTCCCTGGCTCCGGCCGGGCGCCTCATCGTGGTCGGCAATCTCGAGACCCGGGCGGTCTCCTTCATGCCGGGGCTGGTGATCCTGAAGGAGCTCGAGATCCGCGGCTCGTTCGCCACCACGACGCCCGAGCTGTCGGAGTCGTTCCGCCTGGTCCGGGAGAAGAAAGTCAGGCCGGTCGTCTCCAGGCTGATGCCGCTCGCCGACGCGGCCAAGGCGCACCAGATCCTCTACGACCGGGGCGTCACCGGCCGGATCGTCCTGCAGGTCTGAGCGGCGGCCGTCACGCCGGTGCGGACTCCTCCGGCGTCACAGCCGCATGACAGTCGGCCTCGGGCTTCCTTGATTGCGGTGAAACGATCTCGGAGCGAGGGGCCGCGCCTGCGCCCGCCGGGCCTTCCGAGACCGAGCGCAGGCGCGGCCCCTCGCTCCGGGACCGGATCGCAGCGGCGTTCGTTGACAGCGGCGCGCCGTCGTGGGATATAATCCGCCGCTCAACACCCCACGTTTGCATCGACTTGCGCGATCCGACGGAGCGGCGCCGATGCCAGGCGGTCTGAAGGGCGGGGGACGGGAGCGCGTCGCGCGCCCGGCCGGCCCCG
>CAYLND010000218.1:0-5603 GCA_964384905.1 uncultured Acidobacteriota bacterium
CGCATCGAGGTGCGCGCCGGCGCCGGCGCCGCGGCGCTCGCCGTCGCGGGCCTCGTCGCGGCCGGCGAGGCGGAAGACGAGGAGGCGTTCGTTCCGCTCGGGGTGCTGCAGGGGCTCACCGGACAGGCCGGGCGCGTGTCGCTCCTCGCGCTGTCGGTCGACGGCGGGCCGGAGTCGGTGGAGCGGGCGGGCGCCGCGATCACGCGCGCGCTGCCGGGGACGACGGCGCGCCCGCTGCGGGCCATCGCGCAGGCGCAGGGGGCGATCCTGGACCGGCTCGACCGGATGATGGTGCTCCTGACGTTGATCGTGCTGATTCTGTCCGGTCTCTGCCTGGTCACGACGCTCCTGTCGGTGGTGGCGGAGCGCGAGTCGGAGATCGGTCTGGCGCGCGCGATCGGCGCGGGCGACGGCGAGATCCTCAAGATGTTCCTCGGCGAGGCCGCGCTGCTGGCGCTCCTGGGGGCCCTGGCGGGTCTTGTCTTCGGCGCGGCGCTGACCCGGCTGATCGGCGCGCGCCTGTTCGGGGCCGCCATCGGGCCGAGCGGGATCGCCGTCCCGGTCGTCCTCGCCACTTCCCTCGCCATCTGTCTCGTCGCCGTCGGCCTGCCGCTGCGGCGCGCCCTGTCGGTGCAGCCGGCGGCGGCCTTGAGAGGCGACTGAGAACGGGAGACGCGTCTGTCCTTCATCCGGATCGACAACGTCACGCGGCGGTACGACGGCGAGGTGCTCGCCCTCGATCGCGTCAGCCTGGAGATCGCGCGGGGGGAGTGGCTGGCGATCATGGGGCCCTCCGGCTCGGGCAAGACGACTCTCTTGAACCTCCTCGGCGGTCTCGACCGGCCCGACGAAGGACGGGTGACCGTGGACGGGCTCGACCTGGCCGCCCTGTCGCGACCCGACCTGATTCGCTACCGGCGCGAAAGCATCGGACTGGTGTTCCAGCAGTTCCATCTCCTGCCGTATCTCAACGCCCTGGAGAACGTCATGCTCGCCCAGTACCTGCACAGCATGGCGGACGAGCAGGAGGCGGCGCAGGCTCTCGAGCGGGTCGGTCTCGCTCACCGGCTGCGTCACCTGCCCTCGCAGCTGTCGGGGGGCGAGAGGCAGCGGGTGTGCATCGCCCGCGCCCTGATCAACCGCCCCGGCCTCATCCTGGCGGACGAGCCGACCGGCTCGCTGGACGCCGACAACGAGCGCGTCGTCCTGGAACTGTTCACGCAGATGCACGCGCAGGGCCAGACGATCGTCATGGTGACGCACGACCTGCTCGTCGGGCGGCGGGCCTCCCGCCAGATCCAGCTCGAGCACGGCCGCGTGGCCGGTGAGTTCCTGACGCACCAGCAGGACGAGGAGGCGATCGACGAGGTCCTGGAGTACCTGTGGCTGCGGTCCGAGGGGGACCCGGCGGCGCATGAGATCTGCGCCATCGGCGCGCGTCTGGCCACGCCCGCGCTCCTGGACCGGATGCGCGCCCGCGGCATCCTGGGGGGCGGCGCCCCTCTCGAGTTCTCCGAGGCGGGACGCCGGCGGGCCGAGAGCCTGATCCGCCGGCACCGCCTCGCCGAGACGCTGTTCTCGGAGACCTTCCAGATGCACGAATCGGTGGTCGAGGAGGAGGCGTGCTTCTTCGAGCACATCCTGTCGCCGGTGATGACCGACTCGATCTGCGGCTTCCTGAACCACCCGCCGGCCTGCCCGCACGGCAAGCCGATCCCGCGCGGCGCGTGCTGCACGACGCAGCGGGCGCAGACCCGCTGAGGCCTCCGACGCGCTCCTAGGCGATCCGCGCGCCCTTCTCGAGCAGGACCACGACCATCAGGTCGCTCTTGTTGTTGGCCGCCAGAGCGAGCGGCGTGAAACCGGTGCCGTCCCTGGCGTTGACGTCGGCGCCCCGCGCGATCAGGAGCTCCGCGACCGCCATCTGCCGGTTGGCGGCGGCGGCATGCAGGGGCGTGTTCTCGCGCGCGAAGCGCGTGCTGCGCGAGCGCGCGTTGACGTCGGCACCGCGGGCCAGGAGGAGGTCGGCGACCTCCTCGTGCCCGAAGAACGAGGCGAGATGCAGGGGAGTCCAGCCGTCGTGGCTGTAGGCCCCGACCAGCGTCGGGTCGTTCTCGAGGTGCCTCTCGACCCGGTCGCGCAGTCCCAGCGCGGCGGCCTCGAAGACGCTGACGCCGGCTCCTTTCGTCAAGAGAACATCGAACAGGTCCCGGCGGCCGGCATAGACGGCGCTCAGGAGAAGGGAGTCGCCGTTCTCGTTGCGCGCGTCGACCAGCCCGGGATGGGTGTCGAGGAGGTCATGGAACCGCTCCGTCTGACCGGTCGCGAGGGCGGCGAAGATCTCGATCTCCGGTTGCATCGGTCGTCCTCCGAGGGGCGCGCATTATAGCCGAGCCGGCGTCCCCGCGCGGCCTCCTGGCCGCGCGGAACCGGGTGGTCGACTCGAGCCCGTCCGCGGTCCGGCGGAGCAAACGCCTCAGAACCCGATCTTGAGGCCCGCCTCGATCGTTCGCGGCGGCCCGAGCTGGCCGATCGGCTGGCCGAAGTCGGGAGCGATCACCCGTCCCTCGATCGGGCCGCCGTTGAAGCGGTTCAGGACGTTGAACACCTGCACGAACATCTCGCCGCCGCCGCGGTGGTCACCCCAGGGAAAGGGCCGGGAAAGCCGCAGATCGACCTGGAGGTACCAGGGCGGCGACGGAATCGAGGTGAGCGTCGGGAGCAGGGGCAGACCGACCTCCTGGCGCAGGACGTTCGCGTCCTGGCGCACCTGGTTGATCGGGGCGAGCGGCGTCGAGTCGCCGGTGTTGCGGCGGACGCCCGGCGGCCGATCGGTGAGGATCCCGTCGAGGTTCTCGTCCCGGCCGGTCGTGACATTGAACGGCGTCGGGGACGCCAGACGCACCACGCCCGACGTCCTGAGACCGAGCCACGGCAGCCGGGTCTCGCCCACCAGGACCAGGTTGTGGCGCCGGTCGCTGTCGCTCAGCCCGCGCTCGCCCGCGATGTTGGTCGAGTCGGGCGGCAGCGAGATGCCGCCCTTCAGAGGATCGGGCCCGAGATCCTCCGAGCGCGACAGGACGTAGGAGGCGGAGTACCAGGAGTCCTTGCCGCGCCAGCGGTAGCCGAGACTGAGCGCGCTGTACCACGAGCTCCCCTCGGTGACGATGGCGGCGATTGAGCCGACGGTGGTGTCGCGGTGCATCGGCGCCCCCTGCGGATCCGGGCCAATCGGCGGATTCAGGTCGCGCATGAGCGGCAGGTGGTGTCCGAGGACGCGCGTCCCGGTCGCCTCGATCGATCCGTGCGGCCCGACCGCCCACTCGGCGCCGAGGTTGTACTGGATCGTATAGGGCGTCTCGAGACGCGTTCCGGTGGAGAAGCGCAGGATCAGCCCGGGGGGAAAAACGAGTCCTGCCTTGATGGCGTCGATGCCGACCTGCTCGACCACGTTCTCGGTGATCTCCAGCGCCTCGCCCTGAGGGAAGAACAGGCCGATCTGCGTGCCCGAGGTGATGGCGGCGACCGCCGGGAAGCCGAGGACCAGCTTGTCGTAGAACAGGCCGGCCCCGCCGCGGATCACGAACCGGCCGCTGGTTCTCGGGGTGATCGCGAATCCCAGACGCGGCGCGAAGTTGTCGGTGTCGCGGCCGGCGCCGCCGTTCGGGAAGATCGAGGGGACGGCGTCGCTCTTCGGCAGGACGAAGGTGTCCAGGTCATAGCGCAGCCCGTAGTCGAGGACCAGGTGATCGCCGGCGCGCCAGGAGTCCTGCGCGAACCACGCCAGACGCGTGTCCCACAGGTCGGCGCGCGGCTCGCCCTGGATCAGCTGGAAGTAGAGAGGATAGGTGCGAAGCAGCGCCGGCTCATCGATGACGCCGTCGCCGTCGTCGTCCACGCCCGCGGTGCCGGGGCAGGGGATCGGCTGGTCGCGCTGGGCGGGGTCGGTCGGGATGTCGGAGGCGTTCAGGTCGCCGCAGTCCCCGGGCTCGAACGGCGCGTCGGTCTCGTACAGGAAATTACCGTTCGGGTTGAAGCGCGTGTGGATGCGTGTGCGCGAGCGGATGACGTCGACGCCGAACTTCAGGGTGTGCGGCCCGCGCGTCCAGGTGAGATTGTCGACGAGCTGGACGCGGTCTTCGTCACGGACCTGGAGGTTCAGGTTGTTGCCGCCGAAGGAGCCGGAGGGGCGGTCGACCCCCGGCCGGCTGGAGTTGGCGAACTGGTCGAAGCCCGAGGTGCCGACGAACAGCCGGGCCTCGTTCAAGAGGACCGGCGTCAGGATCGAATTGAGCGAGGTCGCGAGCTGCATGTCCTTCTCGTTGAGATGGAACCCGGTCTCCGGCGTGCTCGTGCCGCCGACGTTGAGACCGGCGTTGCTGCGACGGTCGCCCGACAGCCGGACCATGAGGAACTGCGAGTCGCCCAGGTTGAAATCGGTCCTCAGGAAGAGGTTGTCGTCGCGATTCGGAGCCACGATGAACCCGCCCGGAATCCCGTCCCGCCCGACGCCGGTGAACGGGACGACCGGCTCGTCGGCCTGATGCTCGTACGCCAGGAAGTAGAACGCCTTGTCGCGCCGTAGAGGTCCCCCGAGCTTGAACCCGGCGTCGAGCCGGCTGTCGGTGTCGTTCTCACCCGGCGTACGAGGCAGAGAATCGATGAACTGTCCGGGCAGGTTCACGCCGCGGCTCACCCCCTGGACGAAGGCGCCCGCGGTCGGGTCGTTGGACCCCTGCTCGGTGACGATGTTGAGGACGCCGCCTCCGGCGCGGCCGAACTCGGGCGCGAACTGATGCGTCAGCACCACGAACTCCTTGATCACCTGCTGGGAGAAGAAGGCGTTGAGGGCCGTGCCGCTGGTCAGATCGTTGTTGTCCAGGCCGTCGACGAGGAACGAGTTGGACCGCCCCGACTGTCCGTTGGCGACCATCACCGCGTTGCGCTCGCCGTAGAACTCGCCGGCCGGCGAAGGCAGGACCGATCCGTCGATCAGGGCCAGGTCGGTGAACGAGCGTCCGTTGAGCGGCAGATCGTCGATGATGTCGGAGCCGACGCGCAGCCCGCCGGTGATGCGGGCCGGGTCGACGACCGGCGGAGCGGCGCTCACGGTCACCTTCTCGGTGAGGTCGGAGCCGATCTCGAAGTCGAGTGTCAGGGTCTGCTGCAGGTGCAGCAGGACGGTCCGGGGATCCCCGGCGAGCGCGTCGCCGAGACGGGTGACGATCGTCCACTCGCCGGGCGACAGCAGGTGGATGCGGTAACGTCCGCCGGCGTCCGACAGGGCCGAGCGCTCGGCGCCGGTCGCGGTCGAGCGCGCCTGCACCAGGGCGCCCGGCGCCGGGCTGCCGTCGCGCGTGCGCACGGTGCCGGTGAGCGTGGCGGTCGTGCTCTGGGCGTGGACCGGAGCGTGGGCGGCCAGGGACAGGACGAGGACGGCACAGCCCAGACGCCGTGCGCGCCTCACCGCCCGTAGGCGCCCCAGGGCCCCGTGCCGCCGGTGCCCCTCGCCGTGACCAGGAAGAAGCCGGAAACCGGGTCGCCGGGCCAGCCGGTCTCGGGACCGGTTTCGGCGAGAACGGAAAGGTTGGAGGCGGCCCTCC
>CAYLND010000219.1:0-5591 GCA_964384905.1 uncultured Acidobacteriota bacterium
CGATCCGCAGCTTCAGCGAGGCGAACAGACCCGCGGTGAGAAATCCGGGCTAGTCCCCCGCTTTCGAGCCGTGCGGTGAGTCTCAGGTCCCCGCCAATGGCGGCGGCACGACCGGTGGCGGCATCACCCCGGCCGACGCCGCGGGCGCGCCGCCGGGGCGCACCAGCGCGACCACGGACAGGTCGTCGTGCGGGCGCTCGCCGCCGAGGAACGAGGTCACCTCTCCGGTCACCCGCTGGACGACCTGCTCCGCGGTGAGCCCGCGCAGACGCGGCAGGAGGGCGCGCAGGCGCTCGGCGCCGTACTCCTCGTCAGCGGCGTTCCTCGCCTCGGTCAGACCGTCGGAGTAGACGACCAGCGCGTCGCCCGGATCGAGCCGCAGCTCCCCCTCTCTGTAGGCGGTCCCCTCCAGCATCCCGAGCGGGATCGCCGACGCCTCCAGGGACTCCGTGCCCGACATGCGCAGCACGAAGGGGGGGTTGTGGCCGGCGTTCAGGTAGCGCAGCCGGCCGGCCGCGGGGTCCACTTCGAAATAGAACAGGGTCGCGAAGCGGTTGTCGATCCCGTCACGGTGCAGGATCGAGTTGAGCTGCGCCCCCAGGTCGCTCAAAGGGCGGCCGTCCAGCGACAGGGCCCGCAGCGTCGCCTGCAGCTTCGCCGTCAGGAGTGCGGCGCCCAGACCCTTCCCCGCCACGTCCCCCAGGACCACGCCGAGACGCCCCCCGGGCAGATCGATGTAATCGACCAGGTCGGCGCCGACGTCGTTCGCCGGCTGCATGAACGACCAGAGCGACCAGCCGCCGGGCTGCGGGTGGGTCCGGGGCAGGAGCGCGAGCTGCACCTGCCGGGCGATCTCGATCTCGTCGCGCGCCGCCACCTTCTCCATCAGCTCGAGCATGAACACGAGCAGGAGGATGACGTACCCCCCGGGGAGAAAGTGAATCCGGACCACGTCGCCGTCCGGCAGGACGAAGCGGAATTTCCCCAGGAAGCACATCACCAGCGAGGCGAACAGCGCCAGCCGGCGACCCGGCGACAGCTTGGCGAGCAGGCTCTTGAGCAGCCAGACGAGCAGCTTGAAGGTGCGCCGGATGCGTCCCATCGCGGCGAGCTGCGCCCGCCGCTCCTCGTCGAGATAGAAGCGGTAGAGCCGCTTCAGATCCTGCTTGAAGTTGCGCGGCAGGTCGGAGGGTCGCAGGTCCTTGAACAGGACGTCGCGCAGGCGCGGCGAGGGCGTGGCCGCGGCCTCGCGCCCGTTCCCCTGCGACGGCTTGTCCTTGCGGCGTCGCTCCGCCCTCTTCCCTTCCGGTCGCTCCGGGCCGGCCGCCGGCTGATCCATGCGTCCATCCTACAACACGCGGACGGCCGGCCGGGGGCTCAGCGCTGCCAGAAGAACGGGCCGAGCGGCTTCTTCTCCGGCCACACTTCGTCCATGGAGGAGGCGTCGAACAGCACGCCGTCCTTCATGGTGTAGGCGACCTTCTGGGTCTGGCGGATGTCCGACAGCGGGTCCCCGTCGATGACCACGAGGTCGGCGAGCTTGCCGGTCTCGAGCGAGCCGAGATCCTTGCCGAAGCCGAGGGCCTCGGCGCCGCCCCAGGTGGCGGTCCGCAGCGCCTCCATCGGGGTCATGCCGTTGCCGACGGTGAAGGCCCACATCTCCCAGTGCGCGCCGAGCCCCTGCAATTGACCGTGCGCGCCCAGCGCGACCCGGCCGCCGGCGCGGGCGACGCGCGCCGCGCCGTTCGCCACCGTCGGGAAGTGGAAGTCCTCCTCGGGGTAGTGGATGCGGCGCCGGCCGAGGACGTCCAGCATCTCGTGCGGCGTGAACCGGCGCAGGCGGGCGTCGTCGTGCGGGTTGGCGTGCTGGTACCAGTAGTACTCGGCGGTCGGGCCGCCGTACGAGACGATGAGGGTCGGCGTGTAGTTCGTCCCGGAGCGCGCCGCCAGCGTGACCACGTCCTTGTAGATGTTCACCGGCAGCGAGTGCTCCAGACCGGTGAACCCGTCGAGCATGTTCGTCAGGTCGGTGTGCAGCTCGCCGGCGCCCTCCATGGTCGCGCCGACCCCTTCCTGGCGCGCCGCCTCGATGAACCAGATGCGCTGCTCGCGGCGGGGCTGCTGGTACACCTTCAGCCAGTGCACGCCGTACGCCTTCATGCGCCGCACCGCGTGCAGCGCGTCCTCCAGGCTGTCGACCTTGGTGTACTGGGCCGCCTGCACGCCTCCGTAGAGGACGTCGCCGCTGCTGTAGATGCGCGGACCGATCAGATCCCCCGCCTCGACCATCTCCGCCTCCGCGAAGACGTCCAGGCTGTGCGCCGAGGGGTCGTGGATCGTCGTCACGCCGTACGCCAGATTCGTGACGTACTCCCACTTCTTCTCCGGAAAGATCTCGAAACCGGAGTAGTGCAGGTGGGCGTGCACGTCGACCAGGCCGGGGATGACCGTCTTGCCTCCCAGGTCGATGACCCGCGCGCCGTCCGGAGCCGGTACCGAGCCGGCCCGGCCGATCGCCGCGATCCGGTTGCCGGTCACCACGATGTCGGCGCGCTCCAGCACCTCGTCCCCCTTCATGGTGACGGCGCGCGCGTTCTTCAGGACGATCGATCCTTGCGGCCGCGGCTTCTTGACCGTCAGGGTGATCGGGATCGCCTGGGGCTTCGGCATCTCGGGTTCGGCGGTCTTCTCGTCGCCCGCCGCGGCGGCGTCCTTCGACTCGTCTGCCTTCTTCAGGATCGCCTCGCGAACCTTGTCGAGGCGCTGGCGGTAGATGGTGGCGCCCATGCCCCAGACGATGGTGGAGCCGCCGTCGGCCCATCCGACGTAGCCGCCCCCTTCGGTGCTCAGCCGATAGACCGGCACTGGCGACTTTTCGCCGCCGATCTCGACCGGCTCCTTGCCGGCGCGCGGCAGGGCGGTGACGTGGACGTCGTCCTGGCTGACGTAGGCCACCCAGGCGCCGTCGGGGGACGGCACCGCGTCCTCGGCCTGCACGAAGCGCAGGTGATGCTGCTTGTCGGTGCCGTCGAGGCGGACCGACACCAGATCGACCTTCTTGTCGCCGCCCGGCTCGGCGGGCGGGACTTCTTCTTCGAAGAACAAGCGATTGCCGTCCGGGCTCCACGCCGGGACCGGATGGAAGCGCAGCGACTCCCCGGGCGACACGGCGGTGACCGCGACCGGCTCGGCGCCGCCGGCCGGCGCCTCGGACGGCAGCCAGCGGATCTCGTAATACGGGTCGTACTCGGGCTGCTGGCCGCGCAGCTCGGCGCCGCTGCCGGCGACCACGGCGATCCGGTCGCCCTTCGGCGACCAGGCCGGGTTCACGTAGTGTCCCGCCGTCCGGGTCAGGCGCACCGGCGTGCCGCCGCCCGCCTTGATCTTGAAGACGTGGCCCATGCCGCCGTCGGACCAGGTGACGTAGGCGATGAACCGGCCGTCGGGCGAGAACTCGGGGGCGTACTCGCGCACCGCGTCCCGGGTGAGGCGGCGCGGCGCTCCGGCCTTGCCGGCGGCGTCGACGTCGCAGATCCAGATCTTGCCCAGGGCATCGAACGCCAGCAGCCGCCCGTCCGGCGACAGGGTGGGCCAGCGCAGCAGCCGGGCCGTCAGGTCGGGCCCGCCCACCGGCTCCTCCGCCCGCAGGAGCGGGCGCAGGTCGAGCGACACGTCGGCGGTGAACGGCACGACGCTGTCGGCGCCGCTGGCGATCTCGAGACGGTGGATCCTGCCGCCGCTCCAGTAGAGGTAGCTCTTGCCGTCCGGAGTGACGGCGGAGCCTGGCAGCACGTCCATCTGCGCGAACCCCTCCTGGTCGTCCCGCGGCAGCTCGCGCGACAGGACGCGCTCCGCTCCGGTCGCCAGGTCGCGCGCGTAGAGCAGGTCGTGGGCGTCCGAGCGGCGCGCGTAGATCATCTGCCGGCCGTCCGGCGACAGCGTCGGACGCAGGCCGCCGTCCGGCACCGTGGTCAGCCTGATCAGATCGCCGGTCATCCGGTCGAAGCGGTAGACGTTCCACAGACCATTCGTCATGTCCGGCGTGTACGAGAAGTCGGCCTTGCGTCCGGTCAGGTAGACGTACCGGCCGTCGGGGCTCGCCACCGGGCCGGCCGACGTGTCCAGCTTGTCCTTCGAGATCACTTTGACGCCGGTCCCGCCGTCGCGGTGGTACATCCAGATCTCGACCGGCGGGATGCCCGCCTTGGAGGTCTCCTCCTTGCGCGCCAGGACGTACAGGCCGTCCGGCGTCCAGGAGGGGGACGACAGGGTCGCGTCCTTCTCCTCCGTCAGGGCGCGCGGCGACGAGCCGTCGGAGGCCATCAGCCAGAGGTTCATGTTGCCGCCGCGGTCGCTGCAGAAGACGATCGTCCTGCCGTCCGGCGAATAGCGCGGCGCGTAATCCCAGGCCGGGCCCGAGGTGACGCGCGTCGCCTTGCCACCGGCGACGCCGACCCGGTAGATGTCGCCCAGGAGGTCGAAGAGAATCGTCTTGCCGTCCGGCGAGATGTCCACGTCCATCCACGTGCCCTCGTCGGTCGTGAACTCCACCTTGCGGGCGTTCTCGGGGACGGCGTTGACGTCGAGCTTCGCCGGCTTCTTCGCCTCGGCCTTCTTGTCGGACGACTTCTCCTCCGCGCCGAAAACGAAGGGTGATGCCAGGAGGGACAGAAGGAGAAGGACCGGCCACGAAACCTCGCGCCGCACACGGATCATCGTCTGACGCCTCATGTTGAGGTTGCGTTCAGTCGTTCAGCAGGGGGTCGAAGTCGCGGATGATATCATGACGCGCAGAAAGGACCCCATGGAAGCGCTGATCGTCCGCTATGGTCTGGCCGTCGTGTTTTTCGGCGCCGCGGTCGAGGGAGACGTCACGATGATCCTGGCCGGCGTGACGGCCCACGTCGGCCTGTTCCGCCTGCCCTCGGCGATCGCCCTGGGGGCGCTCGGCGGATTCGCCGGCGACACCGCCTTCTTCGCCCTCGGCAGGCGCCATTCCGGAATCCTGCGGACGAGCGCGCTCTATCGCAAGGCGGAGCCGGCCATCGAACGCTTCACCGGTCGCGTCGGCGAGCTGCAGATCGGCCTGGCCCGCTTCGTCTACGGGACGCGCATGGCGTCGATGCTGTTCTGGGGCGTGCGCGGCCTTCCCTTCTGGCGCTTCGCCCTGATCGACGCGGCCGGCTGCGCGCTCTGGGCGCTCATCCTGGGCGGTCTCGGCTATTCCCTCAGCAGCAGCGCCGAGATGGTCATCGGCCGGGTGAGGCGGGCCGAGCTGTGGCTGCTCGTCGGCTTCGCTGTATCGGTCGCGCTCGTCCTGGCGTACCGGGCGTTTTCCCTGCGCTGGCGCGGGCAGCCGAACGACCAGCCACCCTCACGCCTCTGACCGACCTGCCCCCGAGAGGCACGCGCAGAGCAACTCGGGATATTGAATTGATCGAGTTGTGACGGCAATCGATCGGGCAAGAGTGAGGCGCGGCGCCTGCGCCCGCCGGGCCTTCTGAGACCTCGCGCCCAGGGCCCCGACGCGCGCTTCCCAGCGCGTTGGGTGGGCGCGCGGCGAGGAGAGGGGAGGCCTCGCGAAGCGAGGC
>CAYLND010000220.1:0-5430 GCA_964384905.1 uncultured Acidobacteriota bacterium
GCTCACGGCGATCTCCTCGGGCGTCTCCGCCCCGATCGGAAGCCCGATCGGCGCGCGCACCTCGCTCAGGGCCTCGCGGGACATCCCGGCCGCCTCGGCGCGCTCGAGGACCGTGGCGATTTTGCGCCGGCTGCCGATCAGGCCGACATAGGCGGCTCCCTTGCCGACCGTGTGGCACAGGGCGGCGAGATCGGTGCGATGACAGCGGGTCACGATGGTCACGCAAGCCCCGGGCGGGATCGCGGGCAATCCGGCCGAGAAGTCGTGCTCGACGCGCGCCGTACGGACCCCCTCGGGGAACCGCGCCGCCTCCAGGAAAGGCGCGCGATCGTCCACCACGGTCACGTCGAAGTCCAGACGGGAAGCCAGCCAGGCGACCTCACGGCCGACATGGCCGGCTCCGAAGACGAACAGCGGCAGCGGCGGGCGGAGGATTTCGAGCAGCACGCGGGTGCTGCCGCCGCACACCATGCCGGTTGCGCCGTCTCCGTGCTCCGTGAACCGGTACTGCCGCTCGTCGCCGTGGCCGGCGAGCAGGACTTCGCGTGCGTCCTCGATCACCAGGGCCTCGAACGCCCCTCCGCCGACGCTGAAGAAGATCTCGCCGTCTTCGGTGATGATCATCCGGGAGCCGCGGGCGCGCGGCGTCGAGCCTTGGCGGGACACCACCGTCGCGACGACCAGGACGCGACCGGCGCGCAGGAGACGCACGACTTCCTCGTGGAACTTCAGGGTCACGTCAGTGGCTCGCGGCGAGCTGCTTCTGGCTCTGCTGCCACCAGCGCTCCCAGGCCTCCGGGCGGGGCCCGAACGCCTGGCCGGTCAGCTGACGGAGCGTGTCGAGGGCTCCCTGCCGGTTGTCCGCGTTGGCGCCCTTCAGCTGATCGATCAGGAACGGGATCGAGGCCGAACCCTTGAACCGGCCGAGTTGGCTCATCGCAGCGAGACGGATCTCCCGGGTCGGATCGGTGGCGGCCATCGTCTTGAGGAGATCGACCACCTGCGGATCCTGCTGGAGCTCGAGAGCCGAGAGGACCTCGCTGCGGACCTCCGGGGAGGCATGATGCAGGGGAGGCTTCAGGGCCTCGAGAGCCTCATGCGTCCGGAACATGCCGAGCGCCTGGACGGCGGCGCGCGCCACGTCGAGGCTCTCATGACCGGTCGCCGTCGCCAGGAACGGGATCCCCTTCGGATCGAGCAGCGCCCCGAGGGCGAAGCAAGTGCCGGCCAGGACGTCCGCCGGCTGGCCCTGCGTGCCCTCGAGAAGGGCGGCCAACGCCTCCGGGTCGCCGCCGTTCTCGTGGATCAATTGGGCGACCAGGATGCGGCTGTCGGTCTCCTCCGTGGTCGGCTTCATCCGGATCGGGTTGTACGGGATCATGCTGCGCTTGCCGAGTTTCAGGAGATCGCGGAGCGCGGCGCGTGCCTGCGGCTGCTCCATGTGCGCCAGGTAGATGATCGAGGGGGCGCGGTGCGCCTTGACCGGGCTGACGGCGCCCTTGGCGAAGACCTCGTAGTCTCCGTCGCGCAGGATCTTGTCGATCGCCTCCTGGGCATCCTGGCGCTCTTCGACGTCGTTGCTCTGGAGCTGGCTGTAGAGCGTCTGCACGTCATGGGCGGGGGCGCAAGCCGCCGCCAGCGCCGCGCCGATCACCGACAGGAGCGCGGCCGCGCGCCGTCCCTGCCGATCGCCGCCGAGCCGTCTCATCGATGATCCTTGTCGTGCACGGTGGCCAGCTTGACGATCTCGTATACCCGCGTGCTCGCGGGGGTCTTGATGGTGACGCTCTCGCCGGGGCGGTGGCCGACGAGGGCCTTGCCGATGGGAGAGGTCACCGACACGAGCCCTTTCGCGAAATCGGCCATGTCGGGAATGACCAGCTCGTAGGTGACCGTCTTGCCGCTCTCCGCGTCGACCAGGCTGACGGACGAGCCGAGCGCCACGCGATCCTTGGGCAGTGATTCGATGTTGACCAGCGACAGCTCGGTGATCTGCTTCTGCAGATGACCGATGCGCGCCTTGACATATTGCTGCCGATCGAGCGCCGACCGGTACTCCGAGTTCTCGCGCAGATCCCCCATCTGGAGGGCGCGCTGAATCTCCTTCGGGAGATCGACGCGGTACTCCTTCTCGAGCCCCTTCAACTCTCGTTCCAGCCTGTCGATCGCCTCGTGCAGCACCCGGAAGCCTCGGCGGTGGATGTACGGGTTCTACCGTGAAACTCTAGCATCCGCATTCCGAGGTTGTCAAAAACGGGCGAGGCGGGTGGGGGGCCTTTCGGCCCCCCGTGTCTCGGGTTGGGATGTTGGGAGGATTCGGGACTTACCTAAAGCCCATATATGCGCACTGTGAATATTGACATTTGCTTGAGGCCAAAGCACATATACAAGCCTTCTGCGAAACAATCTATGCCTCTTTTCGCAAGAGTCAAGCCCGAGGCTCCAGGGGATGCCGCGGAGCCCGGTTACAGGAGCGTCATCGGCACCACAAATCCCGCGCTGGCCACGACTTTGGCCCGGCGGGACGCCCCGTCCTCGATTGACTTGCCGCGCGGGAGTCGTCTATGATTTTGTGCGTCCAGCGATTTCCTCACGACGCGGAGAGCATCCCGCCATGGCGCAACCGATCTCCCGGAAGGTCGTCATCACCATCGGGCTGCTGGTGGCCGGTTTCGCCGTGCTGTTCAGCGTCGGGTTGAAGGGGTCCCTGGTTTACTACCTGACGGTGTCCGAGTTCATGGACCCGGGACACCGCACCGACTTGGGCGACAACTTCCGCGTCAACGGCAACGTCCAGCCCGGCTCCATTCAGAGGACCCCGGGTTCCCCCGGCGCGCGCTTCGTTCTGACGGACGGCGTCAAGCAGCTTCCCGTGGTCTATCGCAAGGAAGTGCCCGATACCTTCGTCGACGGCTCCGAAGCGGTGGTCGAAGGCTCCCTCGGCTCCGACGGAACCTTCGAGGCGGTGACCCTGCTGGCGAAGTGCCCCTCCAAGTACGAGGCCCAGAACCGTCGGTCGTCGTCGCTCCGCTGACCGATGGCCGATCTGGGGACCCTCTGCCTGCTCCTCGCCCTCGTCACGTCGGCCTGGGCGGTGGTCGCCTCGTACAACGGCTGGCGCGCCCGGCTGGGCGAGCTGGTGCTCAGCGCCGAGAGGGCCGTGCACGCCACCTGGGTCCTGGTGGCGCTGGCCGTGGTCAGCCTGGAGTACTGCATCTTCACCGATCGGTTCGATCTGGAGTACGTGGCGTCGTACTCCAATCGCGCCCTGCCCGCGGTCTACAAGATCACCGCCTTGTGGGGAGGGCAGGCCGGGTCACTCCTGTTCTGGGAGTTCATCCTGATCACCTATGCGGCCGTGATCGTCCTCACGAACCGCAGGCGCAATCGCGTTCTGATGCCGCTCGTGGTGACGACGCTCCTGACGGTCTCGACCTTCTTCCTGGGGCTGGTCAATTTCCTGGCCCGGCCGTTCCTCCGCCTGGCGTCGGCGCCCGAGGACGGCGCCGGTCTCAATCCGCAGCTGCAGAACCCGTTCATGGCGATCCACCCGCCGTGTCTCTACCTGGGATACGTCGGGCTGACGCTGCCGTTCGCGTTCGCGATGGCGGCGCTGGCCACCGGCCGCCTGGACGATACCTGGTTTCGCACCACGCGGCGCTGGACGATCCTGTCGTGGTTCTTCCTCGGGACCGGCATCCTCCTCGGCGGATGGTGGGCCTACGTCGAGCTGGGCTGGGGCGGCTACTGGGCATGGGACCCGGTGGAAAACGCCTCGCTGATCCCCTGGCTCACCTGCACCGCCTTCCTGCACTCGGTGATGATCGAGGAGCGCAAGAAGATGCTGCGCGTCTGGAACCTGGCGCTCGTCATCATGAGCTTCCTCCTGGCGATTCTCGGAACGTTCATCACGCGGAGCGGCGTCATCTCCTCGGTGCACTCCTTCACGAAGTCGAACGTCGGGCCGGTCTTCGCCGGCTTCCTGGGGTTCGCCGTCCTGCTGTCGGTCGGGCTGCTCCTGCACCGTGTTCCCGCGCTCAAGAGCACGCACCGTCTCGACTCGTTCGTGTCGCGCGAGAGCACCTTCCTGTTCAACAACCTGCTCCTGGTCGGCGCCGCCTTCGCGGTGCTGTGGGGCACCCTCTTTCCGATCCTGTCCGAGGCGGTGCGGGGTGTGAAGATCACCGTGGGCCCGCCGTTCTTCAACGAGGTGATGGTGCCGATCGCGTTCGCGCTCTTGACCCTCGCCGGCATCTGCCCGGTGATCGCCTGGCGGCGGGCCAGCCCCGACCGGCTCCTGGAGAAGATCCAGATTCCGTTCTGGTCCCTCCTCGGCGGGGCCGGCGCGCTCCTCCTCTTCGGCGTGCGCGACGTCTACGCCCTCGTGTCGTTCTCGCTCGCGACCTTCGTCATCGCCACCACGGCGATGGAGTTCTATTGGGGCGCCCGCGCGCGGCAGCGCGTGAGCGGGCGGGGCTTCGGCGCCTCTCTCCTCGGCCTGGTCGATCGCAACAAGCGCCGCTACGGCGGGTTCGTCGTCCACCTCGGCTTCGTCCTCATCCTGATCGGCGTGACCGGCTCGTCCGCCTTCAAGCAGGAGGCGACCGCCTCGCTCAAGCGCGGCGAGAGCTTCTCGGTCGGACGCTACCGCATGGTGTTCCAGGACATGGTCAGCGACGACAACGCCAACCGCGAGTTCATGGGTGCGCGGCTGGCGGTCTTCGACGGCGATCGCGCTGCGGGCACGCTCGTGCCCGGCCAGAACTTCTACAAGGCCGGGCAGAATCCCTCGACCGAGGTCGACATCCGCTCCACCCTGCGCGACGACCTGTATCTCATCCTGACGGGGTTCGAGCCGCAGGAGGGGCGCGCCACCCTGAAGGCCTACCTGAACCCGCTGGTCAACTGGATCTGGATCGGCGGCGGCGTGCTGATCCTGGGCGCCTGGTTCGCGATGCTGCCCGACCTCCGGGATCGGCGGCGCGACGCCCTCTCCCGCCTGCGTCAGGTGGAGAGTCGTGCGGCCTGACACGCCCCGCCTCCATCCGGACCACGGCGCCGCGCGCCGCCGGAATCCCGTCCTGCTCCTCGCTCTGAGCGCGGCTCTCGGCGCCGCCGTTGGCGCTGCGCCGGCGGCCGAGCGGACGCCGCAGCAGCAGGTGGAGGAGAGACTGATGTGCTACTGCGGCTGCTCCGATCTGACCGTGCGCGTGTGCACCTGCGGCACCGCCGATGCCATTCGCCAGGAGATCGCCGATCACCTGAGCCGGGGAGAGGCGGCCGACGAGGTGGTGGCCGGTTTCGCGGCGCGCTACGGCGCGCAGATCCGCTCGGCGCCGACCACGACGGGGTTCGACCTGGTCGCCTGGATCACGCCGTTCGCGGCCCTTCTGCTGTCGGGAGCCGCCCTCGTCGCCGTCGTGCGCCGCT
>CAYLND010000221.1:0-5397 GCA_964384905.1 uncultured Acidobacteriota bacterium
CATGCGCGGCTCGCCCGGCTCGGCGCGGCCCAGCATGAGAAAACGCTGCGCCCTGATCTCGGTCGTCGTCCTCTTGTTGCCCTCGCGGTCGTCCCACTGGCGCGTCTGGATCGACCCCTCGACGTAGACCTGCTTCCCCTTGGACAGATGCTCGCGGACGATCTCGGCCTGCTTGCCCCAGACGACGACGCGGTGCCACTCCGTCCGCTCCTGGCGCTCGCCGCCCTTGTCGGTCCAGACCTCGTTGGTCGCCAGGGTGAAGTTCGCCACGGCGGTGCCGTTCTGCGTGTAACGCACCTCCGGGTCCCTGCCGAGATTCCCGATGAGAATGACCTTGTTGAGGCTGGCCATGTGCGACCCCCTGATCTCCGACGGCTCCCGGACGCTAGACTATCACAAGGCGCCGCCCGGACCGATCGCCGGGGTCTCGCGCGGTTGCGCGGGTCGTGAACGGCACGTAGAATCCCCCCGCCCCGGGCACCCCGGGGGACCGGGGGATCGATGGACAGAGAGCGCGGGCTGATCCGGGCCGCCGGCTCGATGAGCGTCGTGACGATGCTCAGCCGGATCGCCGGCTACTTTCGCGACAGCCTGCAGGCGACCATCCTCGGCGCCGCGAATTCCTCCGACGCTTTCGTCATCGCGTACCGCATCCCGAACATGCTGCGCCGTCTGGTGGCCGAGGGGGCCCTCACCTCGGCTTTCGTCCCGACATTCGCGCGCTACATCCGCTCGGGGGACCATCGGGCGATGGCGCGGTTCGCCGCCTCCGTGCTGTACGCCATGGCGGCGCTTCTGGCGATCGTCTCGGCCCTCGGCATGGTGTTCTCGCCGTTCCTGGTGAAGGCCCTGGCCTGGGGCTTCGCGGTGTCCCCTGAGAAGCTGGCGCTGACGATCTCCCTGAATCGGATGATGTTTCCGTACATCTTTTTCATCTCGCTCTCGGCGATCATGTCGGGCATCCTGAACGGCTTCGACATCTTCGCGCTGCCGGCCTTCACGCCGGTCCTCCTCAACCTGGCGATCATCACGTGCGCCTGGCTCCTGCGCAGCCGCTTCCCGGACCCGTCCTACGGTTTCGCCGTCGGGGTGCTGCTCGGCGGTTTCCTGCAGCTGATCGTGCAGATCCCCGCGCTCTGGCGGCACGGGATGAGCCTGCGCCCCCCCGAGAGTCTCGACCTCGAGGGGCTGCGCGAAGTGGCGCGGCTGATCCTGCCGCGCGTCTTCGGCGTCGGCATCATCCAGGTGAACCTGGTCATCGACTCGCAATTCGCGACGTCGCTGCAGACGGGAAGCGTGTCGTTCCTGTATTACGCCAACCGGGTGACCGAGCTCGCCCTGGGGATCTTCGCCATCAGCCTCTCGACCGTCATCCTCCCGACCCTGTCGCGGGCCACGGCCGACCGGGACACCGAGAAGGTGAGAGGTCTCCTGTCGACGGCCATGCGTCTCCTTCTGTTCGTCACGGTGCCGGCGACCCTGGGACTGATCGTCCTGCGCGTGCCGATCATCCATGTCCTGTTCGAGAGGGGGAGGTTCACCCGGGACGACACGCTGCTCACGGCCAGCGCGCTCGCCTACTACGCCATCGGTCTCCTGCCGTTCGCCGCGGTGAACATCCAGGCCACGGCGTTCTACGCGCATCGCGACACGCGCACGCCCGTCAAGGTCGGAGCGCTGACGTTCCTCCTGCATCTGGGATTGAACTACCTCCTGCGCGGCCCGATGCGGCACAGCGGCATCGCTCTGTCGACCTCGGTCTCCGCGCTGGCGGACAGCGCGCTCCTGGCCTGGCTGCTGCGCCGGCGCGCCGGCGAGTATCTGGACGCGGCGGTGCGGCGCTCCGCCTGGCACACGCTGGTCGCGGGCGGGGCGATGGTCGCCGGGCTCCTGCTCGCGCTGCGCGCGGTGGACGTGCTCGCCCTGCACGGGATCGGCGTCAAGGCCGCGGTCCTGGCGGCCCTCGTCGGGGGCGGGATCGCGATCTACTTCCTCGTCCTGGCGTTGATGGGGAGCGAGGAGCTGCGGCTCCTGATGTCGATGAGGAAGGGGGCGCGATGAAGGCGGTGGTGCAGAGGGTGTCGCGCGCCGAAGTGCGGGTGTCGGGCGAAGTGGTCGGCCGCATCGAGCGCGGTCTGGTGGTCCTGATCGCGATCGAGAAGGGGGACACGGGCGGGGACCTTGACTGGTTTTCCGACAAGGTGCTAAATATGCGCGTCTTCGAAGACAACGCGGGAAAAATGAATCGCTCGGCCCTCGACACGGGCGCCCAGATCCTCGTGGTGTCGCAGTTCACGCTTGCCGGCGATCTCAGCCGGGGCCGCCGGCCCGGTTTCGAGCGCGCGGCGCCGCCCGAGGAGGCCGAGGTGCTCTATCGCGCCTTCGTGGAGACGCTGCGCAGGAGCCCGCTCGCGATCGCCACGGGTCGCTTCCGCGAGTTCATGCAGGTCGAGCTGGTGAACGACGGGCCGGTGACCTTGATTCTCGAAGGCCGGGCGCGATGAAGGTCGCGCACCTGATCGACGAGTTCCTGCATTACCTCACGGTGGAGCGCGGGCTGGCGAAGAATTCGGTCCTCGCCTACGGTCGCGATCTCGCCAAGTTCGGCCGCTACCTGACTGCCAAGGACCGCACGCCGCGCCAGGTCCGGCAGGGGGAGATCGACGAGTTCGCCCGGCGTCTGTCGGGCCAGGGGCTGTCGGCCAAGTCGATCGCGCGCGCCCTCAACGCCGTGCGCATGTTCTACCGCTACCTGGTGATGGAGAAGGCGGTCGTGGAGGATCCCACCGCGCAGATCCGCGCGCCGCGGACGCTGAAGAGTCTGCCGCGCTATCTCACCCTCGAAGAGGTCGACCATCTCCTGGAGGCGCCCGATCGCGGGAGCGCGCTCGGCCTGCGCGATGCGGCGATGGTGGAGCTGCTCTACGCCACGGGTCTGCGGGTCACGGAGCTGGTCTCGTTGCGGCTGCGCGACCTGAATCCGGAGGCGGGCTATCTGAAATGCCTCGGCAAGGGCGGGAAGGAGCGTCTCGTCCCGCTCGGCCGCCAGGCCGCGCGTCAGATCCGCGCCTATCTGGAGGCGTCGCGGCCACGCCTTCTGCGCGGCGCCGCGTCCCCGGCGCTGTTCCTCAACAGTCGCGGCGGCCCGATGAGCCGGCAGGGCTTCTGGAAGATCCTCAAGAAGCACGGTCGGGCCGTCGGGCTCAGGGGCAAGCTCAGCCCGCACGTCCTGCGTCACTCCTTCGCCACGCATCTGCTCGAGCGGGGCGCCGATCTGCGATCGGTGCAGATGATGCTCGGCCATGCCGACATCTCGACGACACAGATCTACACGCACATCAATCGCGAGCGCCTGCGGAAGATCTACAGGGACTTTCATCCGCGCGCGTGACGCGCGCGGCCGCCGGGATTGCTTGACAGCATCCGGGGCGTGTGCTTGACTACGAATCATGGCCGCTGAGGAAGACGATTTCGAACGGCCGCTCCGCGAGCTGGAGAAGAAGATCGAAGAACTCTCCGGCGTGCCGGGTGGTGACGATCGCGCCGACGAAATCGAGCGACTCGCGCGCCGCCTTCAGGCGCTCCGGCAGGAAGTGTACGCGCGGCTCACGCCGTGGCAGCGCGCGCTGGTCGCGCGTCATCCCAAGCGCCCCTACACTCTCGATTACATCGCCCTCCTGTTCACCGACTTCGTCGAAATCCACGGCGATCGCAAGTACGCTGACGATCCGGCCATCGTGGCCGGCTTCGCCAGCTACCAGGGGGCGCCGATCGCTGTGATCGGTCACCAGAAGGGCCGCGACACGCGCGAGAAGGTGCGCCGCAACTTCGGCATGCCGAGACCCGAGGGGTATCGCAAGGCGGTGCGGGTGATGGATCTGGCGGAGAAGTTTCAGAGACCGTTGTTCACCTTCGTGGACACGCCAGGCGCCTATCCGGGCAAAGGGGCCGAGGAGCGCGGTCAGGCCGAGGCGATCGCCGTCAGCCTGCGGACGATGGCGCGCCTCACCGTGCCGATCGTGGTCACGGTCACGGGCGAGGGCGGGAGCGGCGGCGCTCTGGCGATCGCGGTGGGCGATCGCGTTCTGATGCTCGAGCACGCGGTCTACTCGGTGATCAGCCCCGAGGGGTGCGCGGCGATCCTCTGGTCGGATCAGGGCAAGGCGAAGGAGGCGGCGCGCGCCATGCGGATTACGGCGCCCGATCTGAAGGAGCTCGACGTCATCGACGCCATCGTGCCGGAGCCCGCGGGCGGCGCGCAGGCCGACCACGCGAAACAGGCGGCGATCCTGGGCGAGCGCCTGTGGACGTCCCTGGAGGAGCTCAAGAGCGTGCCGCCCGACGAGCGCGTCGAGGCCCGGTATCAGAAGTTCCGGCGGATGGGCGCGTTCGGGCAGGCGAAGTTCTTCTGACCCGTCTCTTCGCGATTTCCCACAGCTCCTCCATCCGGTCCCGGTGCTCGGGGGCGGGCTTCCGCCCCTCCGAGAGAAGCGTCTTCTCCACGTAACGAAAGCGCTCCACGAACTTCCGGTTGGCCTCCTGCAGCGCCCGCTCCGGGTCGAGGCCGGCGCGGCGGGCGACGTTGGCGAGGGTGAAGAGCAGGTCGCCGATCTCCTCCTGGATGGCGGCGCGCCTCCGCGAGCGCAGCGCGCGGCGCAGCTCGCCGGCCTCCTCGTCGAACTGGGCCATCACGCCGCGCAGGTCGGGCCAGTCGAAGCCGACGCGCGCCGCCTTGGACGAGATGCGGAGGGCCTTCAAAAGAGCCGGCAGATGCGGCGGGACACCATCGAACATCGAGGCATCCGGCCGGCCGCGGCGCTCCTCGCTCTTGATCTGCTCCCACTGCGCGAGGACCTGCTCGGAGGTGGCGAGGGCGCCCTCGCCGAAGACGTGCGGATGCCGGCGCACGATCTTGTCACCGGCGTCCCGCAGGACCTCCTCGAGGTCGAACTCGCCGCGCTCTTTCGCGATGCGCGCCTGGAACACGATCTGGAACAGGAGGTCGCCGAGCTCTTCACGATGCGCCGCGGGCCGCCCCGAGGTCATCGCCTGCAACGTTTCATAGGTCTCTTCGAGCAGGAACGTCGAGAGCGTCTCGTAAGTCTGTTCACGGTCCCACGGACAGCCGTCGGGCCCGCGCAGACGATCCATGATCTGTTTGAGGCGGTCCATCTCGGACACGGGTCCTCCTCTCGCGCGGCACGCATCTTAGTGCACCGCGTCGGGTGCGGCAACGGCTTGTCTTGCGCCGCGAGGCGGTGCTATCCTCCGCCCCGCGCGTCCGGGAGCACGCCGCGCGTGGACGAAGATGGACAAGAAGGACGAGAAAAAACGAGAAGACATCCGGGTCATCGATCGGCGGACGTTCACGTCCGATGGTCAGCGGCGCGATCCCGA
>CAYLND010000222.1:0-5388 GCA_964384905.1 uncultured Acidobacteriota bacterium
GCGGCATTTCCGTGTGGAGGGGCGGGGGGCAGGAGGACTACAGCCACGTCTTCAACCTGATTCTCGCCAAGATCGTCCATCTCGGCGTCATGCCGGACGACCCGAGCCGGCTCTCGTTCGAAGCGCGCCTTCTGTGGCAGGGACCGTTCCTGACCGCGGAATGGAGCGATTTCATCACCGAGGTGGGGGCCGGTCTCGTGGTCCTGCTGGCCGGTCTCGGCGCCTGCTTCATCGTCTGGCGCCGGAACGCGCACGGCGATCGTCTTTTCTTGATCGCCACCTTCACGGTCATCTGCCTTGTGGCCGCGTACATGGTCGAGCGGCTGATGATCCTGATCGGCTTCCTGGTGCCGGTGCTCGGCGCGGTCCTGGCCGCGCGGCTTCCGAAGCCGCGGTGGGGCGCCGCCGTTCTGGGCTGGCTCGCCGTGGTCCAGGCGGCCGCATTCTGCGCCTGGCTCGGCCACCACACGATCGCCTGGTACGTCAATCCGGCCTACAACGCCGAGATCGCCGGCCTGGTGCGCTGGTCCAGGCAGAACCTCCCGGCAGACGAGGCGGTGGCGTCCGATTTCGTCCACTCCACCATCCTGCTGGCGCACAATCGGAACCCGATCGTCTGCCAGCCGAAGTACGAGATGGTCGAGAGCCGCCGCCGCTTCCGCGAGTATCTCGAGGCGTACCTGAAAGGAGCGCCGCAGGATCTCATGCGGTTCGCCCGGCGCTACCGCTGCCGCTACGTCCTGATCGACCGCATCGGCATGTGGTACGTCAACCGCTACATCGCCGGCATCCCGCTGTCGCAGCAGACGCCCGCCCCGGGCACCGCGGCCGCCGTCTTCGGCAGCGACGACGAGACGGTCCTGACCGGCGTCCCCGGCTTCACGCTGGTCTACCGCAGCCCGCCCGGGCTCGGCCTCGATGTCTTCCGGCTGTACCGGATCGAGGAGAGCCCGGCGACGCCCTGACATGCGAGGAGACCGCCTCGCACTACAATGAGCGCCGACGCGGGGAAGGAGCGCGCTTGCCGGACCTGAAGACCACGGAGGAGCTGTTTCTGGCGTGGCTCTTCCGCCTCTTCGGCCGGCTGGACGGCGCGGCGGAGCCCGGGCGTGCCGTCATCCTGGCGTATCACCGCGTCCTGCCTCGACTCCGGATACCGGGATTCCCCTACTACGAAGACCTCATCACCCCGCTCGAGGACTTCGAGGAGCAGCTCGGCTGGCTCGCCCGACACGCGTCGGTCGTGCCGCTGGACGATCTGTTCGGCGCGCTCCGTGCCGGCCGCACGCTCCCGTCCGGAACGGTGAGCCTGACCTTCGACGACGGCTACGCGGACAACTATCACTTCGCGCTCCCCGCCCTGCGCCGTCACCGGCTGGCGGCCACGGTCTTCCTGACCACCGGGCACGTGGGCGGCGTCCGGGGACTGTTCTGGTGGGACGAAGTGGCGCGCTGGCCCACCGCAGGGGTCCGCGCGCTGGAGGTCGAAGGGCTCGGATTCCGCCGGATTGATCTTCGGAGTCGGCGCGATCGATTGATCCGGGATCTCAAGACACTGCCGGTCGACGAGATCGTTCGCCGCGTCGGCGAGGCGGCGGCCCGGGCCGGAGTGCGGCCGGCGCCGGAGGCGGCCCGGGACTTCCTGACCTGGGAGCAGGTGCGCGAGATGCAGGACGCGGGAATCCGGTTCGCCGCCCACACGGTTTCGCACTGCCTGCTGCCGCGGGAGACCTCGGCGCGGCGCCGCCACGAGATCGAAGAAAGCCGGAAGACAGTGGAGCGGGAGACGGGGCGGCCGTGCACCCTCTTTTGCTATCCGGACGGGGCCGAGACGGACACCGTGGCAAGAGAGGTCGAGGCCGCCGGCTTCACGGGCGCCCTGGCCACCCGGGCCCGGGACGTCGTGCCCGGGCCCGGTCTCGATCTCTACCGCGTGCCGCGCAAGTGCGTGAACTATCGGGCGGGGATGACGGTGTTCCGTTTCCGCCTGTCGCCTCATCCCGAGCGCATCAAGCGTCTGGTCGGCGCGGGCGGGAAGGAACGGCCTTGATCGTTCTCGGCATCTCCCCCCTCGACAAGGAGAGCACCGTCTCGGTCCTGCGCGACGGCGAGCTCACCTTCTCGCTCTCGGAAGAGCGTCTGACGCGCGAGAAGCAGCAGGGAGGGTTTCCCGAGCGCAGCCTGCAGGCCGCCCTCGCCTTCGAGGGAATCCGGCCGCAGGAGATCCAGGCGGTCGCCTATCCGTTCCACGGATGGGCCCGGGAGGCCGGTCTCGTCCTGGGTTGCGTGACGCGCGGCGCCGGTGGCGCCCTCCGGCCATCGCCGACCGATCCGGCGTCGGGCCCGCGGCATCTTTATTACCTGGGCCGGTGGTCGGGCAAGATGATCTTCGACCACGGGCGTCATCATCTGAATCTTGTGGCCGGGCTGCGGCGCTGGGGGCTGGCGGGACGTCTCCGCCGCGTGGAGCACCATCAGTCGCACGCCGCGTCGGCCTATTACGCCTCCGGATTCGACCGCGCTCTCGTTCTCACGGTGGATGCGTACGGCAGCGGGCTCACGACGACGTTGAGCCTCGGCGAGGGCGGGGTCATCCGGCGGATCCACGAAGTCCGGTTCCCGCACTCGCTCGGCATGTTCTACGCCCAGATCACCAAGGCCCTCGGCTTCGTTCCCGACCGCCACGAGGGGAAGATCCTGGGGCTTGCGGCCTACGGCGCGATCGGCGACCTCGCCGCGACGATCCGGGGGCGCTTCGTGGAGCGGGACGGCACCTTCCTGGCGCCGCGTCTCTTCGACCGGCGCTACGTCGCCGACCTGACGCGCCACTACGGTCGGGAGGAGCTGGCCGCCGCCTGGCAGTACGCTCTGGAGGCGATCATCGTCCGCTATCTGCGCCATCACCTCGAGCGCCACCGCGTCGACCAGGTGGCCCTCGCCGGCGGCGTCGCCGCCAACGTCAAGATGAACCAGCGCGTCGCCGAGGCACCCGGCGTCTCGAAAGTGTTCATCTATCCCGCGATGAACGACTCGGGCACCGGAGCGGGCGCCGCCATGGTTCTCGAGGCGGCCGCCCACGGGCTGCGTCCCTCACGCCTGCGGGACGTCTTCCTCGGCCCCGCCTTCTCGCAGCGCGACGTCGACTCCGCCCTCGCCGGACGGGGGCTGCGGACTCGGCCGCTCGCCGATCCGCCGGAGGAGATCGCCGAGCTGCTCGCGCAGGGCAGGACGGTGGCGCGCTGCGCCGGGCGGATGGAGTTCGGCCCGCGGGCGCTCGGAAACCGCTCGATCCTGTATCAGGCCGGCGATCCGCGGGCCAACCGCTGGCTGAACGAGAAGCTGAAGCGGACCGAGTTCATGCCGTTCGCCCCGGCCACGCTGGCCGAAGAGGCGCACCGGTGCTACAAGAACCTGTCGGTCGCGTCCGATGCCGCCCGCTTCATGACCATCACCTACGACTGCACCGAGTTCATGAAGGAAGCCTCCCCGGCCGCCGTGCACGTCGACGGGACAGCCCGTCCGCAGCTGGTGGACCAGGAGACCAATCCGTCGTTCCACGCCATCCTCGCCGCCTACCATCGGCGCACGCGGATCCCGAGCGTCCTGAACACCTCGTTCAACATCCACGAGGAGCCGATCGTCTGCACGCCCTCGGACGCCGTGGCCACCTTCCTGGCCGGAGACCTGGATCACCTGGTGCTGGAGGATCTCCTGGTCAGCCGGAGCTGAGCCCGGGGGCAGGGCGTTCACCTCCCGGCGACGGAGCGAAGGAGACCTTGTGCGACCGATCGGGAACGAAGATCGGGCCGTCCGGGTTCTGCTGGTGCTTCTCACCGTCGGCGCGCTGGTGCCGATCTGGGCGGCGCCGATCCCTCCGCTGCAGGATCTGCCGAACCATCTCCTCAAGGTGGACATCTTCCGGCGCTGGCTGCGCGAGGAACCCGGCGTCCGGCAGATCTACTCCCTGAATCTGCAGCCGCTCGCCAACTACAGCTGCTACGTGCTCCTCATGCTCCTGACCCCGTTCGTCGATCGGATCACCGGCGCCCGCATCCTCCTGTCGATCATCGTGGCGGCCCTGCCATGGTCGGCCCGTTTCTTCCTGAGGCGGGTCAACCCGGCGAACGACCTGTTCGCCCTCGCCGTTCCGGCCCTGAATTTCAGCCTTTTCCTGATGATGGGGAACCTGAACTTCTGTCTCGCCCTGTCCCTCTATCTGGTGGCGCTCGCGGTATTCGTCAGCGAGCGCGGATCCGGGGCCGATTGGGGGTTCGCTCTTCTGGCCACGGGACTCTACTTCACCCACGGTTTCGTCTTCCTGATCCTGCTCGCCGTCGTGGCTGGCCTGCTGGCGGTCGATTTCAATCGTGCGAGACTGCGCCGGCTCGGGGGGATGGCGCCCGGCCTTCTGTGTCTCGCCGTCAACATCACGCACACCCTGCGCTCCGGACGGGAAGCGGCGGGCGCATTACGGCCGAGCGTCGAAGCGCCCGGGCTCGATGCGATCCGCGTGGCGCTGGTCTGGCTGCTCAATCCGCACGGCTGGGGGTTCGACACGTATCTCGCGCTCGCCTGGCTGGTCGCGATCGCCCTCTGTGCTCTCGTTGCAGCCGTCGGCCCTGTGCGTCGCGTGCGCGCAGGCGACCCTTGGCGCGACGTGCTCCGTGACAACGTCTGGCTCGCCTTCGCGGCGGTCCTGACGGCCGGCTGCTTCCTCGCCCCCGCGCAGCTCCGCGACTGGTTCCACCTGCGGGCCCGCTTCAGCCCGCTCGCCGCGCTGACGCTCCTGGGCGGCCTGCGCATGCCGCGCGCACGAGCGCCGCGCGTCGCGCTGATCGCGGTGTTCGTCCTCAGCGCCATCGCGATCGAGGGGCGCAACACTCTGGAATTCGTTCGCCGCGGCGCCCAGGTGCAGGAGTACGTGGGCGGATTCGACGCGATGGACGCGGGGGCTTCGGTGATCCCCTTCGAGAACCTGGAGGAGGGACCGAAGTACCGCGACAACCTCTACTCATGGGCCTACTACGGGATCGCCCGCGGAGGATGGGGCCCGTACCTGCACGTCCAGCCGTCCTACAACCCGGTGATCTACAGGGTGACGCCGTGGGCACCCGGCGAGGGTCGTCCGCCGGGCCGCGAGAGCGACCTGCGCCGGATCGCCGCCTGCTACGATTACGTTCTGTTCTGGAACCCGAAGCCGGGTGAAGCCGCCCCGATCGAGCCGTTTTTCGAGATCGTTCGATCCACTCCGCATCTCGTCGTTTGGAGGAATCGCTCCGGAGTGCGACGCAGCACGCCCGCTTCGAGCGCAGCCTGCCGTCTGGAGAAGGGCAGGGGCTAGCCCGGATTTCTCACCGCGGGTCTGTTCGCCTCGCTGAAGCTGCGGAT
>CAYLND010000223.1:0-5360 GCA_964384905.1 uncultured Acidobacteriota bacterium
CCGCGCTTCCTGCTCCGGCCCGCGGACCTTCCGCCCGCCGCGATCTCCGACTTCGCGCCGGGCGACCGCGTGCTCGTGATCACTGACGACGAGCGCGGCACTGCAGCCGCCGTGGCGGAGGCGATCCGGGAGCGCGGCGGCCGCGCCGTCGTGCTGCGCCACAGGAGCGCCGACCGCTGCGACGAGGGGGCGATCGAGGTCGATCTGGCCGACCCGCGGCGCGTCGCGGACGTCCTCGACGAGATACGGAGCGCGCACGGACCGATCGGCGGGCTGCTGCATCTCCTGCCGCTCGGAACCGATCCGGACCCCGGCGCCGTCGACGCCGCCACATGGAAGGGCCGGGTGGCGCTCGAAGTCCGCGGCCTGTTCCTTCTGGCGCGCGCGGCCCGCCCCGACTTCAAGGAGGCCGGTCCGGCCGGCCGGCTGCTGGCGGCCACCGCGATGGGCGGCGCCTACGGCATGGATCTCCAGGACGGCTTCGGTTTCTTCCCCGGTCAGGGCGGTCTGAGCGGTCTGGTCAAGACGCTGGCGCGCGAATGGCCGGAGACCGGCTGCAAGTCGATCGACTTCGAGGCGGGCGCGACGCCGGCGCGGCGCGCGGCGCTCGTGCTGCGGGAGCTCAGCTCGCGTGACGGCGAGATCGAGGTCGGCTACCGCGGCGAGCGCAGGATGGCCATACGGCCGGTGCCGGCGGAGATCGAGGCCGAGACGCCGGCGCGTCTCCTTCCCGACTCGTCGTGGGTGGTGCTGGTGACCGGCGGCGCCCGGGGCATCACGGCGGAGATCGCGCGGGAGATGGCCGAGCGCTACCGTCCGACGCTGATCCTCGCCGGGCGCTCGGCGCTGCCGGAGGCCCCCGAGTCGCCGGCCACCGCGGCTCTGGTCACGCCACAGGACATCAAGGCGGCGATCATCGAGGACCTGCGCCGCGCCGCCGCGCCCGTCACCCCCGCGGCGGTCGAGACGGCCTGCCGGCGCCTGCTGCAGGAGCGCGACACCCGCCAGTCCCTCGAGGCGATGCGCCGCGCCGGCGCCACGGTGCGTTACGTCCAGGTCGACGTGCGCGACGGCGACGCCGTCGAGCGGCTGATCGACGGGTTGTACCGGGAGCACGGGCGCATCGACGCGGTCATCCACGGCGCCGGCGTGATCGAGGACCGGCGCGTCGAGGACAAGACGCCCGAGTCGTTCGACCGCGTCTTCGATACGAAGGTCGACGGCGCCCTCGCCCTGGCCCGCTGCCTGCGCCCCGAGGACCTGCGGCTCTTCGTCCTGTTCTCCTCGGTCGCGGGCCGCTTCGGCAATCCCGGACAGTGCGACTACGCCGCGGCCAACGAGACCCTCAACGCCCTGGCGCTCCAGCTCGATCGCGTCTGGCCCGGCCGGGTCGTTTCGATCAACTGGGGCCCCTGGAGCGCGGGGATGGCGTCCACCGACGTGCAGGATCGCTTCGCCGCCCGCGGCGTCCAGCTGGTGGCGCCCGAGGGCGGCCGCCCGGCCTTCATCCACGAGATCGAGCGCGGGACCAAGGGCGAGGCGAGCCTCCTGCTCGGGGACGGCCCGTGGCGCTTGCAGGCCGGCGCGCCCGTCCCGCCGGACCCCGGACCGGAGGCGCGCCAGGAGCTGCCGCTTCTGAACGGCCTGCCGCTGCGAGCCGTCGAGCAGGGGACGGTCGAGGTCACCCGCATGCTCGACACCGCCACCGATCTGTTCCTCCTCGACCATCAGATGGACGGACGACCGATCCTTCCGGCGGCGGTCGCGATGGAGCTGTTCGCCGAAGTGGTGCGTCGCGGCTGGCCGGAGTGGGAGATCCAGGCCCTGCAGGAGTTCCGCGTGCTGAACGGCGTCGTGCTCAAGGACGGCCCCCGGCCGATCCGGATCCGGGCGCGCGCCGCCACCTCCCCCGATCCCGAGCGCCACGACCTGCAGGTCGACGTGTCGATCGTCGATCCGGAGTCGGGGCGCACGTCGTACCAGGCTTCCGTCCTCCTCGGCGGGCGGCTCCCGTCGCCGCCGCCCGAAGGGCCGACGCCGCTGCGCGACGCGCGTCCCTACCCGCTGAGCGTCGACGGCGCGTACGAGCAGTTCCTGTTCCACGGTCCGCTGTTCCGCGGCATCCGCACCATCGAAGGCCTGGGAGAGGAAGGCATCTCCGGCACCGTCCTGCCCTCGACGCCGTCTCGGTGCGTGCGCGGTGCCAACGGCGGCGACTGGCTCATCGACCCGGTCGTCGTCGACTGCGCCCTGCAGCTCGGCATCCTGTACGCCCGCTCGTATTTCGACATGACGCCCCTGCCGGCGCGCTTCCGCAGCTTCCGCCGCTTCGCGCCGTTCAACGGCTCGCCGATCCGCTGCGAGTTCCGCTCGCGGGCGCGCGCCGGCGGCCACGTCCTCGACATCCAGATCGGCTTCTTCGACGGGCACGGGCGTCTCCTGGGGATGATGGAGGACCTGGAGCTGTCCTGCAGCCGCGAGCTGAACCGCCTCGCCGGGCCGAGAGGTCGCGCCTGATGGGCGGCGGACGGACCGACGTCGCCATCATCGGCATGGCCTGCATCTTCCCGAAGGCCCCGGATCTGCGGTCGTTCTGGGAGAACATCCTGGCCGGGGTCGATGCCATCGCCGACGCGCCGCCCGGCTCGGGCACGGACCGCGTCTTCGACCCGTCCTCGAGCGCCAACGACCGGCTGTACACCCGGCGCGGCGGCTATCTCGGGGGAATCCTCCGCTTCGATCCGCTGTCGTACGGCGTCATGCCGCGCTCGGTCGACGGGTCGGAGCCCGAGCAGTTCCTGGCGCTCCGGCTGGCGCACGACGCCCTGCTGGACAGCGGCTATCTCGAGCGCCCGTTCAACCGCAGCACCGCCGGATTGATCCTCGGCCGGGGCACCTACGTCAACCGCGGGCTGGTCTCGTGCTTCCAGCACACCGTCGTCGTGGACGAGGTGCTGGCGGTGCTCGAGCGGCTCCACCCCGAGCACTCCCCCGAATACCTCGCCGAGCTGCGGCGCGGCCTCAAGGAGAGCCTGCCGCCGTTCAACCCGGAAACGGCCCCCGGTCTGGCGCACAGCGTGATGTGCGGCCGGATCGCCAACCGTCTCGATCTCATGGGACCGGCGTTCACGGTCGACGCCGCCTGCGCCTCGTCGCTCGTCGCCGTGGACGCCGGCATCAAGAGCCTCCTGACCGGCGAGTGCGACCTCGTGCTCGCGGGCGGCATCCAGATCTCGACGACCTTTCCGATCGCGCTCCTGTTCTCGCAGCTCGGGGCCCTGGCCCGCAGCGGGCGGATCCGGCCGTTCCACCCCGAGGCGGACGGCACGCTGCTCGGCGAGGGGGCCGGGATCGTGGTGCTGAAGCGGCGCACCGACGCCGAGAAGGACGGCGACCGCGTCTACGCGGTGATCAAAGGGGTCGGCACGTCGAGCGACGGCAAGGCGATGGGTCTTCTGGCGCCGCGCGTCGAGGGCGAGGAGCTCGCCATGCGGCGCGCCTACGAGTCGTCCGGGGTCGATCCGCAGAGCATCGGTCTCATCGAGGCCCACGGCACCGGCACCCCCGTCGGGGACGCCACCGAGATCGAAGCGCTGCGCCGCGTGTTCGGCGGCGCGGACTCCGAGCCACGCCTGCCGATCGGCTCCGTCAAGTCGATGGTCGGACACTCCATACCGGCCGCGGCGGTGGCCGGCCTGATCAAGACGGCGCTGGCGCTGTATCACAAGGTGCTGCCACCCACGCTGCACGCCGACGCGACGCACCCGCAGCTCGCGGCCCACGGCTTCTACCTGAACGGCCGGACGCGCCCGTGGATCCACGGCGGCGCCTGGCCGCGCCGCGCCGGAGTGAGCGCCTTCGGGTTCGGCGGGATCAACGCGCACGCGGTCCTTGAGGAGGCGGTTGCCCCGCGATCCGTCGTGCTCCGGGCGGAGCGGGGGGACGTCCGGGGCGGCCGCCTTGTCCACCAGCGCCGCGATTCCGAGCTGTTCGTCGTGCAGGCCGCCACGCGCGCCGAGCTGGGCGCGCGCTGCGGGGCCCTGCGGCGCTTCATCCAGGAGAACCCCGCGGTCGGCGCGCACGATCTGGCCTACACGCTCAACTGCCCGGAGGCGGAGACGCCGGGCGCCGGCCGGCCGATGGTGGCCGGTGCGCGGCTGGCCGTCGTCGCCGCGTCGGTCGACGAGCTGGACCGCAAGCTCGCTTACGCCCTCGAGCGGCTCGCCGATCCGGCCTGCGCCCGCATCAAGGAGATGAGCGGCATCTACTATTTCGAAGAGCGTCTCCTCCCGGGCGCCGGACCGGTCTTCCTGTTTCCCGGCGAAGGCTCGCAGTACGCCGGGATGCTGTCCGACCTCTGCCTGCACTTCCCCGAGGTGCGCGAGTGGTTCGACCTGATGGACCGCGCCTTCCGGGACCACCACCGCGGGTTCGTCCCGAGCCAGGTGCTGTTCCCGCCGCCCGCCGTGCAGCGCATCGAGGCCGCCCGGCGTCTGTGGGAGATGGACAGCGCCATCGAGTCGGTGTTCGCCGCGAACCAGGCGCTGCACGCGCTTCTGGCCCGCCTCGGCGTCACGCCCTCGGCGGTCGTCGGGCACAGCACGGGCGAGTACTCGGCGCTCCTGGCGTCGGGGGCGGCTCTGGCCGACGACGAGGACCATCTGATCCATTACATCCTGGACGGCAACCGCGCCACGGAGCGCGCGCGCGCCAGCGGCAAGGTCCCGGCGGGCGTCCTGCTCGCCGTCGGACCCGCGGACCCCGAGGTCCTGCGCGTCCTGACCGAGGACGGCTCGCTGCATCTGGCGATGGACAACTGCCCGCACCAGGCGGTCGTCTGCGGCACGGAAGAGGCGATCACCCGGGTGCAGGCCGACCTGCGCAGGAAGGGCGCGGTCTGCCAGCGCCTGCCGTTCAGCCGGGCCTATCACACGCCGCTGTTCGCCCCGGTCTGCGAGGAGCTGCGCGGCTACTACGAGCGCGGGCGGTTCGCCGCGCCGGCCATCCCGCTGTACTCCTGCGCCAGCGCCGCGCCGGTCCCCGCCGACCCGGAGGCGGTCCGCCGCCAGGCTCTCGAGCAGTGGGCCCGTCCGGTGCGCTTCCGCGAGACCATCGAGGCGATGTACGCGGCCGGCTACCGCGTGTTCGTCGAGGTCGGGCCGCGCGGCCATCTCACGGCGTTCGTCGAGGACACCCTGCGCGGCCGCCCGCACCTGGCGATCGCCTCCAACCTGCAGCGCCGCCCGGGCCTGGTGCAGCTGCACCACCTGCTGGCGATGCTGGCGGCGCACGGCGCCCCGCTCACGCTCGAGCCGCTGTACGCCGACCGCGGCGCCCGCCGGCTGCCTCTCGAGGCGCTG
>CAYLND010000224.1:0-5258 GCA_964384905.1 uncultured Acidobacteriota bacterium
GGCGAGCGCCGCGTGGCGGACCGCCAGGAGGCACCCGAGGGTGCCGAACGCGGCCAGATGAAACGCGTACGCCGATCGCCTCCCCGACAGCAGCAGGTCGGCGGCGAGCAGCAGCGCCGGCGCGAGCGCGCCGCTCTCCTTCGCGAGGAACCCGACCGCGATCAGGACCAGCGCCAGCGCGTACCACGCGCGCGGGGCGCCTCGCCCGCCGTCGCCGCCCGGTGCGCGCAGCGCCGCCTCGCGTCCGGCCAGGAAGGCGAGGACCGACCCCAGGACGCCGGCCGCCGCCAGGAGCTCGGCGCGCCCGACCACCTCGCCGAGCGCTTCCGTATGGATCGGATGGACGGCGAACAGAAGACCGGCGAGGAGAGGCGCATCGAGAGCCCGCGGCGTGACCGGCGGCGCCGCGCGCGGCAGCAGCCTCCCGGCCAGACGGAACACGAGCATCGTGTTCAGCAGGTGCAGGAGCAGGTTGACGAGCCGGAACCCGAACGGACGCAGACCGGCCGCGGCGTGGTTGAGGGCGAAGGTCAGGAGCGTGACCGGGCGGTACAGCGGCGGGCCGGCGGCGTCGCCGGGGGACCACCAGCCGGTCGACACGATCTCCGGCCAGCGGGCGGGATCGCGCAGGCGCTCGTTCTGCTCGATGATCGCGTGGTCGTCGTGGATGAAGCCCGGGCGAAGCGACGGGGCGTTGACGAGCGCGCACGCGATCGCCAGCGCCAGCACCGCCGCGCGGCCGGCGGACGTCACCGCGTCACCGCGCGACGTAGCCGAGCGATCGGAGATTCTCCTTCAGCTCCGGCGGCAGCGGGGGCTCCTCCTGGTCGTCCTTTCCCGGATCGCGGGCCAGAAGATCAAGGAGCGTCTTGCGCAGCGCCGCCTCGTCGTCGGGGTGCCGTCCGAGGATGTTGGTGGTCTCGCCCGGGTCGGCCTGGAGATCGTAGAACTCCCACAGCGGCGCGCCCGACTTCGTCGGGATCATGATCAGCTTGTAGCGGTCGCTGCGTATCATGCGCCACTTCCCCGCCACGCCGTCGACGTACTGGCGCGGGTTCTCCTTGTAGAAGTTGCGACCCGACTCGGAATAGGCGAGAGGGATTGGAGCGCCGTCGTCCCCGCGGATCCGCCCCGCGAGGCTCACCCCGTCGAGCCCCGGCGGCACCGGCACGCCGGCGACGTCGAGGATCGTCGGCATGATGTCGATGGTGCGCGCCTGCGTCTCGACGACGGTCCCCGGCGGGAGAGCCGGCGGGTAGCTGACGATGAGCGGAACGCGCACGGTTTGCTCGTAGAGATAGGCACCGTGCTCGAAGAAGTAGGCGTGCTCTCCGAGACTCTCGCCGTGGTCGGCCGTCACGACCACGAGGGTGCTCGCCAGAAGACCCATGCTCTCCAGGGCGCGCAGAAGCTCCCCGGCGGCGCGGTCGGCGACGGCCACCTCGCCGTCGTACAGTGCCACGGCGTGATGCACCTCGCGCTCGGGCAGCCGGGTCCTGCCGAAGACGATATCGCCCCTCTCGGACCCCACGCCGACCTCGTCGTTGAACCGGCTCAGGCCGGTGTAGTCGGGATCGAACGTCTGCGGCCACGGCGCCGGAGGCTCGTACGGCCAGTGCGGCGCGTTGTAGCGGACCCACAGGAAGAACGGCGCCTCCTTGCGCTTGCGGCCGCGCAGCCACTGGATCGCCTTGTGCGACGCGTCGGCGTCGGTTTTGGACGGCAGGAAGACCTTGTGGCCCTCCGGATCCAGATAGATGTCGGGGTCGTACAGATCGAAGTCCCGATGCAGCCCGACGTTGAGCCCCTGGGTCACGGCGAACGACTCGTACCCGGCGTCCTTGAGCGCGCGCGTCAGGGTCATGCGTCCGGCCAGGATCTCGTGGCTCTGCCCCTCGTAGCGCAGACCGTGCGTCATCGGATAGACGCCGGTCAGGATCGACGGGAACGACTGCACCGTCCGGCCCGCGGCCGTCACCGCGACCCGGAACAGGACGCCCCTGCGGGCGAGCGTGTCGATGAACGGGCTCGTCGGCCGGGCATATCCGTAGCAGCCGAGATGATCGGGCCGCAGCGTGTCGACGGTGATCAGCAGGACGCTCGGCCGGCCGAGCGGCGCCGGTCCCCCGCCACCCGGACAGGCGCACAACGTGATGAGCACCAGAGGGACCAGGAGAGCCGCGGCCGTCGCGCGGCGACCGTGCCTGGATCCGGAGTCAGGCATGCCGTGCGGGAACCCCGGCCGCGCGGGGAACGGCGCGCGACCGGCCGCTGGGCCCTCCGTAGCGCTCGTCGAACAGGCGTCCCCATTCGGTGCCGCGGAAGCGCGCGATCTTGCCGCGCCCGACGGTCGGGTACCACAGATAATCGTGGTACAGGTTCGAGGCGGCGGGGGCCCAGACGACCAGCGGCGAGTGCAGTGCGATCCTCTCCAGGAAACGCAGCGGCCCCTTGCGCAGCATCTGATCGCCCCAGATCACCAGGGATCGTCGCACCTGGAAGTGCAGGTTCAGCCCGGTGATGTCGTCCCCCACCAGCTCGATCTCCCGAGGGTCGGCCACGCCGAGGCCGCGATCGTGGCACATCCTCAGATACCGGATCGACAGCGGATCGAAGCCCATCAGGCGCGCCGCCACCGCGTCGATCGCGACCGAATCCGCTCCGGCCAGGATGACGTTGCCGACGACCGGCTCCATCGTGCGCGGGCCCGCGCCGTCACCGCACACCGAGCCGTCCATGACCGTGAAGATCCCGGGGTGCAGCTCCTTCTGCATGTACATCAGATCGACCAGGACCTCGTGCATGTACTTGTGGGCGTAGTGACGCACCTCCTTCAGGAGGCCGCCGAACGAGTTCTTGATCGATCCGGTCGTGGTCGCATGGCCGTGGGTCTTGACCGTCGGGAGATGGACGATGTTCTTCCCGGGGTAGATGGCCGGGATCTCGATGCCGTCGGGAAAGATCGCGCTGAGCTTGAGAAGGGGCGACCGGAACCGGTACACGCGCCACTCGACCTCCGGCAGCGCCGTGAAGGTCAGTCCGAGCTCCTGCAGGACCGGGAGCCAGCGATTGTTGGCGGCGCCCTTCCACGGGTCGGTGACCACCGTCCTGTTCTCCGCCGGCAGAAGGCGCGTCCGGTCGTAACCGTCCTCCAGCATGGCGCGCAGGACGCCCTCCACCTGCCAGGGCTGGCTGGAGCAGGCGGGGAAGTACTTCGTCCACGACAGGTTCAGCTTGACGATGGTCGATACGGCGGGATCGATGACCGAGCGGTACGCCGCCAGCCGCATGAGACGGCCGTAGTCCTCCACGACGGACTCGGGACGGGTCCTTAGGGCGGCTATTCTGGGACGGGACATGCTCACCACGCTCGCCGGACACGACCGGCGCCCGGCATCGACTCGACTGGCACGCCCATTATAGGGCGTCACCGCGGCTGCGGCACGCCGGCGCCCGCGGCCGGCGCCTCAGGGGGCGAGCTGCGGCACCAGGTAGAGCAGGCAGACGACGGTCGCGATCCAGAGCCCCACGCAGATGAGGAGGGGCCGGTCGGTCAGAAGCGCGCTGGCCGGGCTTTCGCCGCCCCCCTTTTTGTGCACGAGATACAGGTACCGGAAGATGCCGTACAGGACGAACGGCACCGTCAGATAGAGATGGCTGGTGCCGAGCTTCATCTGAATCTCGGGCGAGACGGAGTACAGGATGTACATCAGGAGGGTCGAGGGCGTGACCACGTTGATCATCTGATCGATGAAGTCGAGGGAATAATCCTTGAGGATCAGGCGGTGCTCGTGGGCGTGGCTCAGGCTCTCGAGCTCCTGACGCCGCTTGCACAGCGCCAGGAACAGCGACAGGAGGATGGTGCACATGATGAGCCAGTGGGAGATGTCGACATTGATCACCATGGCGCCGGCGACCGCCCTGAGGACGAACCCGGACGCGATCACCATGACGTCGACGATCACGACCTCCTTGAGCCAGAAGGAGTAGACCAGATTGACCGCCGCGTAGGTCAGGAGCACCGCGCCGAACGCCGGGGACAGGGCGAATCCGGCCATCAGAGAGCCGGTGAGGAGGATGATCGCGGCGGTCAGCGCAGGGAGGGTTCCCAGGGCGCGCGAGGCGATCGGGCGCCGGGACTTGAGGGGGTGCTTGCGATCCCGATCGGCGTCGAACAGATCGTTGATGATGTAAACCGCCCCGCTGGCCGCGCAGAACAATCCGAACGCCGCGCTCGAGCGCAGGATCGCCTCCACGTCGGTCAGCTTCTTGGCGAAGACCAGGGCGGCGAACACCACCAGGTTCTTGACCCACTGGTGCGGCCGCATCGAGATCGCCACACCGACCAGGACGGACGCCCGCGAAGTCCAGACATCCACGGCGCTTTTCGACACGGAACGGCCCTCCCAGGGCATCGGCGCAGGGTCGTGAGGGGCGGGCATCTTAGCATCCGCTCCCGCGCCCGTCAAAGCGCGCAGGCGCGACCGGGATAGAATGGCCGCCGTGCGCGTCGCCGTCCTGATCCCCGCCCGCAACGAAGAGGCGTCCCTGCCGCTGGTCCTCGACGCCATCCCCGCCGACCGCGTCGACGAGGTCGTGGTGGTGGACAACGCCAGCAGCGATCGGACGGCGGAGGTGGCGCGCCGGCGCGGCGCCACCGTCCTGTTCGAGCCCCGCCCCGGCTACGGCGCCGCCTGCCTGCGCGGCCTCGCCCATCTCCGGAGCGCGCCGCCCGACGTCGTCGTCTTCCTGGACGCGGATTACAGCGACCATCCCGAGGAGATGCCGCTCTTGCTCCGGGCGATGGAGCAGGAGGGCGCCGACCTGGTCATCGGCGCGCGCGCGCGCGGCCGGCGGGAGCCCGGGGCGCTCCTGCCGCAGGCGCGCTTCGGGAACTGGCTGGCCACGCGCCTGATGCGACTTCTCTATGGGGGCCGGTTCAGCGACCTGGGGCCGTTCCGGGCGATCCGTTTCCCTGCCCTGGCCGACCTGGGGATGCGGGACCGCGGCTTCGGGTGGACCGCCGAGATGCAGGTGAAGGCCTTGAAGCGGCGTCTGCGCACGACCGAGGTGCCGGTCTCCTATCGCCGGCGGGTCGGGGTGTCGAAGATCACCGGGACCTTCTCGGGGACGGTCAGGGCCGGCGCCGCGATCCTGTGGACGATCGCCCGCCACCGCGCGTCGGGCGCCGGCGCCCGGGAGCTCAGGAGGCGGGCGGCCGGCGACCGCGCGCGATCGGCGTGACGCCAGCGGAAACC
>CAYLND010000225.1:0-5194 GCA_964384905.1 uncultured Acidobacteriota bacterium
GGGCGGCGCGCTGTCGATCGACCCGGCGGGCGCCGGCGCGACCATCGAGTCGCTCCGCGGCCTCATGTCGGAAGGGGCCGGGATCCTGCGGGGCGGCGCAGGGCTGGAGCGCGCCCTCGCGGCCACGCTCGATCTGGAGCGGCGGCTCGCCCTGCGTCCCGTGAGCCGGAGCGGCGTGGAGGCGCGCAATCTGCTGTTCGTCGGGCGCCTGATCGCGGAATCGGCTCTGCGGCGGCGGGAGAGCCGCGGGGCGCATTTCCGCGAGGATTTCCCGGCCAGGGGGCCGGGGGCCGGCCCCCATTCGATCCACCCCCCCGGCCCCTCCGGCCCCCGCCCTGCGCCCCCTCCCGGCCCCCCGGCGCCACCAACAGAGACCCCGGCCAGGGAGCCGGGGCGCGGCCGCCATTCGATCATCGCGCCCGGCGCTCCGGCCCCCGACCTGCCGGCCGTCCTGATCCGCGAGGCCGACTGAACGGATCCCTGCGTCGGAGATCCGTCCGCGCGGGAACGCCACCCGGCGCCCGCCGTCCGTGCCCGTACGCCGCCGGGCGGCCGGCGGCCGACGCCCCCTCGTTCGTCACCCAGCATCGGGATTGCTAAGACCACCCTTCGGAGAGCCCCGACTGGGAGGAGACATCCGTGCACAAGCCGCAGGCGTTCCTCATCACCCTGTGGACGTACGGTCTCGAGCCGGTATTCGCCGAGCCCGCGCGCGCGGCGCTGTTCTGCCACAATCTCGCCACGCTGCGCCATCGTCTCGGTTTTCTCATCCACGCCTACGTGGTTCTCCCCGATCGCGCCCGGCTGATCCTGGCGACGCGGGGTGGCGACCTGCGCTGGGCGCGCCTGACGGCGCACCGCCTGAAATCGCGCTACGCCCGGGAGGCCAACGCGCGTTCGGGGCGTCGCGGTCTGGTCTGGCAGGACGGCGATCAGACCTTGCCGCTGCGCGACGCCGAGGACGTCCGCCGCAAGGCCGATTACCTGCACCACAACCCGGTCCTGGCCGGTCTGGCGCGTCATGCCGGGGACTGGCGCTGGTCGAGCTATCGCGCCTGGAGCGCAGGCCGACGAACGCCCGTGACGGTCGATCTGCCCGCCGGGGATCAGCCGCGGGCGGCGGCGTCCGTGCCTACCTGATGATCTGGAAGCTGCGCTCCCAGCGGGACTTGGTGAACAGGTGAGTGATCTTGTCCCAGATGCCGCTGACCTTGTCGGCCATGGCGGTCTTGGTCCAGGCGTCCCGATCTTCGTCGTACGACCACCAGATCATGAAGGCGCGCCCCTTGACGTAGTCGCGCGGCACGAAGCCCCACGACCGGCTGTCCTTGCTGTTGTCGCGATTGTCCCCCATGCAGAACAGGGAGCTGTCGGGGATGCGCGTCGGCGGGTAATCGTCCTGGTCGAAGTTGAGTCCCTTGGGGTTGCGGTGAATCTTGTACTTCTCCTCGATCGGCTTGCCGTCGATGTACACCTGCCGGTCGCGGATCTCGAGGACCTCGCCCGGCAATCCGATGACCCGCTTGATGTAATCCTTCTCGGGCTCCTCGGGGTACTTGAACACGACGATGTCGCCGCGCCGGAGGGTGCGCACCGGCAGCAGGGTCCTCTCGACGGCCGCCAGGGGCGCGAAGGACGACATCGGCGAGAAGGCGAATTTGTTCACCATGATGTAGTCGCCGACCAGGAGCGTGGGGATCATCGAGCCGGTGGGGATCTTGGACTGCTGGAAGACGAACGTGCGCGCGAACATCACGAAGATGACGCACGTCACGATCGTCTCGAAATAGTCGCGGACAATTCCTTTGGGCGCGTCGTCCGGAAGCATCCCCCCTCCTTTCCCGGCTCGCAGGGATTATAGAGGGGGAGCAGGGGTCAATCAACCGCGGCGCCGCGCGCGCCGCCCGCCTCATTCGACCCCGATCGAGACCCGCTTGTCGTCCTCCTGCACCTCCACGAGCTGACCCGGCTCCAGGGTCTCGATCGCCGCGGCGAGGGCCTCGAGATCGACGTCGCACGAGCGCCCGCCGGGTCGATCCTCGCCCGCCGCCCGATCGCAATGGACGCGGAGCTCGCTCTTGCCGGCGACGCGCAGGAACGCCGACACCACGCCCATCGGCAGATTGACCAGGACCGACGGGGTCTCGGACCCATTCTGGTAGACCCGGATTTTCAGCCAGCGCGCCTTCGCCGCGTCCCGGGCGGTCGCCTGGGGGATGGCGACGCACGCCACCAGCATGGCGACCAGACCGGTCACGGCCAGACTCCTGAGACGATGTGTCATCGACGATCCTCCTGGGCGCCGGAACGTGCCGGTCCTCCGGCTGATCGGGATCGAACGGGCGAGTCCGCGAAAGGTTCCCGTCAGGGGCGCTGTTTCAGGCGGCGCACCTGATCGGACAGACGGCGCAGGCGGACCGAGAGGCTGACGAGGTAGACCGCCAGGACGATCCAGACGGCGGTGTAGGCGTAGTTGAGGAAGCGCAGGCCGCGCTCGACAATCTCGGGACGCGTGGCGACGGTCTCGGCGGTGAAGCCGCTGATCGGCTCCTGCACCGCCAGCGCCAGAGCCGACAGGAGGGAGGCGAGGGGCGGGAGGCTCATGCCGGCTCCCGCTCGGCCGAGGACGGCTGCGTCAGTGAAGCCACTTCCTCCTCGAGAAGCCCCAGGCGACAACGCTTCAGAAGGAGCGCCAGGAACAGGAGCAGGAAGGTGAACAGACAGAGACCGAAGGCCTTCCCCATCGCGGGATCGAGCCCCTGCCCGCCCGACATCTTCAGGACCTTGGGATGCAGCCCGCGCCACCATTCCACCGACTTGTAGATGATCGGCAGGTCGAGGGCGCCGACGATTCCCAGCACCGCGGCCCAGCGGGCCGCCTGCTCGGGATTCTCGGCGCTTTTGCGGAGAAGAAGGTAGCCGGAGTACATGAGCCACAGCACCAGCGTGGACGTCAGCCGCACCTCCCCCGTCCAGTACACGCCCCAGACCGGACGGGCCCAGATCGGCCCGGTCAGAAGGACGATGGTGAAGAACAGCACCCCCAGCTCGGCGGCAGCGTGCGCCACGCGGTCGAAGCGCCGGTCACGGGTCCAGAGGTACAGCGCGCTGCACGCGGCGCACAGCGCCACGCCGAGAAACCCGGCCAGCGCCGAGGGGACATGGAAATAGAAGATGCGCTGCACGACCCCCATCCTCTCCTCGGTCGGCACGAGCCGGAAGATGGCGTAAAGGCACGCCGGCACGAGCACAGCCACCAGAGCGTCGAGCGGCGGCTCGAGACCGTCGATCCACGCCGCGGCGTTCCGTCGTTCGGTCATCACCACCCCGGGACCCGCGCCCCCGCGCGGGTCGCCGCCGATGATATCACCCCGGCGCGCCGCGACCGGGCGGCGCGCGCCGGCCCCTACTCCTCGAGAACGTAGTCGAACAGCAGGACCGAGGCGGCGAGGAAGACGAGATCGTAGCCGGCGGACAGCGCCACCCAGGGCGCGTACCTCTCGAACGGGCGACCGGCGACGAGGTGGGTCGTCGTCTTCACCGCCGCCAGGGCGACCGGCACCGCCGCCGGGAACAGGAGGAGCGGCAGGAGCAGCTCGCCCCGCCGGGTCCGCGTGGTCATGGCGGCGAACAGGGTGCCGACGGCTGCGAACCCCACGGTGTTCAGGATCAGCGCCGCGACCACCAGGGCGATCCGGCCGCTGAACCGGAAGTTGAACATCACCACGGAGACCGGCACCACGATCGCCTCCACCACCCCCATGAAAAGCACGGTGGCCGCCACCTTGCCGAGATAGAAGGCGCTGCGATCGATCGGCGCCAGGAGGATCCCCTGGATGCGATCCTGCTCGCGCTCCAGCTGGAACGAACGGCTGATCGCCAGGACCCCCGAGAAGATGAAGGCCACCCACAGGACGCCCGAGCCGAGCGTCACGAAATCGATCACGGTGAAGTCGAACGCGAAGTTGAAGACCACCAGCACCAGGAGCGCGAAGAACAGGAGGGTGACCGCCTGCTCGCGGCTGCGCAGCTCGACCTTGAGGTCCCGGGCCGCGACCAGCAGGACCGCCCTCCAGTACGTCATGACGTGGCCCGCGCGGGATCCGGGGCCGCGGTCAAGAGCGCCTGCAGGGAGGATGCCTCGAGCGCGCCCGTGGGGCGATCCAGGACCAGCCGTCCGTCCGCGAGGACGAGGGCCCGCCCGGCGGCCCGCAGGCCGAGATCGAGGTCGTGGGTCGCCAGGACGCAGGTCCGTCCCGCCTCGCGCGCCTCGGCCAGGGTGGCCTCGAGGCTCGAGGACGCTGCGTGGTCCAGCCCGGTGAACGGCTCGTCCAGGAGGAGCAGGTCGGGCCGGTGCAGGAGGGCCCGGGCGATCGCCAGCCGCTGCTGCATGCCGCGCGAGTAGCCGCCCACCCGGTCGTCGCGGCGGTGGTCGAGCCGGGCGCCGTGGATCGCCTCGAGCGCCGCGCGCGCCGGGTCGGGCAGACCGTACAGACGGGCGTAGAACAGAAGATTCTCGAGGCCGGTCAGGTGGTCGTACAGGAACGTCTGATGGGACAGGTAGCCGATCCGCCGACGCACCGACGCGACCCCTTCGAAGGACGAGGCGCCGGATCCGAACAGACGGAGCCTGCCGGAGGTGGGGCTCTGGAGGGTGGCGAACAGACGCAGGAGCGTCGATTTCCCGGCGCCGTTCGGGCCGAGCAGCGCGACCGTCTCGCCGGCCCGCACCGCGAGATCGAGCGGTCCGACGGCGCGCGCCGGCCCGTAGCTCTTCGCGAGCCGCGTGGCCTCGATCGCCGGGGCTGCCGTCCCGATCACCCGCGTCCCGGTCGCGGGTCGGGAAGGGCGGACACCCCGGCCTCGAGCGCCTCGATCCTCTGCACGAGGCGCACCGCCTCCTGCGTGTACCGGTCGGTCATCTCCCGGTAGTCGCGTTCGCTGATCTTGCCGGCATGGTAGTCGTACTCGACGTCCTGGATGGTCTCGTAGGCGACCGCCTTCAGCGCGTGCAGCTCGCGCAGCTCGGCGATCGCATCCGGTCCGTCCGACAGGGGCGCCGCGACGTGACGCGCCAGCGGCGACAGGACGTACGCCACCACGGCCAGGCCGATCAGGATCCCGGCGAGCGGCAGCATCAGCGCTCCTCCCGGAGCTCGCGCCGGACCCGTTCCAGCGCGTTCCGTTCGCCGGC
>CAYLND010000226.1:0-5092 GCA_964384905.1 uncultured Acidobacteriota bacterium
CCTACGCCACCTGGTGGATCCGCCAGGCGATCACCCGCGCCATCGCCGACCAGGCGCGCACCATCCGCATCCCGGTGCACATGATCGAGACGATCAACAAGCTGGTGCGCACCTCGCGCGCCCTGGTGCAGGAGATCGGCCGCGAGCCGACGCCCGAGGAGATCGCCAAGAAGATGGGCATCCCCGTGGCGAAGGTCCGCAAGGTCCTCAAGATCGCCCAGGAGCCCATTTCCCTCGAGACCCCGATCGGCGAGGAAGAAGATTCCCATCTCGGGGATTTCATCGAGGACCGCGCGGTGACGTCGCCGGTCGACGCGGTCATCCAGCTCAACCTGAAGGAGCAGACGCAGAAAGTCCTGAAGACCCTCTCGCCTCGCGAAGAGATGGTCCTCAAAATGCGCTTCGGGGTCGGCGACGGTAGCGAGCACACGCTGGAAGAGGTGGGCCAGTCGTTCGCGGTCACCCGCGAGCGCATCCGCCAGATCGAGAGCAAGGCGCTGCGCAAGCTGCGCCACCCCTCGCGCAGCCAGCGCCTGCGCGCCTTCCTGGAGAGCACGGGCGGGTAATAGCCGGGCGCGCGCGCCAACCAGTATTCCGCACCAACGGACAGGAGGGCGGGGCACGCGGCCCCGCCTTTCTTTTTGTCCAGCAATTCGCGGCAATCCCATGAAGATTCGATGGTGAAAGGCCAAAGGAACAACCCCGGGGGCTGTCAATGATGGAGATTCTGATTCTGATAGTTGTAATCCCTGGCATCGCCGCTTATGCGCGAGGGCGTGGCGCTTCGCCGTGGATCGCAGGGACGGTCGCTCTTGGAGGACATGTTCTGATTCGTATTGCGATTGGCTATGTCGGTAGGTCAACTGATGCGCTGATCGTCGCCCTGGTCGCCAGTTATGCCTGGCTTGCCGCTGTCGCCGCTTACTACCGCTTTATGGTAGGACGATCGCGGCCCCAGCCGACGGGGATCTGGCTGTGCAGGAATTGCAGCTACACGAACAAGGCCTACGCGCTCTCCTGCGAAGCGTGCGGGAAGCCGTGGGAAACTCCGGTTGGTGCGTGAGACCCCGCTCCATGTTGAAGGCCGCACTCATGCGTGTGGCGAGAAGACCTCGCGTCAACCGCCGTTTCGGTGGGTGGGAGCTTCCTCGGGGACGATCGCGAGGTCGAGCTTGGCGCCGCGGCGCAGGACGGTCAGCGTCGACATGGAGCCGACGCGCGCGTCGGTCAGCAGGCGGTGCAGCTCGTCCACGCCGGCGACCGTCTGACCGTCCAGCGCGACCAGCAGATCCCCTTCCTCGAGTCCGGCGCGTTGCGCGGGACTCTCCTTCTCGACCCCGACGACCAGGATGCCGCTGTCGCGCGACAGGCCGTGGTGGCGCACCAGGCGGCGGTGCAGCGGAACGTCCTGTCCGGCCACGCCGATGTAGGCGCGCCGGATCGTCCCGTCCTTGATCAGGCGGCCGGCCACGAACTTCACGGTGTCGATGGCGATCGCGAAGCAGATCCCCTGCGCCGGCAGGATGACCGCGGTGTTCACGCCGATGACCTGCCCTGCGGAGTTGACCAGCGGCCCGCCCGAGTTCCCCGGATTGAGCGCGGCGTCGGTCTGGATGATGTTGTCGATGAGGCGCCCGGACGACGAGCGCAGCGACCGGCCGAGCGCGCTGACCACGCCGGTCGTGACGGTGCACTGGAAGCCGTACGGGTTGCCGATCGCGATCACCAGCTGCCCCGGACGGATGGCGCGCGCCTCGCCCAGAGCGACCGCCGAGAGACCGGGTGCCTGGATGCGAATGACGGCGAGGTCGGTGCCCGGGTCGTCGCCCACGACCTGGGCATCGAGGCGGCGGGAGTCGGACAGGGTGACCTGCACCCGGGCCGCGCCGCCCACCACGTGGCTGTTGGTCAGGATGAAGCCGTCCGGGGTGAAGAGGAAGCCGGAGCCGCTCCCGGCCCGGATCTCCCGGCCCGAATCGTCCTCACCCTCCGCGGGCGTCGCGCTCGCCGGCCGGCGCCTCTCCAGCCTCTTGAACACGTCGATGTTCACGACCGCCGGGCTGACCTTCTCGACGGCGTGGATCACTGCTTTCGAGTAGGCGTCGAGAAGCGCCACGTCGTCGGGAACGGCGGCCTCGGCGTCCGACGACACGGACGGCCGCGCCTCGACGGAGGCCGGTCCTGCGGGGGCGTGGTCGGTCGCTCTATCGGAGATCCAGGAGAATGCACGATGCATCGGGGGTTTCCTTTCGTCCGGCGCCGAACCATCCATGGGCGGATCGGCGCTGCCAGATAAGATGCAGACACCCCGGCTCCGGTTCCGCCCCTGAGCCGGGGACAGCGGGAGCGGCGGCTCACGGCTTCGGCCGGCGGCTCCACTTGTCGAACGTCTTGAACATCACGAACCGGACGTCGGTGCTGCCACCGGAGCGGCCGGAGAGGGACGACTCGAGCGCGTGGCCGAAGCGCACGTTCATCAGGGTGCTCCAGGGGCCGGAGAACTCGAGCGCCAGGCCGGCGCCGACCACGCGCACGTAGCCGGGGCCGAAGTCGTCCACGCTCTGGATCCAGCCGGCCTGCACGCCGGTGTCGATGCGCAGGGTCTGGCGGATGGTGAAGGCGTACGAGGTGTCGGCGACCAGGCCGCGGTCGAAGTGGAAGCCGGAGCCGTTGAAGCCGCGCACGCGGGCGCTCCGGAAGTCGCCCAGCTCGAAGCGCGAGAAGCGGTCGAGGCTGCGCCCGTCGAACCCCGACAGCCCGATATTCACCCTCCGGAACTCGCCGAGGTAGATGGCCTTGCGCAGCTCGGCGCCGAGTCGGGTGTAGTCCTTGTCGCTGGGCCGGAACGGGTTGCCGGGCAGGCCCCACGGCCTCCAGACGCTGCGCCGCCCCGACTCGCCCCAGGCGGCGAGGATATACCCGCTGCGGTTGAACTCCAGCCGCAACAGAAGCCCGCTGTCGAACGTGGTGGCCGGAATGACGAAGGCGTCGTCGGTCTCGGAGCGCCGCGCGAAGTCCATGTAGGTCGTCCGGCCCTGCAGGGTCCACTTCACGAAATGTCCGCTCGGGATGGCGACCGACGCCTGCACCTGCTCGCGGTAGACGTCGAGGTTCTCGCCGGTCGTCGACACGTCCTCGCGCGCGTTCTTGTCGCGCATCGGGATGCCGAGGAACGTCCCCTGGGCGGTGAACGCCACCGGCGTCCGGTCGGGGCCAGGCTGCGTGACGTGCGGATCGGTCCAGGACAGATCGAGGAACGGCCCGGCCCATGCGATGTTGAGCTGCGTGCCGGTGTCCTTGTAGTTGAAGTCGAAGAAGTTGACGCCGGCGAACGGCAGGCTCGGGCGACCGCTCTCGTTGATGCTCAGCCCCATCACCAGGAAGGTGTTGCGCGGCGTGCTGGCGCTCTTCAGCAGCTCCTCCCGGCCGCTGGCGTCGAGCTTGTAGTACCCCTCGTCGGTCTCGCGGAACAGCGGGCGGCCGGACTGGTACGCGTCGGTCAGGCGCTCGTGGAAGGCGTCCTGGTTGATCGCGAAGCCGCTGTAGCGCGCCTGCCGCTCCACCACCAGGTTCTGGCCCAGGACCTCGAACACCATCTGGCCGTCGACCTCGAGCGGCAGCCAGTAATCGCCGTCGGGGCCCGGCACGGGGCCGTAGTGATAGGTCACCTGGTTGGCGCGCAGCGGCTCCTTCAGGCCGCTCTGCACCGCGTCCATGCGCACGCGGGTGAACAGGGCGGCGTCGACGGAAATCCGTCCCTCGTACAGGCTGCGGTCCAGGACCTTCGGCTCGAACGCCAGCACGTAGCAGTCGCGGCCGTCGACGCGATCGCGCTTGACCAGGGTGTAGCGGTACCCCTCGTCGAGGGCGATGGTGAGCGGCACCTCCTTCACCTTGTCGGGCTGGATGAACGGCAGGTAAGGCGGCTTCTTGCCGCGCCAGCGGGCCCCGTCGACGAACAGATCGGTCTGCTCGTAGTCCTGCTTCTCGTCGTGCACGTACAGCTGGTTCTCGCTGAGCACGTCGACCGACTGCGCCACCGCGGCGATGGTGTAGTGGATCGCGACCGAGGCGCGCGCCTCGTAGTGCTTCAAGCGCATCTCCTGCGCCGCGCGGCTCTGGCGCTCGAGGGCGATGATCTCCTCCGCGCTCAGCTCGCCGACCGCCCCGACCTGCGCCTCCTGCAGCGGCAGCGCCTCGACCGCCAGGCGGTAGCGCAGCAGCAGGTCGGTCGCGCGGATCGGAGCGAACAGGACCTGGCCGGATCGGACGGCGCCGGCGAGCGGCGTGGTCGCGAGCGTCTCGGGGTCGAACAGCTCGACCGACTCGACCGGGGCGCGCAGGGGGAAGTGCACGCGCGCCCCCGCTTCGGCGGCGAGTCCCGGCGCGCGATAGGCGGCGATCCCCGAGCGCGTGCGCGGATCGTAGAACGCGGTCGCCTCGTCGGCCTGGTTCAGCTCCTCGCGGTGGAGGTGGCCTAGCGCCGTGAGGGCCCGCACGTCCTCCTTGATGATCTCGAGGACCGCGTGGAGCCGGCCCTGCGCCTCGTCGAGCTTGCCCTCGGCGCGGAAGGTGAAGGACTCCTGGAGGAGCCCCTGGACGCGGTGGGTCGCCTTGACCTCGTCCTCCTCGAGGATCCCCTCGGAGAGGAGCCAGGCCTCGACCTCCTCGTACGTGAGCTCCTGCGGCTCGGGCGTGTAGATGTACGAGCCCACCTCGAACGGCGGCCGCGAGATCCGCAGCACGGGCCGCTTGAACCGCCACGAGCCCTCGCCCGGGAGCTCGCCCGTCGAGACGAAGAGCGCCTCGGTCCCCTTCTTCACCTCGCCGCTCAGGCTGTCGCGGTCCGGCCGCCGGTACCAGTCGCGGGCGACCTCCTTCACGCGCGTGAGGATCGCCTTCGGGATGACGAGCGAGGCCTTGCGCTTCTCGGGCGCCGCGACGGCGCTCGAGCTCTCGGCCGAGTCCATCCACGAGAGCACGTCGCCGCCTTCAGTCTCGGCCGCGGGAGCGGCGCTCTCGGCCGCCGCAGGCTTGGCGCCGACCGCAGGCTTCGCCTTCGCCGCGCCGAGGAGGCTCTGGCGCCCCCCGG
>CAYLND010000227.1:0-5060 GCA_964384905.1 uncultured Acidobacteriota bacterium
GCCGGTCAGCGGCGGCTCCATCACGACCACCGTGACCTCGGCTCCTGTCCTCGCCCTGTCGGCCGTCGACGCGCCCGACCCGGTCGCCGCGGGCGGCAACCTGACCTACACGCTGTCGTACTCGAATACCGGCAACGCCAACGCCACCGCCGTTGTGATCAGCGACACCTTGCCGGCCAACACCACGTTCGTGTCGGCCACGGGCGGCGGGACGCTCACGGCGGGCGTGGTCAACTGGTCGATCGGCGCGCTGGCCGCCAGTGGCACGGGCTCCGTGCAAATGGTCGTCCGCGTCGCCAGCCCGCTTCCCAACGGCACCGTGATCACGAACGGCACCTACAGCATCGACTCGACGGAGACGTCGCCGGCCAGCGGAGCTTCCATCACGACCAGCGTGACCTCGGCTCCTGTCCTCGCCGTGTCGGCCGTCGACGCCCCCGACCCGATCGCCGCGGGCGGGAACCTGACCTACACGCTGTCGTACTCGAACAACGGGAGCGCCGGAGCAACGGGCGTGGTGATCACGGACACCCTGCCGGCCAACACCACGTTCGTGTCGGCCACAGGCGGCGGCACGCTCTCGGCGGGCGTGGTCAACTGGTCGATCGGCGCGCTGGCCGCCGGCGCTTCCGGGTCCGTCCAGCTCGTGGTTCGCGTCGCCAGCCCGCTTCCTAACGGCACCGTGATCACGAATGCCTCGTATGCCATTGCCAGCAACGAGACGACTCCGCTCGCCGGAGCGGCCGTCACGACGACGGTCACGTCGGCTCCGGGCATGAGCGTCGTATCGACAGACGCCCCCGACCCGGTCGCCGCGGGCGGCAATCTGACCTACACACTGTCGTATTCGAACACGGGCAGCGCCGATGCCACCGGCGTGGTCATCAGCGACACCGTGCCCGTCAGCACGACGTTCGTGTCGGCCACCGGCGGCGGAACGCTCTCGCCCGGCGTCGTCACCTGGTCGATCGGCGCCCTCGCCTCGGGCGCCTCAGGAACCGTGACGATGACCGTGAAGGTCGGCTCGCCGCTCGCCAACGGCACCGTGATCCACAACCAGACCTACAGCATCTCCAGCGCGCAGACCTCGGCCGTCAGCGGCCCGGACGACACCACCACCGTGACCTCGTCCCCGGCCTTGGCGGTCTCGGCCGTCGACGCGCCCGACCCGGTCGTTGCGGGGGCCAACCTGACCTACACGCTGTCGTACTCGAACACCGGCAGCGCCGATGCCACCGGCGTGGTCATCAGCGACACCGTGCCCGTCAGCACGACGTTCGTGTCGGCCACCGGCGGCGGAACGCTCTCGCCCGGCGTCGTCACCTGGTCGATCGGCGCCCTCGCCTCGGGCGCCTCAGGAACCGTGACGATGACCGTGAAGGTCGGCTCGCCGCTCGCCAACGGCACCGTGATCCACAACCAGACCTACAGCATCTCCAGCGCGCAGACCTCGGCCGTCGGCGGCCCGGACGACACCACCACCGTGACCTCGTCCCCGGTCCTGGCCGTCTCGGCAGTCGACGCGCCCGACCCGGTCGTTGCGGGGGCCAACCTGACCTTCACCCTGTCGTACTCCAACACGGGGAATGCCGGCGCGACCGGCGTGGTGATCGGCGACACGGTGCCCGCGAACACGACCTTCGTGTCGGCCACCGGCGGCGGCACGCTCTCGGCCGGCGTCGTCACCTGGTCGATCGGATCGCTCGCCGCCGGCGCCTCGGGGTCGGTGCAGATGGTCGTCCGCGTCGCCAGCCCGCTCCCCAACGGCACGGTGATCACGAACGGCGCGTACAACATCGACTCGGCCCAGACAACGCCGGTGAACGGTGCCGCGATCACGACCACGGTGACCTCGGCTCCTGTCCTTGGCATCTCCGCGACCGATGCGCCCGATCCAGTCCTGGCGGGCGCGAACCTGACCTACACGCTGTCGTACGCGAACACCGGCAACGCCGGCGCGACGGCCGTCGTGATCACCGACACGGTGCCGGCCAGCACGACGTTCGTGTCGGCGACCGGCAGCGGGACGCTCTCCGGCTCCGTCGTCACCTGGTCGATGGGCAGCCTCGCCGCCGGCGCCTCGGGATCGGTCCAGCTCGTCGTCGCCGTCGCCAGCCCGCTGGCCGGCGGGACGGTGATCAGCAACGCCGCCTACGGCATCGACTCGGCCGAGACGGCCCCGGTCGGTGGCGCCTCCGTGAGCACGACCGTGGGCTCGGGCCCGAGCGTGTCGTCGGCCATGGAGACGGCCTTCAAGACGAAATACATCTGGAGACCGGGCGTCGAGGACGTCCAGGTGAGCGGCGCGAACTTCCAGACGGGGGCGACCCTCAGCCTCGGCTCCGGGATCACCTCGAGCCCGACGACGGTCGTCGACCCGGCGCACCTGAAGGCGACGCTGACCATCCCGTCGACTGCGGCGCTCGGGCCGATCGCTCTCACGGTCACGGACCCGGGCCCCCTGTCCACCACCCTGACCGGCGCGTTCACGGTGATCCGCACGCCCGACGTCACCGCGGACTGCAAGGTGAACGGCCACGACCTGAATACGGTGGCGCGCGCCTGGGGCACGACCTCGACGGACGCGGGGTTCAATCCCGCGGCCGACCTCAACGGGGACGGGATCGTCGACGGCTACGATCTCAGCCTGCTGGCCGTGTACTTCGGCTACCGCATCCCGCACTGCCCGTAGGGCCGTGGCGTGGCGCGTCCCGCCTCAGGCCAGGCTGCGGGTAATCGCCAGGAGCGCGGATGGGAAGACCCCGATCCAGAGCGTCGCGGCGGCGGCCGCGAAGATGGCGAGCGCCTCGGACGGGCGCAGCGGCGCGGGGCCGGTGTCGAGTCCCGGGTCGCGGACGTACATCTGCACGACGATACGCAGGTAGTAGCAGGCGCTGACGACCGAGGCCAGGAGCCCGATGATCGCCAGGTCGTACCGGCCGGCGTCGACCGCCGCCTTGAAGATGTAGAACTTCCCGATGAAGCCGCCGGTGGGCGGGATGCCGGTCAGGGACAGCATGAAGATCGCCATGGCGGCGGCGAGATACGGACGGCGACGGGACAGACCGGCGTACGCCCCGATGGCGTATCCCTGGTCGCCCTCGCCGGCGCGCCCCAGGAGCGCCGCGACCGAGAAGGCGCCGATGGTCATGAACGCGTACACCGCGAGGTAGAACAGGACGATCGAGCGGCCCTGGGGGCCCGCCCCTCCGGAGACCACGGCGACCAGCAGATAGCCGGCGTTGGCGATGCTGGAATAGGCGAGCATCCGCTTGACGTTCTGCTGCGCCAGCGCCACCACGTTGCCGACGATCATGGTCAGGATGGCGAGCGCGTGCAGGACCGCGCTCCAGCGCGCCTGCATCGGGTCGCCGCCCAGCGCGACGTCCAGCACCCGGAGAAGGGCGGCGAACGCCGCGGCCTTGGTGCCGGCGGCCATGAACCCGGCCACCGGACCCATCGAGCCCTGGTAGACGTCGGGCGCCCAGAAGTGGAACGGCACCGCCGCGATCTTGAAGGCGAACCCGATGAGGACGAGGCCGGTGGCGGCCAGGATCATCGGATGGACCGGACCGCCGCGCTCGGCGGCGAGATGCGAGGCGATGCCGCGCAGGTCGAGACGCCCGCTCGCGCCGTAGAACAAGGCGATGCCGTACAGCAGGAAGCCGGTCGAGAACGCCCCGAGCAGGAAATACTTGAGCGCCCCTTCGATGGCGTTCACCCGGTCGCGCGTGAACCCCGCGAGAACGTACAGCGAGATCGACAGGATCTCCAGCCCCAGGAAGATGGTCAGCAGGTTGGCGCTCGACGCCATCATCGACATCCCCGAGACCGCGAACAGGATGAGGGAATAGAACTCGCCGAACGCGTACCCCTCCGTCCTCAGATGATTGGCCGACATCAGGACGGTCAGGAGACCGACCAGCACGAAGATCAGGTGGAACGCCAGCGCCGGCGCGTCGATCAGGACCGCCCCGTCGAGAATCTCGCCGGGACGGCCGTGCGTCAGGACCCAGACCGCCGAGACGGCCGACAGGAGCAGGAACAGGACGGCGTGGAGCGCCGGCCCGCGGACCGAGCCGTCCTGCGGCAGGAGACTCACCAGGATCAGGATCAGCACGCCGCCCACGGCCGGCAGGAGCATCGGCAGGAGGGCCGCGAGCTCTTCGATGCCGATCATCGCAGCACGAAGAACAGGACGACGACCGTCCCGAGGAAGAACGTGAAGGCGTAGCCGGCCACGTAACCGGTGTGCGCGAGGCGCAGCAGCTGGCTCGCCAGCTCGGTCGCCGCCGCGGCCGCGTTCACCAGACCGTCCACCACCTTGGTGTCGAAGGCGGCCGCCTTCCTGCAGAGCCATCGATAGGGGGCGAGGACGAGCGCGTCGATCGCCTCGTCGACGTAGAGCTTGTCCCGCAGGACGCGCAGGAGGCCGCGCGGCTCGCGGGCCAGGGCCTCGGCCGAAACCGGCCTGCGGCCGAAGGTGGCCCAGGCCGCGGCGATCCCCGCCAGGGACGCCGCCAGGGCGATCGCGAGCGCCGCCCACTCGGAAGGGATCGCGATGGCGGCCGATCCGGAGTGCGGTGGCGGCAGCACCGCCGCCAGATAGTCCTGGAAGTAACCCGGAAGGACGCGCCCGCCGATGAACTCGGGCACCCCGACGAAGCCGGCGAGCGCCGCCCCCACGGCGAGGACGACGAGCGGACGCGTCATCGCCGGCGGCGACTCGTGCAGGTGGTGGCGCGTCTCCTCCGGCATGCGCGGCGTGCCGCCGAAGACCAGAAGGTAGAGGCGGGTCATGTACAGCGCCGTGAGACCCGCGGTCACGACGCCGATCGCCCAGAGGACCAGGAGCAGAGACGAGCCGGCGGCGCCCGCCGACCCCAGGACGCCGGCCAGGATCGCGTCCTTGCTGAAGAAGCCGGCGAACGGCGGGATGCCCGCGATCGCCAGGGTCGCGATCAGGAAAGTCGCGTGGGTCAGGGGGAGATGGCGTCGCAGGCCGCCCATCTTGCGGATGTCCTGCTCCCCGGACATGGCGTGGATGACCGAGCCGGCCC
>CAYLND010000228.1:0-4970 GCA_964384905.1 uncultured Acidobacteriota bacterium
CCAGGAGCGCCAGCGCCATCAGCATCGCCGGGGAAAGGGGGAACACCTTGCCGCGCAGGACGGGGATCGCCGCTCCCGCCACCGCCAGAGCCGCGGGCACGATCCACGATCGAGGGATCGCGAAGAGATTACGGCCGGTCCGCAGGAACCACAGAAGAAGCGCCAGCATCTCCAGGGCGAGCACGAAGCTCATGGCGTGCCAGGTGGCGACCGCGAGGACGGCGGCGAGCGCGGCCCACGCGAACGACCATGCCGTCCGCAGACGCGCCGCGCGCGCCAGAAGCCAGAGGTGGAGGGCGAAGCACGGGAATGACACGTCCTCGCGCATGAGGATGAGACCGAGCGTCCGGTAGTTCGCCGGCAGGAACAGATAGACCGGCGCCGCCAGCGCCGCCCAGCGCACCTTCTCGGTCAATTCCCACGCCAGACCGTACGCGCCGACCAGCGTCAGGCTCGCGACGACGCTCATGATGAAGACGCAGAAGACGTGCAGCGGCATCCCGCGCCCGAACGTCAGGTAGGACCAGGCGACCAGGAACTCCTGACCCACCGTGAACATCTTCGGCACGTCGATCGCGTCGGGATGCTGGATGCGACGATCGGCCCTGAAATCGTCGGGCGGTCTCCCGCCCGACTCGACGATGCGCTCCGTGATGTAGAAGAGAAGGGCCGGGTCGCTGCGCAACAGGCCGTCGGCCGAGCTGCGATCGAAATTCGGGTCGTGCAGCGTCCTCTCGATGCGGATCGTCGCGGTCAGCGCGACCGCGACGACGAGGACGAGAAGACCGAGGGCGTGGCGCGCGCGGCGGGAAACGGTCCTCACCCCACCATTCTAACCATGGTGGTGCGGAGCTCGTGCGCGCGGGCCACGCCTGCGTCGATCAGGGGGAGATGGCGGACTCGATCGGCCCCAGCGACCGAGGCCGCGTCGGACGGCGCTAGGTGCCCCAGCGCCAGACGAACCCGGCGTTGCCGGCCACCCCGTCGAACTTCGCGTCGGTGTTGAAGGAATTGAGGGTGATCGTCGTGTCGAGCTTGCGCCACATCGCCTCGACGAAGAAGTGGGTGGCCTTGCCTCCGAAATCCAGCCCGGCGACTCCGTAGATGCCGGACTTGTTGCTGATGTCGCCCGGGTTGGAGTCGAGCCAGTAGTAGCTGACACCCGCGCCGACGTAAGGGTTGAAGGGAGCCGTCGGGAGGAAGTTGACCCGCAGGCCGCCGTCGAGGGCCCGCGCCTTGACCTTCGTGTCGGGCGCGGCGAGATCCGTCCTGAAATCGGAGTACTGCGTCCCGTTGATGTCGAACTCGAGCATCCTGACGAAATTGAACCCGACCCGCGCGCCGCCGGCCCAGCTGTCACCGGCGTCGTTCGATTCCCAGCGCGAGCCGTACACCCCGACACTGCCGGCCTGCGCCGGCAGGCAACAGACGGCCACGAGACCCAGCGCAACAGCGATCGTCTTGACAGTCATCTGGCCCTCCTCGTGATCCACTATCGACGTTGAGTTGCCGAGACACGACGATGCTACAACGCCGATCGCGATCTTTCCACCTCAGCGACCGCGGAGGCGCCGGCGCTGGCGCTGGCTGAAGCTCTCCTTGCGTCCCTCGATGATCCGGGGAGCCGTCTGGAGCCTCGAGAAGAAGCGGTGGATGCGCTGCTTGAGGTACTGCCGCAGGCCCAGGTTCTCCGCCAGGATCAGCGACTGGCGGTTCTTGTGATGGATGACCCCGACCACCCTGCGGATCCCTTCGTCCTTCAGCGTCTGCAGGACGGTCTCCACCAGCACGCCGCCCGTGGCTCCGCGGCGGAACTCGGGGGTGACCATGACGCGGAAGATGATCGTCTCGTCCGGTCCGACCTCGCAGGTCACGTTCCAGCGGGGGTCGTGATGGCGCCGGTTCACCCCGACGACGCCGCCAAGGCGATCGTCCTTGACGGCGATGAACAGACGCGATCCCAGTCCGAGCTCCCGATCGAATAACTCCGTTTCGGAGCCGTCGAGAAGGTGGAGCCAGCGGTGCAGGGAGACGCGGGTGACTTCCACGACCCGGGCGCCGCGAGAGCGCCCGGCGAGCCGGGGAGCCCACGAGCCCAGCTCGAGGTCGATGAAGACCAGGTCGAGCCGCTCGTAGACGCTCCGGGCGGCCCGTCCCGCGATCCGGCGCGCGCGCGCGATCAGCGGTTCACTCGGCGGCACGGTTGTGCAGGCCCGTTCGAGACATGCTGCGCGTTCGCGCGTCGATCAGACGAGCGCCGAACGCAGGACCTTGCCGCTCGGATTGCGCGGGAGCGACGTGACGATCTCGAGAACCTTCGGGACGCAGACCGGGGACATCCGCTCGGCGCAGAACCTCCGGAGGTCTCCTTCCGTCAGGGCCGCCCCGGCCCTGGGGACGACGTACGCCTTGACCAGGTGCCCCTTCGTCGGGTGCCGGTGTCCGACCACGGCCGCTTCCGCCACGGCCGGGTGCTCGCCCAGGGCCCGCTCCACCTCGCTCGGATAGATCTTCTCGCCCGAGATGATGATCAGATCGTCGACGCGGTCGAGGATGTACAGGTAGCCGCTGTCGTCCAGGTACCCGAGGTCCCCGGTCTTCAGCCAGCCGCGGACGTAGCGCGCCCGCGTCTCCTCCGGCGCCTTGTAGTACCCCTTCATGACGTTCGAGCCCCGACAGCAGATCTCCCCGATCTTCCCGACCGCGATGGGATCGCCGTCCTCGGATACGATCGTCACCTGCATGGTCGGATGGGGCCGGCCGATCGAATCGGGCCGGGTGTCCGTGTCCTCCGGGCCGAGACAGCTGACCGCCGAGCAGGTCTCGGACAGGCCGTAGCAGTTGTACATCCTCGCCCGCGGGAATTTCTCCCTGAGGCTGCGGATGACCGGTACGGGCGTGGGGGCCGCCCCGTAGATCAGCGTGTCCAGGGAGCCCAGATCGTGCTCGAGGCTGCGCGGGTCGTTCAGGAGCTGGATGAAGACAGAGGGGTTGCCCATGATCGCGGTCACCGACGAGCGCTCGACTTCCCGGCACGCGGCCCGCACCGACAGCCGGTCGAGCACCACGGCGCAGCCGCCGTGCCGATGCGCCCCCAGGACCAGGGGGTTGTAGACGACGTGAAAGAACGGCGCCACCATCAGACTGATGGTCTCGGGGCCGAAGCCCCAGCGGTCGGCCCAGCAATCGAGCCCGATCAGCGCCTGGCGGTGCGTGACCAGGATCCCCTTCGGACGTCCGGTGGTCCCGGAGGTGAAGAAGATGATGGCGTCGTCGTCCGGGTCGACGGTCGAGGTCTGCGGAGGGCGCGCGAAATTCGCGAGCGGCTGGCCGGTCGGCTCGCCGATGCCGCCCGCCAGCGGCGCGAGACCGACCTGCCAGGACGCCGGACCCGTCTCGCCGCCGGAGGCGACGAGGATGGCGCGCAGGCGCGAGGGCATGCGCTCAAGGGCCTGGATCTGCGGCACCGCCGAAGGAGAAGTCACCACCGCGACGGCGTCGGACTTGTCAAGGATGTATTGCAGCGTCGAGCCGCCGACATGGACGTTCACCGGGACGACGATGGCGCCCAGGGAGGCCAGTGCGTAATGGGCGATGACGAACTGCGGCGAGTTGGCCAGGTACAGCGCCACGCTGTCTCCCTTTTCGATGCCGAGACCGACCAGGAAGCAGGAAAAGCGCTCGGTCATCTCGAGCAGCTCGCGGAAGGTGAGGCGGAGATCGCCGTGGATCAGGGCGGTCCGATCGCGGTACCGCTCGGCCGCTTCACGCAGGATCCCATGCAGTGTGGACGCCTCAGGACGGAACTCCTGACCCGACAGTTCACCCATCGCCTCGCTCCTCGGATACGAGAACGCCACTCCGCCCGCTGCGGCGGAAAGAGGTCTTTAGCGCTTGTTTGAAGGGGTGAAATTCCCCTGCAGCAACGGATAATGTACGATGGGAAAGGAAAGATGCAATTCTCATTACCGATCGATTTTGTGGCTCCAGTCGCCCGTTCCGGCCCGTTGGCTGGTGCGTCGGGCGCGTACGAATTCGCAATCCGCGTGGTCTTTATGACTCGCGGTTATCCAGGGTCATAGGTCTTATGCCGGCACCCGTTGCCACCGCTCCTATCGGCGGTCTTCCCTCGACGGCAACTCGTTGCCAGTCAAAGTGCGAGGGGGTCTGGCACGGGATGCGGCGGGATGGCGCGGGTTTTGCTTTGCGCGAGCGGATGTGCTCGTTCTCTCGACAGACTCTCATGATCGGACGGCCGGTGCCGCGAGGGACTCTCAATTGACGGGACGATCGCGTCTGTTGCGTGTGGCGGGGCTGCTGCTCGTCGCCTCGGCCCTGCTCCTGAACCATCGCGCCCTGGGCGCGGCTCTCGCCGAGGACGAGGAGATCGTGGGGCGCGTGACGCTTCTGGCGATCTTCGCGACCGAGTGCGTGCTGGCCGTCCCGGGGCTCTGGCTCCTGCTGCGCCCCCCGCGCGTGAGCGTGCCGCCGCTCATCGGTGCCCCCCTTCTGGTGGGGCTGGCCGGCGTGGCCGGATTCGGCGGCTGGGCGGAGGCCCGCTACCTCGAGTGGGTCCAGCCGCGCATCCTGCAGCTTCCCGAGATCTGCGACTGCTGGTCGAAACGGACCGATCCGTTCCTGGGCACCGCCAAGATCGATTGGGCGACGGCGAAGCTGAAGAAGGATCAGGCGGCGTCGAAGGAATCGCCCGAGACGGTGGACGACGAGGTGATGCTGGCCGACTTCCTGCTGCGCGACGGCAGGAACGAGGAGGCGATCCGGATCCTGCAGCACGCTCTCGTGACCGGCACGACTCGAGGGATGCCGGCGAAGAGCCTCGACAGCATCCGCCGCTGGCTCGGCATCGCCCACATGCGCGTCGGCGAAGTGCAGCATTGCATCAAAACGCGCGGCGCCGAGAGCTGCCTGTTCCCGATCTCGAAGAACGCCGTCTGGCAGAACAAGGAGGG
>CAYLND010000229.1:0-4953 GCA_964384905.1 uncultured Acidobacteriota bacterium
GCGGCGCGCGCACGCCCCCGTCGACCAGTGGCTGCGCGAGGTCGACGACCTGAAGCCGCTGCGCGACGACGCGCGCGCCCGCGGCGTCGCCGCCTCTCCTTGACACCCACCCGGCGCTTCGCGAGAATGACGGTTTCGCGGAGAAACAACGTGGCTTCCTCGCCGTTTCCGCCCGACTACCCGGGAGAGTATCCGAAGATCGTCACCCCCCTGCCCGGGCCGAAGGCCAAGGAGCTGATCGCCCGGGACGCCCGGACCGTGTCCCAGAATCTGTCGAAGGACGTGCCGCTGGTGGTGGCGCGCGGCCAGGGGATGGTCATCGAGGACGTCGACGGCAACCGCTTCCTCGACTTCGCGGCCGGCATCTCGACCGTCTCCACCGGCCACTGCCATCCCGAGGTCGTCAAGGCGGTGCAGGAGCAGGCGGGCCGCCTGATGCACGTCTGCTACACCGATTTCTTCTATCCGGTCTACGTCGATCTGTGCGAGGAGCTGAGCGCGATCGCGCCGATGCGCGGCGGCAAGCGGGTCTTCCTGACCAACTCGGGCGCCGAGGCGGTCGAGACCGCCATGAAGCTGGCCCGCCTGCGCACCGGGCGCCAGAAGATCGTCGGCTTCTTCGGCGCGTTCCACGGCCGGACCTACGGCGCCATGACGCTGACCGCCAGCAAGCCGGTGCAGCGCAAGGGGTATGGCCCGTTCCTCCCCGAGGTCCTGCACACGCACTACGCCTACTGCTACCGCTGCCCGGTCAACCGCCAGCCGGAGAGCTGCGCCGTGGAGTGCCTCGATCTGCTGACCGAGTCGTACCTGCACCATTCGGTCGACCCGTCCGAAGTCGCGGCGGTCATCGTCGAGCCGGTGCAGGGCGAGGGAGGATTCATCCCGCCTCACAAGGACTTCCTGCCGAGACTCCAGGATCTCTGCCACGCGAACGGCATCCTGCTGATCGCCGACGAGGTGCAGTGCGGCATGGGGCGGACCGGCAGGATGTTCGCGCTCGAGCACTACGGCATCGAGCCGGACATGATCATCCTGGCCAAGGGGATCGCGTCCGGGATGCCGATCTCGGCCGTCATCGCCCGGGACGACGTCATGAGGTGGAACGACGGCGGGCACGGCTCGACCTTCGGCGGCAACCCGGTCTCGTGCGCCGCGGCCCTGGCGACGCTGCGGCTCCTGAAGGGCGGCCTGACCGAGAACGCCGGCAAGGTCGGGGCGTATCTCATCGACCGGCTGCGCGCCCTGCAGGGACGGCACGCCGCAATCGGCGACGTCCGCGGTCTAGGGCTGATGGTCGGCATCGAGGTGGTCGCCGACCGGACCAGCCGCCGGCCGGCGCCGCAGAAGCGCCACGCCGTGATCGAGAAGGCGTTCGAGCGCGGGCTGCTGACGCTGCCGTGCGGCGCGTCGACGATCCGGCTCTCGCCCCCCCTCATCGCCCGCGAGGCGGACGCCGACAAGGCGGTCGCCATCCTCGACGCCGCCTTCGGCGCGGCGGGATAGCCTCAGGCCACTTTCAGGTGGTGGTCGATCTGCTGCAGCGAGTCGTTCAGCTTCGGCTGCAGGTCGCGCAGCCGGTCCAGCAGGGTCTTGCGGAAGAACAGGTAGCGCTTCTCCGACGCCTCGGAGGGGCGGGCCAGCCTCTCGAAATACGCCTCCAGCAGGTTCCCGTAGAGATCGTTGGCGGCCCAGATCCGGTTGTAGGACGACAGGATCGGGTGGACCAGCTCGACGTCCATGTTGTCGAGGAGCGACGAGTTCACCGACACCTTCCAGGCCGAGACCTCGAACAGGGGGTACGGCAGGTTCCCCTTCGGCAGCTCCTCGATGGCGGTCACGAGCGACGTCGTGTTGCGCTTCAGCTCGCGCTCGATGAACTCCAGGAACTTGCGGCGCTGCCCCTTCGCCTTGCGCTTCTCGGAGTAGTGGGAGACGACGCTGGTCAGGACCAGCCCGAAGATCAGGGCCAGCAGGATGCCGGCCAGCATGTTGGAGACGAAGTTCACCCAGAAGTCGTAGTCGGTCATCATGGCAGTCAGCATGGAACCCATACTGCCGTCAAAAATAGTCCCCCGGCGCGGGAATGCAAGGCGGAGAGGCGGGATAGTCGGCTGGAGGCTGCGGCTTCCGTACCCTTTACCCTTGAACGTATCGAGGGAGCCCAGGCGCGATCCTCAGCGCCGGGAAGGTTTTGGTCACCCGCTGTCCATTGATGCGTTGCGATCTATTTCTGCGTCCCTGATCCCCTTGAGGCCAGCTCCCGCACTGCCGATGATGCCAGTGTGGATTCCCTGTTGTTCTTAGCAACGGTCTGAAGAACATCATCTGTGAACCTCGGGATCAGTAGTCGCGTCCAACGAGCCTTGAGTTCTTCCTTGCGCCCAACCCAGTTGATGATGTTCCTCGCACGCTGCGGGGAGACGGCGTGTCGATCATCGATGTAAAGCTTCCGGAGCGCCTCGACCTCGGAGACATCCTGCGCCCAATATTCAGCCGCCTGCAACGCTAGATCATCCTGGTCCCCGAAGAGGAGAAGAAATGTCGCCAGTTCATCCGCCACGTCCTCATTGTCGTGGAGTGGTAATCCCCAGAGATTCAGGAGACTGTGCGACGCCTCATGCAAGAACACGAAGACCGTCGCTCCAGGAACTCCCTTCTTTGCCAATGCGTCAGCCAACTCCCAGCACATGATAATCGTGGGGGTCGAGAACGCATTCTCAGTGCCGCAAAGAGTAACATGCACATCGAAGTCATCGAAGATGAAGAGTCCCTTCAACCCGTCATAGAGCTTCGTGAGACCGTCCTTGATCTTCCTCGACTCCTCTGTCTCACCCTGAATCGTTTCGTAGGCCGTAACATGGACCGAGCGAGCGACGAGAAGGGCACTTCGATTGTCCATGATCAAGTAATAGACGCTGGGCTTCGGGACTCTGAATCGATATCTAGCCTTAGCGGAGATGTGGCCGCTCGTTCCTTCAAAGTAGGAGTACTCCTGCCCTCCCTTGAACTTCTGAAAGTTTGGCAAGTCCAGCAACCAAACCGTCAAGGAGTTGTTCAGGCCACCCTGGACCGTCATATCTATCGCAAGACTGGTGCCGGACGTGAGGCGAAGGGTGTAGTAGGAGTACGTGCCCGCCTGCACAGAACTCTCTTGATCAATCAGGAGGTTCGTTGAGTCAGATGACTATTTGATTCGCTATATCGCCCGTTTGCCGAGCAACCGTGTCCGAGCGCAGGTAATCAGGAACCGTCATCAATTTCGCCCCCACGGGGCAGCATTCGCGGAGCCGAGGGCTCCAATTGGGAGGTCAGGTGACAAGAGCCGACAGGAAGCATGAGAAGAGACTGGCGCAGATCCGCCGGGCAGCGAGGAGGCATCGAGAGAAGGTCAAAGCCGAGCGCGAGGCGGCGGAGAAGGCGAAACGCTTGGGAGGAACGATCTGGCGCCGCCCGTTCGATCCTCGACCCCAAGCCCCCCCCGTTTCCATAACTCCCGAGGAGGAGGCTCGGAGCATTCCCGAGGTTCCCGTTCCGGTGGTGGCTCCCCAAGCTCCCCCCAAGCTAGCGCGCCCCCCGAAACTCACAACCTTGGAGCGCCGCCTGGCCGCCGATCGGCTCCGTCAGGATCGGGCAGTCGCTCGGGCGCTGAAGGCGGATGACAGGATCCTCGCGGAACTAGGGCGCCTGGAGGAGGAGGCCGAAGAGGATCGCGACAAGGGTCCCATCAGCGAGGGAGACGGCTCGGTCGACGCATTGATCAACCGACGGTGTCGCATCTGCGGGTTAGAAGGAGAGTGGACGATCGAGACGAGCTATTGCTGCAACGCCGAGATCGATGGTCGCAGGTTCCCCTTCGGCGGGGGGACCCCATCAGCGTTCATGGTGGCGCGTGAGCCAGTGATCCGAGGCGCAATTGCGAAGCTGGCGCGGGAGAAGGCGACCAGGATCTTCGTGAAGTGCGCGGGGTGTGGGAAGCGCAATGTTCCCGACCCGGATCACCTCGGGCGCGAGGATACCTACTGCACGAGGTGCTATAGCAAGACCGAGAACGATCGCGACTTGCGCCGGAGCGTGATGAGGGGCAGGTTCTGATGGAGGGAGGGGGATGTACTTGCTTTACCCCTTAACGATCGTGTTGGAGATCCAGCCGCGTTCTGTTCGGCGGGTGGATCAAGATAGTTCGATCCGAATCACCTCCTCAATGAGAGCAGGACCGCTATGACAATCACAAACCCGAGCAGCAGCAAGAATGCCCACCCGACAATCCCCAGGCTCCACCATCGTCTTGGCGCGACGGGTTTCGAGGGAGGGGTGGGTGCAGGGAGGAAGAGGGCGATCACCCACCCGAGCGGCCCGAGCAAGACTCCGAGCCCCGCGCCATCCCCCGCCCGACCACGCTGCGACCCGATAGCCCCGCCGATAAGCGCGGAGACAACGACTCCGATCCCAATGGCAAGCAGACTGAGGTCGGTCACCGTCACCCCCTACTCCCTCGGAATCTAGTGCCCCGGGGTCTGGGGGGCAAGGGGGCGGACCATGGCGTCGTGGGCGGAATCATCCGGATTAGGTACCTTGTCCCGGCGGTGTAGGTGCCGACATCGTCTTGGCGAATCGCTCGATGGTTTCACGAAACTCCTCGGTACCGTCTCTGGTTGTTGCGAGGCTGCGCCGAACCGCACACCACGTGAACAGACCGTGCTGCCAGGCAAGATCCCGGATGGCCTCTTCGAGCGGCGCCATGGTCTCGGCTCTGAGGAACCTATCCGCATCACGAACAACGTCAGCAGCGCCATGTTCAAGTGGCTGGGAGTCACGTAACCTGCTCAAGACAACGGGAATCTGATCTTTTCCACGGAGGCGGAAGGCCAATAAGGGGGCGTGGGCAGCCAGTTCCACTAAATAGCAAACCGCGATTCGGGATCACCGCAAGTTATTTTTTCTGCGTGACTT
>CAYLND010000230.1:0-4935 GCA_964384905.1 uncultured Acidobacteriota bacterium
CGCCTCGGAGCTTCCCTGGTCGTGATATGTCCTGTTGCTTACGCGTAGCTCAGTAACAGGGGCCCGCCTCTTCGTTCCGCCCCAAAGTCGCGACAAGTCCTGACTTTGGCCGCCGCCGGTGCGCCTGGGATGGTTCCCTCCCGAGTCCCGGAGATCGTCGCACCGACGTACGCCAACTCGACCTTCCAGGATCTGGGCTCTCCCCCTCTCCCTGTGGGTCGGAGAGCCGGTGGCCGATCGCCAGGACACACCTTCAGAGGCTCTCGGAAAACTGGCACGCCTGGGGACAGACGACGAAGTCACGGACGCAGTTGCCGGGAGCGTGGGGGGGTATCATTCACAGAGGCTCCACAGGCAACCGATGAACATCACGACCGAAGTCGCACTACCTGAAGTGTCGTCGCCTGACCTGTCCACCCATGCTCGCAGTGCTTATCGCGCAAGCGCCTGCCGGTGATAGCGCGGGACGCACTGGAGGCAGGATTAGACTCCCCAGCCTTGCGGCAATTGGCGGGAGAGACGAGTCCCACCCTATCCAGCGTCGGTCCACTTTTTGATCGGGCGCTCGATGAACTCGGGTTTGCCCGTGCAACGCGAGCCGAGGCGGCCCTCATTCTAGCGACGGCCTATGCGCGTCAGATTCTCACGGGCACGATAGGCGCGTATGACGGCGCTCGGCGTATCTGGCGATACGCATGGAATGAGGATCGAGACCAGAGAGTGGCGCCATTCGTACATTGGGCGAGCGAGTTTGAAGAGTACCGCGACGCCGACCGCCGAACTGAGTGCGAGCGTGGAATCATGGAAGCGGGCCAAGCGCTGGTAGAGGGTGGTGGTCACGGTGCCGCATAACAACCGGCTGAAGCTGCCGGCGCGCGGGAGGTCCGTGGGGGCTTGGAGGTTACGCACGCGCGCCGCAGCTTAGCCAGGCGTTAGGTGTCACGGTGGACGACCGAGACATGATGCGTCTGATGGTGGTCTTAGTCATATCATCCATCGCAACCGCTGCCTTCGCATGCGAATGCGGTTGGGTCTCGGTGGTCAACGGTCAGCGTACGATGTCGAGTGACCCACCTCCACTTTCATCGTTTGAGCTCAAGAGCTACACGGCGGTGTTTTCGGGCCGGGTCGTGCGCCTGGACGTGGAGAGAGTTCGAGACAAGCAGTGCGAAGGGTGCTTTACTGAAGACGTTGTGGTGACATTCGATGTTTCAGCACCATGGAGAGGTGTGAGGGGTCACGAATATGTTGTCAGGACACCTCGTTCCACGAGCGCCTGCGGTTATCCCTTCGAACTCGACCAGGAATACCTCGTGTACGTCAAGAAGGGAACGCGCGCCTTCAGGTACGGTGTCGATCTCTGTTCGCGCACGCGGAAGCTGGTCGTGGCGAGCGAAGAAGTCAGGTTTCTCGAAACACTGAAGGCATCGACACGCAATGACTGAGAGCCCCGTCAGCACGCTGGCTTCATTACAGGAGCAGAGGTTCTCGGTATCGTCGGACCGATTGCGCGCCTCCGGGCGGTGGTCGGCAGCGCCAGGGGTGTCTTCTTGGACGACACTCCGGTGTGGCCCGCTGACAGGCACAACGACATGTATCCCGTACGAATCGAGCTCACTCGGATCCAGGACATTAACCAAGCCTGGTATCGTGGCGACGGATGGCGGGATGCGCTCGAGGATCGGTATTTTACCGAGCGCAGCCTGTACGTGCTCCGTCAGAGTCTCGAGGACCAAGCGAGCATTCACTGGCAAGTATTGTTTGGCACAATCGAAGCGAAATAACGGCGCGGTCTAACAACCGTATCCGGACTCCCGTCCCTACTGAAAGTCCATCCGGGTGGAAAGAGGCATACAGATGAACGCACTCTTGGTCGCAGCCCATCGCGGGCGAAGTTGAAGCAGGCAGAAATCGGCTCAGGAGTCGCGAGGCCGGAGATCGACCGAGTCGAAAGCAGACGCAACCTTCCCGTGCGCATAGAGAACCATCCGTGATCTTGAAGAGCGGTGTCACGCTACCTGGGTATACAGATGATGCAAACCGCCGACCAGGGGTAAAGCAACGTCAGATGAGGTCAACGCGCACGAAAATGTAGCTGAGGCTGCCCACGGGGAGACCAAGGGCGAGTCGCTCGGAGTCGGAGATACAGCTTCAACTGGCTCCGGTGAGGAGATCGTCTACGTGACCAAGACGGGCACTAAATACCACCGCGCCGGCTGTCGGTCGCTGAGCAAGAGCGCGATCCCGATGTCACTGAAGGAGGCGGCGAAAAAATATGCGCCGTGCAGCGTGTGCAGGCCGCCGGTTCCGAAGAACTGAAAGGCCTCTCGGGAGGCCCTTCTGCGTCAGATCCTGGTTGACAGTCCGCCAATTTCGAAGTACTAGGAAATCACGGGCACGATCACCCATACTGGCAGCAGGGCCATCACGATGGTTCTTCAGGAGGCACATATGCGAACCACGCTCGCGGTTCTTTTAGCCCTCGCGATCCTCGTTCCGACCGCGGCTTCCGCCGTCGCGGGCGGTCCTGTCCCCGTGCAGTTTGGCCCCAATGTCGAGCTCAGCGTCGATTTGCCTGGCTCCTTGTCTCAGCGCGAGCCGACGATCGCCGCGAACCCCAAAAACCCCAAGAACATGGTCGCCGGCTTCTTCGGCAGGAGGAGCACGACCGACAACAGGCAATGCTGGTTCGTCTCCACGACGAACGCAGGTTCTGGCTGGAGACTCGGTGGCATGGTGCCGCTCCTTTCGAGCCTCAACGGGTGCGCTGACCCCGCGCTGGCGGCAGATTCCAGCGGCAAATTCTACTTTGCCTACCTTGAGGAGATCGGGACGCCCGAAGGGTTCGTCACGACCACTGATGTCCGCGTGGCGAAATCGACCGATGGCGGCCGCTCCTTTCCCCAATCGACCACGGTCGTCACGGGGGGGACCGTCTCGGGCACGCCGCTGCCCGACAAGGACTACATCGCCGTGGACGCACAGCCGAACAGTCCTTTCAACGGCACCATCTATGTGAGCTACACCGATTTCCCTACAACCGATATCTTCATCGAGGTGAACGTGTCACGCGACGGCGGGCAGACCTGGTCGAGCCCCGTGAGCCTCGATACCGTGAACGGCCTCAATCCCGAAAGCCTCTTCGGCAGCCTTCCGGTGGTGGCACCCGACGGCACCGTCTACATCTTCTACATGAAGTTCAAGCTTGCCACTCAGTCAGGCTCGGTGCGCTTCTCCAAATCCACGGATGGCGGGATGAGCTGGACGCCGCCGGCAGACGTCGCCACGAACCTTCCCACCCCCGGATTCTTCCTCCTCAACGACGGCAGCCCGGACTTCGGAACGAATTCGGGGTCCGGGATCGTCACCCGGTCGTATCCAACCGCCGCCATCGCCCCGGACGGCACGATCTACGTCGCCTGGACCGATTTCCCGAACGGGTCGTGCTCGCATGCGAGTCCGGTCAGAGGTGAAGAACCCACCTGCGCCGATGCTGACGTTCGCCTCTCGGTGTCGAGGGATGATGGCGCGACCTGGACGCCTCCGGTGAAAGTCAGCGACGACGTCACCGCTTCCGACCAGTTCTTCCCCTGGATTGCCGTCGGCCCCGACGGACTCTTGAGCCTGATCTGGCAGGACAGGCGCCTCGATCCGAACAACGTGAACTACGACGTCTTCTACACGAACACATCGGACGGAGTGAATTTCCTGCCGAACGTGAGGATTACGTCTCAGACGTCGAGGGTGGACTCGAACTACAACGGTGGCGACTACAGCAACCTGGTGGTGACCGGCGCCGGCATCTTTCCGGTGTGGAACGACTACCGCTCCGGCATCAATCGCATCTACACGGCGAGGGGCAGCCTCTCCCGCTGAGCGTCTGGAACCTTCACTTCCTGGGCTCGCGCACGCGCTCGACGTACTTGCCGCTGCGCACGTCGATACGCACCGTCTCGCCCTTTGATGAACAGGGCGACGAGCGTCTCCATGCCGTTTTCGAGACCGGTGCAGGGGTCCACCGAATCTTGTGGCAACGAGCTCCTCCCTCGAAGTGCCCATTAACAGGTCAAGCTGTCTCCCGGTCTGCTATTCATCGATCCTTTCGGGAGGTGTAGTAGACCATCGAGAGTTGGTGGGGCGTTCGCCGCGGTCCGGACGGCGCGGGCGGACGAGATCCGCAAGGAGCTCAGGATGGGTTAGCGCGGAGGGGTCTCTCCGCCTGTAACCCGGGGGTCCCGATTTCGAGGAGACTTACGTCTGGGGAGCCAGCCGTCATCAGCCCCGAGTCCTCGGGGCGATCGTTCTGAGGAGCCGCGGGCGCGCGAGTGGTCGGGGCTCTTGTTCCTCTAGACTCCCCGCCCGTTGTGGTCGGCCCCGGGGCGAGCACCGGCGCACACACTACAATCTCGGCCGTCCTCGCAGTGCGCTGGGGTATCGGCCGCCGGCTCCGGAGGCGATGCAGACATTGCCGTCAGGTTCCGGTACGCTTCGCACACCGGTAATGGCACTCGGACTAACTTAGCGGGTGGTACAATCGGCAGCAGGTCAACCTGGAAGTCCATAATGGAAATTCCAGGATATGCTGCGTATCAGGTGAATCGTGGCTGACAATTCAAAACTCACAGTACACCTCAAGCCGTTGTTCTTCGGACGGTTGACTCGGGTGGTCTTCGGTCTGGTAGCGCTTTATTGGGGAGCCGGGCTCTGGAGCAGCAACCTCACATCGATGGCCGCGTCGCTGGCAGTGATGCTTCTGGGCCTTTCCTTTCTGGTGGGCGGGCTGATGGCCAACCCCGGCTGCGAACTCACCGCCTTGCTCAACCTACTATTGCCCGCTGAAAGGCGCCTCCATTGTTTTTGACCGTTGTGGACGCCCTTGGACAGGGCGGAACATTCCCTGCGCAAAGGGTGATCGGCGATCATTCTGGTTGCCGT
>CAYLND010000231.1:0-4882 GCA_964384905.1 uncultured Acidobacteriota bacterium
CCGAGGAGCGCCGCCGGCGCGGGCGCCCGCGTCCGCAGCGGCCGCCCCGGCTGGCCGGTCGCCGACTCTGTGACCGTTATGGAACCGGCTCTGATGGAGGCAGGGAAGCATTGTCGATCGTCCTCGACCAGCTGCTGAAGCGCTACGAGGGGCACGCGGTCGTCAACAACGTGACGCTCGAGGTGGCGGACGGGGAGTTTTTCGTCCTCCTCGGCCCGAGCGGCAGCGGCAAGAGCACCCTGCTCCGGATGATCGCCGGGCTGGTGGATGGCGAGTCGGGGCGCATCGTGCTGCACGGGCGCGACGTGACCCTCATGCCGCCGCAGGCCCGCGGCATCGGTCTGGTGTTCCAGAACTACGCCCTGTTCCGCCACATGACGGTGGCGGAGAACATCGAGTTCCCCCTGCGCGTGCGCCGGATCCGCGCCGCCGAGAGACGCGGCAGGCGCGACGAGCTTCTGGAGCTGGTGGGCCTGGCCGGGCTGGAGCGCCGCCTTCCGGGACAGCTCTCGGGCGGGCAGCAGCAGCGCGTGGCGCTGGCGCGGGCGCTGGCGCACCGGCCCGAAGTGCTGCTCCTCGACGAGCCGTTCGGGGCGCTCGACGCGCGCATCCGCACCGAGCTGCGGCGCACCGTGCACCGCATCCAGCGCGAGCTGAAGATGACGACCATCTTCGTCACGCACGACCAGGAGGAGGCGTTCGAGCTCGCCGATCGGATGGGAGTGATGAACTTCGGCCGGCTCCTCGAGCTGGGTCCGCCGAACGAGCTGTACCTGCGGCCGCAGACCGAGTTCGTGGCCTCGTTCCTCGGCACCGCCAACCTGATGGTGGGCGAGGTGACGCGCGACGGGGTCCGTCTCGGGCCGGTGCATTTCCCGCTGAGCACCCGCCCGGCGGCGGTCGAGGAGACGCGGCGCGTCCAGGTGCTGTTCCGGCCGGAGGACGTGGCCGTGAAGACGAGCGTGGGGGCCCTGGGCTGGCCCCTTCTCGGACAGGCCGTGGTGGAGGAGAACGGCTTCAACGGGTCGTTCGAGAGGCTGCGCCTGCGCCTTCCGAAGCTGCCGGGAGTGCGGCCGATCGCGCCGCCGGCCCCGTTCGGCGGCGACTTTGTCCTGGTCGAGGCGTGGCGCTCGCAGCACCAGGCGCGCCGGTTCCCGCTCCGGCCGGGCGACTCCGCCTGGGTCGGCGTGCGCAGGGTGCACGCCCTGAGCCATCCGGGTCTCAGCTTTCTCATGGTCACGGACGGGTCCCCGGCGTCGCGCGCCGCCCTGGAGAAGGCGGTGCAGGTGGCGCGTCTGGCGCACGCGCGCGTGACGGTGCTGTGCAGCGGGTCGAACGGGGCCCCGACCGACGCCCTCCTGCAGCGCGTGCGTGAATGGATCGGCGGCGGTCTGGCGGCGGTCGAGACCCTGCCGTCGCCCGACAGTCCGGCCGTGGCGGTCGCGCTCGAGACGGCGCGGCAGCATTACGACCTGGTGGTCCATCCGCTGCCCGCCAAGGAGCGGGTGGAGCTGGCGGAGCGGCTGCTGCAGTCGGGCGATCACAACCTGCTCCTCCTGCCGGGCACGCCTCAGGTCCCGTCCCGCGCCCTGATCTGCGTCGCCATCGGGGAGCCGGCGAAGGAGGACGTCCTGTTCTCCGGGCGTCTCGTGCGTCACCTCGGAGCGGAGGCGAAAATCCTCACCGTGCTTCCGGACGACGAGGACGCGCACGCCGTGCGGCACGCCGAGCGCTTCCTGGCCGCCGGCGCGCGCACTCTGTCGCTCCTGGGCGTGACGGCGGCGAACAGCATCCGCTACGGGCCGGTGCAGAAGGAGATCCTGACGGAGATGCAGGGGGGGCGCTACGATCTCCTGGTGCTGGGCGCCCCGATGCAGGGTTGGCGGACGAGGATCCACCTGACCGGCGTCATCGGCGCCGTGCTGGAGCAGGTCGCCGACAGGTCCGTCCTGATCGTGCGCCCGCACCGTGAGGAGTGGTGATGAGCGCAGCGGCTTTTGGCGGAAGGTTCGGCCGGGCCCTGGCGGTCCTGGCGCTCGCGATCGCGGCGCTTCTGCCGCGCCCGGCGTCCGCGGACGTCACGCTGCTCAACGTCTCCTACGACCCGACGCGCGAGCTGTATCAGGAGTACAACACGGCGTTCGCGGCCTACTGGAAGGGGAAGACCGGGGAGAAGGTGACCGTGAACCAGTCGCACGGCGGCTCCGGCAAGCAGGCCCGGGCGGTCATCGACGGCCTGGAGGCCGACGTGGTCACGCTGGCGCTGGCGTACGACATCGACGCCATCGCCCAGTCGGGGCTCCTGCCGCGCAACTGGCCGACGCGCCTGCCGGACAACAGCACGCCGTTCACCTCCACCATCGTCCTCCTGGTCCGCGCCGGGAACCCGAAAGGGATCAAGGACTGGGACGATCTCGTGAGACCCGGCGTGGCGGTCGTCACCCCGAATCCGAAGACCTCCGGCGGCGCGCGCTGGAACTACCTGGCCGCGTACGGCTACGCCCTCAAGAAGAACGGCGGCGACGAGGCGAAGGCGAAGGAGTTCGTGACCCGTCTGTACAGGAACGTTCCGATCCTCGACACCGGGGCGCGCGGGGCCACCGTGACCTTCGTCGAGCGCGGCATCGGCGACGTGCTCGTCGCCTGGGAGAACGAGGCGCTTCTGGCGGCGCGCGAGCTGGGGAAGGGGAAGTTCGAGATCGTCGTGCCGTCGGTCAGCATCCAGGCCGAGCCGCCGGTGGCCGTCGTCGACCGCGTCGCCACGAAGCACCGCACGAAGACCATCGCCCAGGCGTACCTCGACTACCTGTACGCGCCCCAGGGCCAGGAGATCGCGGCGCGCCACTATTATCGCCCGAGGCTCCAGGAGGTGGCGGAGAGATACGCCGGGCAGTTCCCCAGGCTGACGTTGTTCACGGTCGACGATCTCTTCGGCGGGTGGGCCAAAGCGCAGAAGACGCACTTCGCCGACGGCGCCCTGTTCGATCAGATCTACCAGCCGGGGAAGTGACGCGATGGCGGGCGGTGCGGCGCGGCGCGGCGGGGTCCTCCCGGGGTTCGGGCTGGCGATGGGCTTCACGCTGTCCTATCTCGGTCTCGTCGTCCTGATTCCGCTGGCCACGATCCCGCTCAAGACCGCCACGCTGACCCCGGGACAGTTCTGGGAGACGGTCACCGCTCCCCGGACGCTCGCGGCCTATCGCCTCAGCTTCGGCGCGTCGCTTCTGGCCGCGGCGGTCAACGCCGTCTTCGGCCTGCTGCTTGCCTGGGTCCTCGAGCGCTACGACTTCCCGGCGAAGAGGCTGGTCGACGGGCTGGTCGATCTCCCGTTCGCCCTGCCGACGGCGGTGGCGGGGATCGTCCTCACGACCTTCTACGCGGGCAACGGCTGGATCGGACGCTACCTCGAGCCGCGCGGGATCAAAGTCGCGTACACGCCGCTCGGCGTCGTGGTCGCGCTGACCTTCGTCGGGCTGCCGTTCGTGGTGCGCACCGTCCAGCCGGTCCTGCGCGATCTCGACATCCAGGTCGAAGGGGCCGCGGCCAGCCTGGGAGCGTCTCGCCTGCAGACCTTCCTGCGCGTCATCCTGCCGGAGATCCTGCCGGCGACTTTGACCGGCGCCACCCTGGCCTTCGCCCGGGCGCTGGGAGAGTACGGGTCGGTCATCTTCATCGCCGGGAACATGCCGATGCGCTCCGAGATCACGCCGCTCCTGATCATGATCAAGCTGGAACAGTTCGACTACGCCGGCGCGACCGCGATCGCTCTGGTCTTCCTGACAGCCTCGTTCGGGCTCCTCTTCCTTATTAATATGATGTCGTTCCGGCGGCGGGCGGCCGCCGCGACCGGTTGAGAGGGAGCGATGCGGCCCCGCCATCTCAGCGAGCCCCGGATCGTGCGCTTCATCCTGACCGGCGCCGCGCTCGGCTTCCTGGTGCTCTTCCTGTTCCTGCCGCTCGTGGTGGTGTTCGCCGAAGCCCTGCGGAAAGGGCTGGGCGTCTACCTCGGCGCCATCCAGGACCCGGTGGCGCTCTCGGCCATCCGGCTGACGCTGCTCGTGACCGTCCTGGTCGTGCCGCTCAACGCCGTGTTCGGTGTGGCCGCCGCGTGGGCGATCTCCAAGTTCGACTTCCGCGGGAAGAATCTGCTCACCACCCTGATCGATCTGCCGTTCAGCGTCTCGCCGGTGATCTCGGGCATGGTCTTCGTCCTGCTCCTCGGGGCGAACGGCTTCCTGGGGCCATGGTTCCTGGCGCGCAACATCAAGATCATCTTCGCCCTGCCGGGGATCGTGCTGGCCACGCTGTTCGTGACCTTCCCGCTGGTGGCGCGCGAGCTGATCCCGCTGATGCGGGCCCAGGGGAACGACGAGGAGCACGCGGCGCTGACCCTGGGCGCCGGCGGCTGGCAGACGTTTTTCCGGATCAGCCTGCCCAAGATCAAGTGGGGGCTCATGTACGGGGTCGTCCTGTGTGCGGCGCGCGCCATGGGCGAGTTCGGCGCCGTGTCGGTCGTCTCGGGGCATATCCGTGGCGTCACCAACACCATCCCGCTCCACGTCGAGATCCTCTACAACGAGTATCAGTTCGCCGCGTCGTTCGCGGTCGCCTCCCTCCTGACCTTCATGGCGGTCCTGACCCTGGCGCTCAAGGGGCTCATCGAGTGGCGCTCGGGGTCGAGAGCGGGGTAAAAAGGGCTGCTATCATGGGGCGCGTGAACGCCGCCCCCGGTCCCCTCCGGATCCTCCGCCGATGCGCCGTCTGAGTCTCGGGACGCTCCTGGCGCTGGTCAACGTCGGCCTGGTCGCCGCCGCGGTCCTCGGCGTGGTCCTGGCCGCCTCCGGTCTCCTGCGCCGTCTGGCGGACGAGCAGACGCTGGCCC
>CAYLND010000232.1:0-4870 GCA_964384905.1 uncultured Acidobacteriota bacterium
CGAGCTGCAGGTGGCCCCGCTGGCGCCGCCGCACGCCAGGCCGGCGCGGGACGAAGACGCGATGGGCGGCCCGACGCGGGTCGCAGGCTCCGATAGCCCGATTCGACTGATTAGTCTCGTATAGCGCAGGCCGGTCCGGCCGCAGCCCCCGTCGGACCGTGGCACCTGCGCTTTACTTTTTTTTCGAGGAGCACGCTGAAGAGGTCGGGGGCGACGCCAGATGGGCGCGGACCGCGGTTCTTTCTGCCGCCGGTGGGGGAGATCGTCACGGGCGTGTCCCGAGACGGTCGCCGGCGGCAGGAACGACCGCGGCGCCGGCAGGCCGCGGCGAGGCGCGGCAGGAGCGGGACCATGAGAGGCAGGGCGCACGTTTATCCGCAGGCGCGCATCGGCGCGCACGACATCGCTCCGGCGTCGTCGAGGCCGGCCGACGAGGCCGAGCTCGGCAGGCAGGCTCTCCTCGGCATCGATCCGGAGTTCCCCGGGCGCGTCGCGCCGGGAGACATCCTGGTCGCCGGCGACGACTTCGGATGCGGCTCCGCGCGGGAGCACGCCGTCTGGGCCCTGCGTGGAGCTGGCATCGTCGCGGTCGTGGCGCGCTCGCTCTCGCGCGTCTTCTTCCGCAACGCCCTGAACAACGGCTTCCCCGTCGTGGAGTGCGCCGAGGCGGTCGGCCGCACGGCCACGGGCGACCTGCTGGAGGTCGACCTGCAGGGTGGCGTCGTGCGCAACCTCACGAGCGGGGAGACCTTCCGATACGTGCCGTTCACCCCGTTCGCGCTGGAGGTGCTCGAGGCGGGCGGGCTCCTGCCGTACGTGCTGCGGCAGACGACGGGGGCGTCCAGTGCCTGAGGGTCGGCGGCGGCGGGTCGTCCTCCTGCCGGGGGACGGGATCGGCCCGGACGTGGTGGCCGAAGCGGCGCACGTCCTGCAGGACGTGGCGCGCCGCGCCGCCATCCCCATCGAGCTCGAAGAGCACGCGGTCGGAGGGGTCGCACTCGAGCGCTTCAGGGAGCCTCTGCCCGAGGCGACCCTGGCGGCGGCGCGCGCCGCCGATGCCGTCCTGCTGGGGGCGGTTGGAACCCCGCGGCACGACGCTCTGCCGCGGGACAAACGGCCCGAGCGGGCGCTGCTCGGCCTGCGCCGGGGTCTCGGGGTGTTCGCCAACCTGAGACCGGTGAGGCTGCACCCGGCGATCGCGGCGGCGTCGCCTCTGCGGTCGGACATCGTGCGCGGGACCGACCTGCTCATCGTGCGCGAGCTGACGGGAGGGCTGTACTTCGGAACGCCGCGTGGCATCGAGGGAGAGGGGGCGGCCCGGCGGGCGCGCAACACGCTGTCGTACACGGCGGGGGAGATCGAACGGATCGCCCGGGTGGCGTTCGAGGCGGCGCGCGCCCGCAGGAAGAGAGTGACGTCGGTGGACAAAGCGAACATCCTCGAGACCTCGCAGCTGTGGCGCGACGTCGTGAGCGAGACGGCGCGCGTCTATCCCGATGTCGCTCTCGATCATCTCTACGTGGACAACGCCGCCATGCAGCTCCTGGCGCGCCCCAGGGATTTCGACGTCATCCTGACCGAGAACCTGTTCGGCGACATCCTCAGCGACGAAGCGGCGATGCTGGCCGGGGGGATCGGCATGCTGCCCTCCGCGAGCCTGGGCGAGGGGCCGGGTCTGTACGAGCCGGTGCACGGCTCGGCCCCCGATCTCGCCGGCCGCGACGCCGCCAATCCTCTGGGCGCGATCCTGTCGGCGGCCATGCTCCTGCGTCATTCGCTCGGCCTGCCCGGCGAAGCGGAGCGTGTGGAAGCCGCGGTAGGGCAGGTCCTGCAGGAGGGGGCCCGGACGGCCGACCTGGCGCGTGGGGACGAGAAAGCGATCACGACGCGCGCCATGGGACAGAAAGTGCGCGAGGCCCTCGAGCGGGTGCCGGTGGAGGGACGCGTCCGATGAGCCCCCGCAGCAAGGCCGCGTCGCTCGACGGCCGGTACGGGATGAAGGCGCTCCCGGTCGCGGAGACGACGGTGCCGCCGCGTGTCACTCCTGTCCCGGCGACGGAGCGCGACGAGGCTCCCGCCGCCGCCGTCGAGATGCGCGGCGCGGCGATCCTGATCGAGAGCCTGCTGCGCGAGGGCGTCCGCACCATCTTCGGCTACCCGGGCGGGGCCATCCTGCACGTGTACGACGAACTGGCGCGGGTGCGCGACCGGATCAGCCACGTCCTGGTGCGCCACGAGCAGGGAGCGGTGCACGCCGCGGAGGGATACGCACGCTCGAGCGGGAAGGTGGGCGTGGTGATGGTGACGTCGGGTCCGGGGGCGACCAACTGCGTGACCGGTCTCGCCAACGCCCTGATGGACTCGACGCCGATCGTCTGCATCACCGGCCAGGTGCCGACCCACCTCATCGGCAACGACGCCTTTCAGGAGGCGGACGTGGTCGGGATCACCCGCCCCTGCACCAAGTACAACTATCTGGTCAAGGACGTGCGCGATCTGGCGCGTGTCGTCAAGGAGGCCTTCTTCCTGGCGCGCACCGGGCGGCCCGGTCCAGTGGTCATCGATCTGCCGAAGGACGTGACCGCGGCGAAGACGGCGTTCGTCTATCCGGACACCGTCCACCTGCCTTCCTACCGTCCGGCCGGCGAGGGGGACGCCCGCCTCGTGCGCCGGGCGGTCGACATGATGATCGCCGCCGAGCGGCCGATCCTGTACGTCGGCGGCGGCGTGGTGAACGCCGACGCGGCCGCCGAGCTGCTCGACCTCGCCGAGCGCTTGAACCTGCCGGTCACGCCGACCCTGATGGGGCTCGGCGGATTCCCCAGCGCGCATCCGCTCTGTCTCGGGATGCTCGGCATGCACGGGACCTACGCTGCCAACATGGGCGTGACCCACGCCGATCTCCTGGTCGCCGTCGGCAGCCGGTTCGACGACCGCGTCACGGGCCGCCTGAAGGACTTCGCGCCCGGCGCGCAGGTGATCCACGTCGACGTCGATCCGTCCTCCATCAACAAGAACCGCGTGGTCGAGGTCGGCATCGTCGGGGACGCGCGCCGGGTGCTGCGCCAGATGCTCGACTGTCTCGAGCGCGACACGCCTCTCGAGTCGCCGCCGCCGCGCGAGGTCTGGTGGAGGACGCTGCGCGGCTGGGCCGCGCAGCACCCGTACCGCTATGCCAGGCGCCGGGGCGTGATCATGCCGCAGGCGGTCATCGAGGAGCTGCACCGGATCACGGGCGGCGAGGCGATCGTCACCGCCGACGTGGGGCAGCACCAGATGTGGGTGGCCCAGTACTACGGCTTCAAGCGTCCGCGCCAGTGGCTCAACTCGGGCGGCCTCGGCACCATGGGGTACGGATTCCCGGCGGCGATCGGCGCCGCCAAGGCGCACCCGGGGGCGACCGTGGTGTGCGTCACCGGCGACGGCTCGTTCCAGATGTGCATCCAGGAGATGGCCACCGCCATCCAGGAGAAGGTGAACGTCAAGGTGGTCGTGATCAACAACAACTATCTCGGGATGGTGCGCCAGTGGCAGGAGCTGTTCTACTCGCGCACCTACAGCGAGGTCGGTCTGGAGTGGCTGCCCGATTTCGTCCGTCTCGCCGAGGCCTACCACGCCACCGGCCTGCGCGCCACGCGACCGGAGGACATGCGTCCGGTTCTCGAAAAGGGCCTGGCGGCGCCGGGGCTGGTGGTGATGGACATGATCGTCGCGCAGGAAGAGGGCGTCTATCCGATGGTGCCGGCGGGAGCCTCGCTGCAGGAGATGGTGCTCGAGCCTCCCGAGGACCCGGACGAGGAGCCCGAGCCGAGGGACCTGGCATGAGCGCCCGCGACGCGACGCGCCACATCCTGTCGATCCTCGTGGAGAACCGCTTCGGCGAGCTCTGCCGCATCGTCGGGCTGTTCTCCGGCCGCGGCTACAACATCGACTCGCTGTGCGTCGCGCCGACCTCCGATCCCGCGTTCTCGCGCATCATCCTGACCACGAGCGGCAGCGACGCCATCATGGAGCAGATCATCAAGCAGGTCGGCAAGCTCGTCCGCGTGCTCGAGGTGACGGACCTGAACGAGGTCCGGCACGTGGAGCGTGAAATGGCGCTCCTGATCGTGAGCACGCGGACGCCGGCCGAGCGGCAGGAGGTGCTGAATCTCGCCGGCGTGTTCCGCGCCAAGGTCATCGACATCGCGCCGGATGCGATCACCGTGGAGACGACAGGCAGCCAGGAGAAGGTCGACGCCCTGCTCGGGCTCCTGGCGCCCCTGGGCGTCCGCGATCTGGTGCGGACCGGGCCGGTGGCGATCCCGCGCATCGGCGCCGCCGAGCGGGGGACGGCCGTCGCCGCCGCGCCGGCCGGCGCGGTGCCGGAAGCCGAAAGCGCCGTCTAGAGTCTGAAGAAGGAGGCGACGTGGCGGAAGGGAAGATGAACATCTATTACGACCGGGACGCCGACCCGGGGCGTCTGAAGGGACGGACCATCGCCATCATCGGCTACGGCAGCCAGGGCCACGCCCACGCGCTGAACCTGAAGGACTCCGGCCAGGACGTCGTCGTCGGCCTGTACGAGGGCTCGAAGAGCTGGGCGCGGGCCGAGCGCGACGGCCTGAAGGTCATGACGGTGAAGGACGCCAGCCACGCCGGCGACGTCATCATGATCCTCCTGCCCGACCAGACCCAGCGACAGGTGTACGAGGAGCAGATCAAGCCCGCGCTCGGCAAGGGCAAGACGCTGATGTTCGCCCACGGCTTCAACATCCACTTCAACCAGGTGGTGCCGCCGCCGGACGTCGACGTGTCGATGATCGCCCCCAAGGCCCCCGGGCACGTGATGCGGGACCTGTTCACCCAGGGCCCGGGCGTGCCGGGCCTG
>CAYLND010000233.1:0-4865 GCA_964384905.1 uncultured Acidobacteriota bacterium
ACCGGAGGGCGGCGTTTTTTTCGCCGGGGATGCAGCGCGTGGACTCGGCGAAAATCGCAACGCGGGCGCCGAGGGTTTTCAGCAGATTGAGATGCGCGCGGAATTTTTTCTCCTCTCCGGCAAACGCTTTCGACGCGAGATAGGTCGAGTGCCAGCCGCTGACGAGCCGGAGATGGTGACGGCCGAGGGCCTCGGCCAGCGCGGCGTGGGTGCGCGGGTAGGCGTGGCCGAGTTCGCTGCCGGCGAAACCGGCGGCGCGCATCTCGCGGAGGATGGTGTCGAGCGGAACGTCGCCGGCGAGGTCCATGAAGTCGTCGTTGGACCAGACGATGGGATTGGCGCCGACGAGGCAGGAGGGGTGGAGGCGGACGGGCACGGGCGGAATATGGTGGTTGGGCTTTAGGAATCTGAATTTTTACAGGAGGTAGCAGAGGGAGCAGAGAAGGAGTCGCTTTTCACTGATTCCAAGTCTCTGCGCTCTCTGCGCCCTGCTGTAAAATGGTTTGGGGCCTCTTGGTGATGACGACAGATTAATAATAGAACCGCTGCTTCGTCTTCACCGTGCGGTCGTAGCGGGCGCGGGCGGCGCGGACGCCGGGGAGTTTCGAGGTGGCGGAAACCGGAACGTCCCACCACGAGTAGCCGGGCAGGCGAATGTCGGCGGGCACGGGTACGTGGATGACGACGGTGCCCTTCGCGGCTTTCGCCTGCGCGAGCGCGGCGCGGAGTTCGGGGAGCGTCGTGGCACGGAGGCCGGTGGCGCCGAGGCTCTCGGCATTTTGGGCGAAGTCGACCTCGACGGATTTACCGATGAGGCGGGCGTCGCGGCCGGCGCGATGGCGAAACTCGTTGCCGAAGCTGTTGCCGCCGCTGCCGCACTGGAGGCCGTGGATGCAGCCGAAGCCGTGGTTGTCGCAGACGACGACGATGATCTTTTTGTTCTCCTGCACGGCGGTGACGATCTCGGTGTGCAGCATGAGGTAGCTGCCGTCGCCGAGGAACGCGTAGACCTCGCGCTTCGGCTCGGCGAGTTTGATACCGAGCGCGCCGGCGATCTCGTAGCCCATGCAGGAGTAGCCGTATTCGGAGTGGTAGTCGTTGCGCGCTTGCGAACGCCAGAGCTTGTGGATGTCGCCGGGAATGCCGCCGGAGGCGTGAACGGCGGTGCCGGTGGTGCCGCAGGTGCGATTCACCTCGTCGATGACTTGCGCCTGGGTGAGCGGAACGCTGCGTTTCGGGGCGACGAGCGTGGCGCGCGTGGCAGACCATTTTTCCTTTTCGCGGGCGACCTTGGCGCGGTGCGCCGCGGGGGCACGCCAGCCGGCGAGGGCGCGGGTGAGTTGGGGGAGGAGCGCGGGGGCGGCCCCGACGGGGGTGGGGGGGGGGGGGGCGGCCTCCCGCCAGGGGCGGCCGGCCGCCGCGTTCGACCCGGACGATCTGCTGCTTCACCGAGTGGGCGCTGCCGGCGAGGACGCGCCGCTTGACCGGCGTTAGATAGTCGGCGTCGCGCCAGATGCGGGTCGTGTCGGCGCCGCGCTCGCGCAGCAGTCCGATCAGGTGGTCGCCCGCCTCGTCGCGCCCGACGCGGCCCACGACGACCGGTCGGCCGTCGAGCGCGGCGATGTTGTTCACCGCGTTGGCCCCGCCACCGGGGAGACGCTCGGTCCTTCGATGGCTCAGGATTAGGACCGGGGCCTCCCGCGAGACCCGGTCGATCTCGCCGTACTCGAACTCGTCGAGCACCAGGTCCGCGACCACGAGCACCTCCAGGCCCGCCATCCGGTCGATCGCCTGCAGGAGAGCGTCGCGCGTCCCGGACGCCGCCGTCATGGCGCCCTCCGCGCCAGGATCCAGCGCACGGCCGCCAGCAGATCCTCGGCCGTGTGCACCGGAGGCGTGCGGAAGCGATCCTTCTGGTGCTCCGCCAGGCCGCGCCCGTAACCGGTGAGCACGAGCACGCCGGGCACGCCGGCGGCCCGGCCGGCCTCGATGTCGACCACGCTGTCTCCGACCACGAACGACGACTCGAGGTCGATGTCGTGCTCGCGCGCCGCCCGCAGGATCATGCCCGGCTTCGGCTTCCGGCAGTCGCAGCTCGAGCGCCAGGGCGCCGTCCCCTCGCTGGGGTGGTGCGGGCAGTAGTAGATCGCGTCGAGCCGGGCGCCCGACCCCTCGGCCAGCGTCCTCAGGCGGCCGTGCACCGACTCCACCAGGTCCTGGTCGAAGTAGCCGCGGGCCACGCCCGACTGGTTGGTGGCGACGATCGCCAGGAGGCCGGCCTGGTTCACCAGGCGGATCGCCTCGAGACTGCGCGGCAGGAGGCGCCAGCGGGACAGGTGGTTGACGTATCCGACCTCCTCGCTGATGGTGCCGTCGCGGTCCATGAAGATCGCCGCGCGTCTCATGGCAGGGACCTCGCCTCCGCCGCGGCGCCGTCGCGGGCGGCGGCGCCGCGAATCGGGGCGGCCTCGGGGCGGGTGCGCCAGCGGTTGTGCATCCACAGCCAGCACTCGGGCCGCCGGCGGATCTCCTGCTCCAGAAGGCGGGTGCACTCCTGGGTCAGGGCGCGGATGTCCTCGGAGACGGACCCGCTCCGCGCGACCTGCACCGGCGGGCCGTAGCGGATCTGCAGGCGGCCGTCGGAGCGGGGATAGGAGAACACCGGCACCACCGGCGCGCCGCTCTTCAGGGCGAAGGTGGCGAGCGCCGGCGTGGTGGAGGCGGGCCGGCCGAAAAAGTCGACGAACAGACCGCCGTCGCCGCGCACGTTCTGATCGATGAGCAGGGCGATGGCCCGCCCGGCGCGCAGCGCCCTGAGCACGCCGCGCGCGGCGGCGTATTTCGAGATCAGCTCGTTGCCGGTGACGCGCCGCAGCCGTCCGAGGTAGCGGTCCAGCCGGCGGTTCTCCAGCGGTCGAACGACCATCGAAAACGGCACGCCGATCCGGGACTGCAGGAGCGCGACCAGCTCCCAATGCCCGAAGTGGCCGGAGAACACCAGCACGCCGCGGCCCCCGGCCGCCGCCTCGATCAGATGCTCCTGGCCCTCGTAGACCGCGACGCGGTCGATCGGCGTCCGCGCCGAGCGCGCGAAATAGGCCGCGTCCGCCATGATCATCCCCGCGTGCGCGAACGAGGCACGGGCCAGGCGGGCGCGCTCGCCGCGGCCGAGCGCCTCCCCGAAGGCGATCCCCAGGTTGTCGATGGCGATGCGACGGTGACGCGCGGACAGGACGTAGAACAGCAGCCCGCAGGCCCGGCCGATGAGGAGTCCGAGCGCACGGGGCACGAGCGCCAGGGCGGACAGCAGCGCGCGGCAGACGAGATACGACAGAAAGTGGCGCGCCCCCCGCGTGCGCTCGAGATGGCGGATCCGTCGCAGGAGCGGGAAGCGGCTCGGGCGCCGCGCGCGGCCCACCTCAGCGCCCTCCGGACGGGCGGGCGCGCGCCATCCGGCCCAGGAGCCACGACGGCAGATCCGGGCCCGTGGTGAAGACGACCTGGATCGCCAGGGCGTAAAGCGGCGGGGAGCCCTCGGGACTCTCGTCGATGCGCACCAGGTCCTTCTCCGTCGTCACCAGCACGTCCGAGCCGCAGGCGCGGGCCGCGCGCACCACCTGCTCCAGCTCGCCGCGGCGATAGCGATGATGATCGGAGAATCGCCGCGACCCCGTGAGGCGGATCCCGAGCGAGCGCAGATCGTCTTCGAAGCGCTCCGGGCGGGCGATGCCCGAGAAGGCATAGGCCGAGAACCCCCGGAGCGCGGCGGGACCGATCGACTCTCCGTCCGATGTCACGAACGCGCGCGGCTCGAGACGGCAGTGGAACTGCGCGGCACCCGGGTTGTAGCGCTTCAGTGCTTCGAGCGCGCTCGCATGCCCCGGGCCGTCCGAGCGCGTCCACACGCAGGCATGGGCGCGCGCGATCGACGCGATCGGCTCCCGCAGCGGGCCGCGCGGCAGCATTTTACCATTGCCCCACGGGTCGCGACCGTCCACCAGCAGAACGTCGATGTCACGCGCCAGGCGGCGGTGCTGGAAACCGTCGTCGAGGACGATCGCCTCGACGGCGGCGGCGCGCAGGAGATGCCGCGCCGCTTCGACCCGGTCGGCGCCGACGGCCACGGGGACGGACGGGTTGTCGCGCGCGATCAGATACGCCTCGTCGCCCGCGCGCGTCGCGTCCGCCAGGATCGTCCTTCCGTCCGACACCAGGAGCACCGAGCCGGGGTCCCGCCTGCGGTAGCCGCGGCTGACCACGCCGACGCGGTGGCCCGCCTCGCGCAGCATGGCGGCGGTCCACGAGACCATGGGTGACTTGCCGGTCCCGCCGACCGTCAGGTTGCCGATGCTGATCACGGTGCAGGGCAGGTGGTGGGCGCGCGGCCACCCGGCGTCGTACAGGACGTTGCGCAGGCGGACCGCCGCGCCGTAGACCATCCCGGGAAGGAACAGGAACGGACGTGCGGCCGGTGCCGCGAAGAGCGCCGGACCGATCACGGGCGCGCGGCCTGGCGGTCCAGCGTCCGGCCCGGCTCCAGAACCTCCTCGAGCATCGCCAGGGTCCTGCCGAGCGCTCCGCGGTTCGCTTCGACGACCCGGGCGGCCATGACGGAGGCCACCCGATAGCCGGCGCGGTCGGTCAGGAGCCGGACCAGGAGATGTCCCAGCTCGTCCGCGTCGCGCGCCACGAAGCCGGCGCCGGCGGCGGTGAGGCTCTCCGCCGCCACCCGGAAGTTGTCCATGTGCGGGCCGAACAGGACCGGTTTGCCGAGAGCGGCGGGCTCGAGCACGTTGTGACCACCCCGCGGCACGAGACTGCCGCCGACGAACACCAGGTCGGCCGCGGCGTAGATGTCCGGCAGC
>CAYLND010000234.1:0-2668 GCA_964384905.1 uncultured Acidobacteriota bacterium
TTGGTCAAGGCCAGGATGGCCTTTGGCACGTCGTTCGTATCGAGGGAGTTAGTGGATTTCCACTCTTCTCCTTCTCGATATCGCTTCTGGAAGCTTACGCTCGGAATGAGCGTCTCCTTGCCTCCTACATTTCGCTTGTTCATGAACACGGCCACTTGGATCGGGCCTGCTCTGAACGCCTTGGTTGGTTTGTCTTTTTCCATTGCATCTCACCTCGTTTGTTTCGTTCTGCTAGGAATGAGATTGAATAGTTGCTGCTCGACCGCTTGGAGCTTGGCCAGGGTCCGATCGAGGTTCTCGTCGATGCGCATTGCCTTGAGGAGCCATGGCCTGACGGTCTCGGGATCGCCGCGGGGTACCTCCCGTTCGACGACGTGGAGAACGGCTTCCAGCCGTAGCAGGAGTGAACTGGCTTCTCTGCCGAGCACTTCCACACTGCCTTCCTTGACGATCTTCAGGCGCTCCTGCTCGATCTCCTTGCGGAAGCGGTCCTGTTGAGCGGGAGGAAGGGCTTTGTAGGCGGCGTCGAGCCGGTGGAAGAGCCCCAGGTCGAACGCGGCGAGATTGCGGTTGAGGAGGCGGACGTAATCCAGGCGTTGCTTCATCAGCTGGTCACGGTCCCGGGCACGGCGAAGGGCGGCCTGGACACGGAGCATGTTCCGGGGATCTGCGGGATTGGTTCCGAGATCACGGTAGAGTGCCCTCAGATCCCTTTCGGCATCAGAGACGTCCAACCGTTCCCGATAGAGGGTCTGGGGAACCGGAGCGAGTGTGTCCCGTTCCTTCTCCAAGGTTGCGGCCTCTGCCTGTCCGACGGTCGAGGAAATCGCCTCGCTCACCGGCTGCTTGACGTGATGAAACAGTCGGAGCCCGACCTTGACCATGAGGACGAGGACGGCAAGGGCCATGGCTGTCGCCAGGAGGGGGAAGTTCTCATTGACCCAGCGAAAGAGTGCCGGGGCCAAACTGCCGATCCCGGCATACGTGACGACGGCGGAAAGCAGGAGAGATGTGAACACGCTGGCGCCGGTCCGGTGGACCAGCGTAAAGAGCAGGAATCCGACGAGGGACACCATGATGAGTCCGGCGATGAGACCGAGTGAACGCAACGAGAAGCCCAGCCACGATTCGGCCAGCGCGAGGCTCAAGGCGAGCGATGTGCCGATGCCGATAATCACGGCACGGCCGCCCACGCCCTTGAACCGGTCTTCGAATGTCCAGCGGGAAATACCGAGGAAGATAATCAGGTACAGGAAGAAATCGATGACCGAGGAATACTGGCCATAGATGTCCGAGATCGAGAGGTTCGCCAGTGGCGAAAGCGCGTTGAGGAGGAAGGTGAAGTCGAGTGCCATGCAGCAATGGCACGCGCCACGGGTATATATACCTTCCGAATTCTCCGGGATCGGCGCGTGATCAGAGCAACTCCTTCAGCGTGGCGACATCCGTCCGCGTCAGCTTCTTGAGGATCACCGCCTGCACGTCCTCGTCCTTCAGGATGAGGTTCAGCAGCCGGTCGGTCTTCTCCTGTTCCTCGTCTTTCCGGAACGCGGCATCGGGGTCGAGCAGCGAGCTGCAATGGACACAGAACCTCGCCTCGCGGCCGTTGATGCGCGAGCACCGCGGGCACACTTTGACGTCGGGAGCCGCCTGCTTCTCCTCGGCCTTGATCCCATGAATCTGGAGGATCGTATCGTTGACGTCCCGGGACATCAGATGGGCGTACTCCCCCAGCATCTTGCTGTCGGGCGTCCAGCCGAAGTAGACCTTGGCCTGGGCCTCGTTGAGCTGGTGCTTCATCAGCAGATGCGTGACCCTGGAATGCCGGAACAGGTGCGGGTAGAGCCGCTTGGTGATGCCGGCCTTCTTTTTAAGGCGGAGAACGAGCGCGCGTAGGGCCGCGTACTGCATGCGCTCCCACTTACCCCTTCCATCGGGACAGACCCAGAGCGGCGCGTTTGGGTCATCCTTCACCGGATGGTGGCTCAGCCACTCCGTTAGGTACGGGTCGGAGAGCACGATTCTCGGAGTACGGTGGCCCGTCTTCCCGTTCAAGTCCACGAGGAAGGAGTAGTTGTCCCTGGTCACGTCGCCCACGTTCAGGCCACCCATTTCCCCGACTCTGGCGCCCAGTTCGTAGATCATGGAAACGAAGGCACGGTCCCTTGGATGATCAGCCACGGTGATGAGTTTGAGGGCCTCATCCTCGGTCAGGATGTCGCGGGCCTGGATGTGGGGCTGGTCCTTCTTCTTGACCCTCACCTTGATCCACCGGACGATGGCTGGCGGTTCGGGCTCCTGGAGCATGCGGTCGCCGTAGGCCAGCCAAGAGTAGAACTTCTTGATTGCGACCCTGTAGCTGGCCACGGTCCAGGGCGAGAGTTTCTTGCCCTCAAGATCACGGATGCAGTCCTTGATGTCGTCCTCCGTCACATGGCGAAGGTCTCCGTGGAAGTATTCCCGGGCGAGCAGGAACATCGTGCTCTGGAGCTTGATGCGCCTGGGCTTGCCTAACTGCTCGACGAGGAGCAGGGCTCGGTCGAAGTCTTGCAGGAGCTTCTTGGTGTCTTCGCTGACATCGGAAGCTCCGATGTGTTCGATCAGCCGGTTCATGCGGCGGTCGTAGTTGTGTATGTCTCGTTCATTCATGATGGTTTCACCTCTTGGT
>CAYLND010000234.1:2768-4859 GCA_964384905.1 uncultured Acidobacteriota bacterium
ACTCGAACCACTCCCCCCACCGCCCCCGAGTCGGCCAGAGAGCAATTCAGGGGAGATCAGCGCCTCCAGTGTGACCCATCTCCTGTCGGTTCGGTTCCCCAGTGATGCGCCGATTAAAGCGATGTAGCGGCCCGGTTGGACGGGTTGGTCGTGGCTATCTCGCCCATTCCAGTCCAGCAGATTGACCCCTACCTGCCCGCCAAAGGCACCGGCCGCAAGGCGCTCACTGGACCACACCGCGGCGTTGTCCTCAGCCCCGAGGACAAACACCTGCACGGAAGCCGGCTCGGTGAGTTGGTACCGGAGCGTCGTCCCGGATCGATCAGGCATGAACGACGAGGGTAGGGCGGAAGCGGACGCGAGCAGAGGGCCTGCCGGCGCCGCAACCTGGAAGGTCGACGTCACGACGGAAACGTTCGATGAAGCGTCGGTGACTGTCAGCCGGAGCGTATACGTTCCGGGGACAAGAACCGAGGTATTCCACAATCCAAGCGTGCCGTCCCATACCGGCGTTGAAGAGAGAGCGATCGGCGTGTACATCGGGGGGTTGGTGCCCGCACCAAACTCCAGCACGTACGATCCAAAGTGTGCGTCGGCAGCGACCCCCGTCACCGTCACACTTCCTGACACCGTGGTGCCCGAGACGGGAGACGCAATCAGTGCGTCAGGGGCGATGAAGTCGGTGGTCGTCCGCCGAATGCGAATGGCGACGATACGGTTGTTGCCTGTGTCCGCCACGTACAGGACGGAGTTGTCGGTATTGACCGCCAACCCGTGCGGCGCGTTGAAGAGGGTTCCGCTGAACCCGACCGGGGGCAAGAGGGTGATCAACCGAGGCGTGGTGCCGGTGAGATAGAAGTACGAAAGGCGATTGTTGTTCACTTCCGATACAAAAAGCTGTCCCGCAAAGGTCACCAACGCCTCATACGGGAAGGAGAACTGGCCGGGCAGCGTTCCCACCGTTCCGAATACCGTTGCACCGATGTTCCCGCTGTTCAGGAGCTCGACGCGGTTGTTGCCGCTGTCCGCCACCGCGATCAATCCCGAAGTCCGGGCGTCCGGCTGGGCCCCCGACGGATGCAATAGCGATGGATCACCTGGCAGGAGCCCTGAGGGTCCCCCGGACGGCGTAAGCCGCACCACTCGATTGTTGGCCGTGTCCGCGACGACGATTTCGCCCGTCGCCCGGTCGACGCCGACCCCATCGGGCTGCTGGAACTGGTACGAGCCAAGGGCCGGGCCGCCAATCGAATCGACCAATTTCCCCCCACCGTCAAGTCGGAGAATCCGAGCACTTTGCCGGTCCAAAACGAGCACACGATTTCCTCCATCAACTGCCAGCGCCACTGGACTGGAAAAGGCCACCATTGAGGTGCCGCTTCCCACCTGCCCCAGTTCAAGGAGGACCCGCCCATCGGCAGTCAGCTTCTGCACCCTCTTGTTCCCTGTATCAGCGATCCAGATGTAGTCCTTGAGGTCGATCGCCACATCTTGCGGATGCAAATGCTCGCCGGAGCCTTTCCCTTGTACGGAGAAGAATGAAATACCCACGAAGAAATCGTTCGTCCCCTGGAGCGTCAAGTTGATGACCGTGGCGCGAGTCCTCCCGCACGCGTCGCGCGAAACCAAGGTTGCAACGTAGTCGCCGCAGCCAGGCATGGTAATAGTCCCCAGTCGCCCGTCCGTATCCACCGCGGTGGTCGATGTAAAGGTGCTCAGAATCGTGAGCGATGCCGATTGGGCGGCGACGCTGAGCGTGTAGTCGACGAAGTGCGTTCCCGTTGCAAGCCCGGTGATCGTCAGCGTGAACGGCCCCAAGTCACACGCGCTGCTGATCACCGTCTGGTCCACCGGCCAACTCACCGTCGAGGCGAGCCCTGTGGTGCTCGCGTCGACCGCCACGGTCGCCGTGACGCGTTGGCCTGACGCATCGAAGACGGTCAATCGGAGGACCGGTTGGCCGTACGCAGTCGGCGCGAGCACGCCCAGGGACCCTGCCGACACAGGCGTGGTGCGAACCAGGGTCGCCGTCGGCGTCCCGTTCTCGACCAGTTCCAACTCATAGCTGGCGAAGTTCGCGGACATCGCGGT
>CAYLND010000235.1:0-4851 GCA_964384905.1 uncultured Acidobacteriota bacterium
CGCGTCGTCGGCCGCGGGCAGACCGACGCCACGCTCACCTTCCCGGAGAGCGAGACCGACGCGCTCGGTCGCGTCACGACGCGACGGTTCGACCCGCGCACCGGCCTCCTGCTGCGGGTGACCGATCCGAACGGAGCGACCACGCAGATGGAGTACGACGGATTCGGCCGCAAGACGGCCGAATACGGGCCGTACGATTCCTCCGACAGACCGACGGTCTCCTACCGGCACGACTACGACGCGACGCCGGCCCGCGTGTTCCGCTACGCGCGCGAGGTGAGCGGCGCCGGCGAGCGCTCGGGCACGGCCGGGTGCCTGGAGTCGATCGCCTATTTCGACGGGCTCGGCCGGCCCCTGGAGACGAAGATCGAGGCGCCGGGCGGTCGGATGGTGGTCGGCGGCGCCGTCACCTTCGATGCCGCCGGCCGGATCGCGGCGCGGGCCGAGCCGTTCTACGACATCGGCACGATCTACGCGCCGCCGTCCGGAACGGCGTTCGCGTCGCGCCTGGACTACGACGCCGCCGGGCGGCTCGTCGCCGCGACCGACGCCGGCGGCCGCAGGCGATCCGTGCAGTACGCCGGGTGGGACGAGACCCGTCTCGACCCGCTCGGCCACCGCCGCGACCTGCGCCGAAACGCGTTCGGCGAAGTGACGCGGGTCGAGGACTTCGAGGGGGCGGGCGCCGCCTGGAGCGACGGCTCGATCGCCACTTACGAGCGTGACGCCGCCGGACGTCTGACGCGCGTGGTGGACCCGGTCGGCGCGGTCACCGGCGTGACCTACGACGTGCTCGGGCGGCGCGTCACCCTGTCCGACCCGCACATCGGGGTGTGGCGCTCCGCCTACGATCTGGCGGGGAACCTCACCACCGAGACCGATCCCGCGGGACGGGTGACCGGTCTCGCCTACGATGCTCTCGATCGGCTGGTGCGGAAGGATCGGCCCGACGGGAGCACGTTCCAGTGGGGTTACGACGAGGGAGGAGCGGGCGCCCGCGCGCTCGGCCGGCTGACGTCGATCGTCGATCCCTCCGGGACGCAGCGCTTCGAGCACGATCTGATGGGACGCCTGACGCGCACGTCACGGACGATCGATGCAGCGACCTGGACGATCGAGACGACGTACGACGCCCAGGGCCGCGTCCTCACGGAAACGCTTCCCGGCGGCCCGGCGGCGCGCTACGCGTACGACGCGGGCGGCAACCTGAGCGCGGCGCTGCCGTTCGCCACCGCCCTGTCGTTCAACGAGAGGGGCCAGGTGACCGGCATCACGCTCAACAACGGCGGGCGGATCGCCACCGAATACGATCCCGCCACCGGTCGCCCGTCGCGGCTCTTCGCCCTCGGGCCGCACGGTGAGTCGCTCCTGGGCGACGGCTACGGCTACGACGAGGACGATGAGATCTCCCGCATCGACGATCGACAGGATCCGGCCCGGCCCACCGCGCAGGTCTTCGCCTATGATGGACGGCACCGTCTGACCCGGGCCGCCGGCCCGTACGGCGATCTCGCCTATCTCTACGACGACGCCGGCAGCCTTCTGATCAAGGAAGGAGTCGGTTTTTTCTATGACGATCCGCTTCATCCGCAATGGGTGACGCGCTCGTCGGCCGGCCAGACGATGTCGTTCGATGCCGCCGGCGCCATGCTGGCCGTCCGTTCCGCCGCCTCGAATCGCGTCCTGACGTACGACGTGAGCGGCCGTCTGTCCCGTCTCGTGGACATCACGACCGGGCTGGTGATCCACGAGACCTACGACGCCGCCGGCCGGCGCGTGCGCGAGGTGACCGACCTCCCGGGGCAGCCCCGCTCCACCCTGCTCGCTCCGATGCCGCAGATCGAGGTGCGCGACGGCGCGGCGACGCTGAGCTACTTCGCCGCAGGCCGCCGGATCGCGACCGTCGACGCCGCCGGCCGGACGCTGTATCCGATCACCGACCATCTGGGGAGCACGCGGGCGGTCATCGACGACCAGGGGCGGCTGGTGGCGCGCTACGACTATCGTCCGTTCGGCCGCGGGAACGCCGTCCAGGACGACGCCGCGACCACCCGTTTGTTCGCCGGATCGCCGGCGAACCGCGCCTCCGGTCTCCTGCTCATGGGCTCCCGGCACTACGACCCGGAGCTCGGCAGGTTCCTGGAGCCGGACGCCCTCGTGCCGGAGGCGGCCGACCCGGCGGCGCTGAACCGGTACGCCTACGCGCGCGACAATCCGGTGAACCTCTCCGACCCGGGCGGCCGCAATCCGCTCGGCCTGATCCTGTTCGCCGGGGCGCTGGCGCTCCTGGATCGCGACACCCGGGCCGACGTCGGGATGTCGGTCGCCCTCACCGGGACAACCATCTTTCTCACGGCGGCGGCCGGTCCGGGCTGGGGCGTCGCGCTGCGCTCGCTCGCCGCCTCCCAGCCCGCTCTGTACGCCGCCGCGGTCACGCCGGCGATCCTGCACACGCCGCTGGGACAGGGGATCGTCGACGGTGTCACGCAGACGCTCCAGGATCTCGGGGTCGCGCCCCGGACGGCGGCGATCGCCGGCGGCGTCTTCAGCACGTTCCTGCTCAACTCCTCCTTCCAGAGAGGCTTCGCGGGGGCGCTGGCGGAAGGCGGCGAGATCCGCTCCGGCCAGCCGATCGCGGGCGAGGAGGCCCTCAGGCTCGACGCGGCGGAGCACGACCCTTCGGGAGCGTTCGGACCGCCGACCGGCGACGTCTACGGCATGCCGATCCAGGGGTACGCGCAGCGCGGGCGCTGGATCGGGCCGGCCTCCCTGCACCAGCTCGTCGACCCGGCCGGCCGGGTCGTCGGCGCCTACGGCACGCGCGAACTGCACGGTCCGTTCGAGCATGGCGCCGTCGGATTCTACGGAGAGCACGCCGCCGCCACCCGGCCGCACTACCTGTATCTCCTCGGAGGCGTCTCGACCCAGCAGTTCGCGCGCGAGCTGTTCCGCGACGGGTACAGCGGCACGCTGTCGACGCTCACCGGCCGGGCGTCCGACTTTCTGGTCGAGTTCATCTACGGACCGTACGGAGGCGGTCTGGCGCAGGGCGTGCAGGCGGGCCGCGGGGCGGCCGCCCCGGGGACCGAACGCGATCCCTGATCCTGCGATGACCCGCACGAGATGGCGCCTGCCCGAGGCGCCGCGGCCGTCCCGCCTCTCCTCCCGAGGGACGGCCGCGCTTTTTTTCGGCGCCGGTCTGTGCCTCCTGACTCCGTCCCTCGTCCGCGCCGGCGCGGCGCTCCTGTGGGAGCCGCAGGGCCGCCCCTTCTGCTCCGGCGCCATGGGACCGCGGGTCATCGTGTCTCCCGTGGCCGACGGCGCGGGCGGCTTCTTCCTGCCCTCGCTCGACGACCGCCGGAGCGATCTGCCGGGGACCGAGCAGGAGGACGTCTTCCTGATCCATCTCGACGGCGATCTGCGCGCGCTGCCCCTGGGCGACGGCGTCTACCGCGACGACCCCTGCGGCGCCCTTCTGGCCGGTGGGGCGGGCGATCAGGTGCCGTGGCAGGCGGCGCTGGTCGCTCCCGAGCGCCTGGCGCTGGCCATGGTGTACGAATCGGAGGTCGGCGGCGACCGGCGCCAGGTGTTCGTCCAGGAGTACGACGGGCAGGGTCGCGAGCTGCTCGGCCGCTATCCGCTGCGCGTCTCCGACCCGCTCCACGACGCCGGTTTTCCGGTCCTCCTGCCCGACGGCGGGGGTGGTCTGTTCATCGCCTGGAGCGAGACCGTCAGCGTCCAGCCGATCTACCGGGGCGTGTCGCTCCTGCAGCGGCTCGATTCGTCCGGGCGGCCGCTCTGGGACCGCCCCGTCGTCTTCACCGGCGGTCGTTACGGCGACTTCGTCGGAGCGGCGCTGGCGCCGGACGGCGCAGGCGGCGTCTTCGTCTCGTTCCGGGAGCCGCGCGACGACGAGACCGACGCCAACGGCCACGTGCGCGTGCAGCGCGTCGGTGGCGACGGGATCGAGAGGTGGCCCCCGGGCGGACGGCGCGCGTGGAGCGGCGCGCCGCCGGACGATCTCGAGTCGCGGGTGATCGCGGACGGCGCCGGCGGAGCGATCGTCGTATTCGCGTCGGAACAGGCGCGCGCGCAAAGACTGTCCCCCGAAGGAGCGCGTCTGTGGGGCGACCTGGGGATCGTCCTGTCCGACACCACGGCGGGTGTTCCGGAGGCCGGCGTGGCCGTCTCGATCGACGCGCTGTCTGCCCCGGACGGCAGCCTGTACGTCACCTGGGAGGAATCGCGCGCCTTCGGCCTCAAGGCGATCCGGGCGCGGCGGCTGGAGCGCGATGGCCGCCTTCCCTGGCCGGCACCGGTCACCGCCGTGGCGCACGACGGCGGCATGCGGCTGCGCCGCCAGGGGCTGATCGCGGACGGGCTCCTGGCGATCGTCTGGGAGGATTTCCGGACCGCCGATCCGGACGACCCGATGGATCTCTACATGCAGGCCGTCGACGGCCGCGGGCGGCTCAAGACGGGACCGGGCGGAGCGCCCCTGGTCGCGGCCCCCGGCCGGCAGTACGTCCCGTTCGTCCTGCGGCCGGAGCGCCCGTTCCCCACGCCGCCGGACATCGACGCGCGACGCCCCCAGGCGATCGTGATCTGGTCCGACAGCCGCCTGCCCGGTCTGGACGAGGGGCTGGCGGAGTCCTACTTCGCCCAGGTCGTGGCGTTCGGCTCCCAGACGGTGCTCTTGCCGGCCGCGACCGTCGCCCTTCAGCAGTCCGACTCGAGCGCGATCGTCCTGCACGGAGACGATCCGCAGTCGGGTAGCGGCCCGGACCGGGACACCGGCGGGACGTACCAGTCGGTAGTCGCCGCGCGATCGCACCACGTGGCCGGGTGCAC
>CAYLND010000236.1:0-4825 GCA_964384905.1 uncultured Acidobacteriota bacterium
CGCGGGCCTCGCTCCCCCGGGGCGGGGGGGGGCTCTTCGGTTGACGCGCGGTTGACTCGATCGGGGGGCTGGCGTATATTGGGCCGGCCTTCGGACTCCACCGACAGAACGAACGCGGAGCGCGCCTGGGATGCAGCTCGGGGCCTTGTTCCGGACGAAGAGCGTGGATCGAATCACGCGCGAGTCCGAGACGTCCGCCGAGCACACGCTGAAGCGCACGCTCACCGCGCTCGACCTGACGATGCTCGGGATCGGCGCGGTGATCGGCACCGGCATCTTCGCCGCGATCGGGACGGCGACCGCCGGCAACCCCGACCGCCCGGGCGCCGGACCGGCGATCATCCTGTCGTTCATCCTGACCGCCGTCGCCTGCGTCTTCTCGGCCCTGTGCTACGCCGAGTTCGCCGCCATGATCCCGATCTCCGGGAGCGCCTACACCTACGCGTACGCGACGCTGGGGGAGATGGTCGCCTGGATCATCGGCTGGGATCTGATCATCGAGTACGCCGTCGGCAACATCGCGGTGGCGATCTCCTGGGCGGCGCACTTCAACGACGTCCTGGAGCACGCGTTCGGGTATCGCATCCCCGCCTGGCTCACGATGGATTACGAGACGGCGAGCAAGACGCCGGACGTCATCGCCGCGGCGCCGAAGCTGTTCGGGCTCCCGATCGTCGTGAACATCGCCGCGGTTGCCATCGTGGCGCTGGTCACCTGGGTCCTGGTGATCGGGGTCAAGGAGAGCGCCGTCTTCAACAACGTCATGGTCGGGATCAAGATCCTCATCCTCGTCCTGTTCGTCTGGGTCGGCTTCAACTACGTCCGGCCGGAGAACTTCAGCCCGTTCATCCCGAACGGCTGGGCGGGCGTGCAGGCGGGCGCGGCGCTGATCTTCTTCTCGTACATCGGCTTCGACGCGGTCTCCACGGCGGCGGAGGAGACGCGCAACCCGAAGCGCGACATCCCGATCGGGATCATCGGGTCGCTGCTGATCTGCACGGTGATCTACGTGGCGGTCGCGGCCGTGCTCATCGGCATCATGCCGTGGGCCGATCTGGGCGTCGCCGACCCGCTCCCCAAGGCGCTGGCGTTCATCCATCTGGATCGATGGGCCGGCGTGGTCTCCTTCGGCGCCGTGGTGGCGTTCACCGCCGTGCTCCTGGTGTTTCAGCTGGGGCAGCCGCGCATCTTCTTCTCCATGTCGCGCGACGGGCTGCTGCCGAAGCTCTTCGCCCGGGTGCACCCGCGCTACCGCACGCCGCACGTGACGACCATCTGGACAGGTGTGTTCGTCGCGTTCTTCGCCATGATCTCGCCGCTCGACAAGATCGTGGAGCTGACCAACATCGGCACCCTGTTCGCCTTCGTCCTGGTCTGCGTCGGCATCATGATCCTGCGGCACACGGAGCCGCAGCGCCCGCGGCCGTTCAGGACTCCGTGGATCCCCCTCCTGCCGATCTGGCTGATCATCCTGTGGTATCTGCCGGCGGAGATGCTTCACGAGGACTGGGGCAAGGTGGCCGAGCACCTGATCGTCCTGCTTCTCGCCGTGGTCGGGACGGTCTTCTCCGTGATCGGGCTGGGGGCGAAGATCAGGGGGCGCAAGGTGCCCGAGCTGGTGAAGACCGAGTTCGCGCTGGCCGGCATCGGCTCATGCGTTTGGCTGATGGCGGGGCTGCCGGCGCTGACCTGGTGGCGGTTCGCCGGCTGGCTGGCGATCGGTCTGACGATCTACACCCTGTACGGCTACCGGCACAGCCGGATGGGAGACAGGGTGCCGCCGCTGCCGCGACAGCTGAATCTGGTGACGCCGGGGGCGATGGCCGGAGCGTTCGTCGCCTGGTGGATCGCCCCGTACCCCTGGAGCCTGGTCGCTCCCATCCTGATCCTGCTCGCTCTCTCCGCGTACGCGCTGCACCTGACGCAGCGGCGCGCCGCTTGACGGACCGTCCCTCATGAGACGCGCCGCGATCATCGCGGGACAGGCTCTCCTGATCGCTGTCGTAGCGCGGCCGACGCCGTGCGCCGAAACCGCGAAGCCGCCCGCGCCGCCGAAGATCTCGGCCTTGCGCTGCGGCCGGCTGCTCGACGTGCGGACCGGCGCCCTCAAGGAAGGCGCGGTGGTGGTCGTCCGGGACGACCGGATCGACAAGGTGCTGGACGCCGGAGCCCGACCGCCGGAGGGCGCGACCGTCTACGATCTGTCGGCCTACACCGTCCTGCCGGGGCTGATCGACGCGCACACGCACACCTTCCTGCAGCCGGGGGACTACGACGTCCAGCTCCTGAAGCAGTCGCTGGCGCGCCGCACGCTGCAGGCGGCGAACTCGGCGCGCACCTTCCTGCTGGCCGGGTTCACCACCATCCGCGATCTGGAGACCGAGGGGGCGCTGTACGGGGACGCCGAGCTGCGGGACGCCATCGCCGACGGCATCGTCCCCGGGCCGCGCATGCAGGTGGCGACCCGCGGCATCTCGACCACGGGCAATTACGCCCTGCTGGGGTACGCCCCTGAGGTGGCCGTGCCGAAAGGGGTGCAGATCGCCGACGGTCCGTGGGAGATGCGCAAGGCGGTGCGCGAGCAGATCGAGCACGGCGCCGACTGGATCAAGTTCTACGGCGACTACAGGACGTTCGCGCCGACCGGGGAGATCATCGACCTGCGCGTCACCATGACGCAGGAGGAGATGGACGCCCTGGTGGACGAGGCCGCCCGCCGGCACCGTCCCGCGGCGGCGCATTGCTACGGAGACGACGCGGCCCGCGCCGCGACGCGGGCGGGCGTGCGCTCGGTCGAGCACGGGCTGTTCCTGGACGACGCGACTCTCAAGATGATGCTCGACAAGGGCGTCTATTACTGCCCGACGCTGACCGCCTATCAGGTCTCGGCGGAGGAGACTCCGACGCCGGCCTGGAAGAAGGTGGTCGACGGACATCGCGACACCTTCCAGCGGGCCCTGCGGCTGAGGCTCAAGATCGCCTCGGGGAGCGACGCGGGCGATTTCCCGCCGGCCAACGCGGCGCGCGAGCTGGAGCTGATGGTCGAGGCCGGGATGCCGGCGCTCAAGGCGATCCAGGCCGCGACGCTGGTCGACGCGGATCTCCTCGGCTGGCAGGACCGCGTCGGCGCGGTGGAGCCCGGCAAGCTGGCCGACCTGATCGCGGTGGAGGGGAACCCGCTGGCCGACATCGCGGCACTGCGCCGGGTGAGGTTCGTCATGAAGGGCGGCCGGGTCTTCAGCGAGCGCTGACCTCAGCGGCCCGCCGCGGCGCCCGCGCGGTATCCCGGTCCGCGCAGGATCCGCCCCGGCAGGCGGTCGGTGACCTTGCCCTGGTCGACGACCGGCGCCCCGTTCACGAACACGTAGACGATCCCTTCCGAGTACTGGTGCGGGTTCTCGAAGGTCGCCCGGTCGATCACCCGGGCCGGGTCGAAGACCGTCACGTCGGCGTAGGCGCCCGGGCGCAGCAGGCCGCGGTCGCGCAGGCCGATCTTCTGGGCCGGGAGCGACGTCATCTTGCGGACCGCGTCCTCGAGACGCAGGACCTTCTCGTCGCGCACGTAGCGTCCGAGGACGCGCGGGAAGGTGCCGTAGGCGCGCGGGTGGCACATGCTGGCGCCCAGGACGCCGTCGGGCGACACGCCGGCGTTGTCGCAGTTGAACGCCACCCAGGGCTGGATCATGGCGGCCCGCACGTCGTCCTCCGACATGGCGAAGTAGACGCAGTCGACCGACCCGGTCTCCTCGACGAGCAGATCGAACATCGTCTCGATCGCGTCCTTGCCGCGCATCCCGGCGATCTCCGACAGCCGCTTCCCCTGGAATTTCTTGTTCGCCTGCGTGCGCACGCCGACGATCAGGACGCCCTCGGGTCCGCCGACGTTGTGGAACAGGTTCTCGTAGCGGCCGCTGGGCTTTTCGATCTCCTCCCGGATGCGCGCCCGCTCCGTCGGGTCCTTCAGGCGTTCCACCAGCTTCGCGACGCCGCCCTCCGAGGCGGTCGGCGGCAGGCTGGCGGCGAGACCCGTCGAGGAGGCGGGGTACGGATAGATGTCGGCGGTGATGTCGATCCCCCGCGCCCGGGCCGACTCGATCTCCCCGATGGTCTCCTTCATCCGGCCCCAGTTCTTCCTGCCGGCGCACTTGAAGTGCCAGACCTCGACCGGCACGCCGGCCTGCTCGCCGATCGTCTCCGCCTCCTTGAGGGCCGGGATGATGTCGTCGGCCTCGTTGCGGATGTGCGAGGCGTAGAAGCCGCCGTAGCGCGCGGCGACCCTGGCCAGCTCGACCAGCTCGCGCGTGTCCGAGAAGCTGGCGGGCGGGTAGATCAGCGACGAGGACACGCCGAACGCCCCCGACTCCATGGCGCGGGCCACGTGGCGCTTCATCGCCTCCAGCTCGGCGGGCGTCGGCAGCCGGTTGTCGCTCTTCAGGACCGCCTGCCGGACCTGCGTCGCCCCGACCAGGTGGGCGAAGTTGATCGCCGTCCCTTTCTCCTTCAGCCGGCGGAAGTAGCCGTCGAAATCACGCCAGTCGACGGTCAGCTTGTACTCGACCAGGCCGGGCATCATGTCCTCGATGGTGAACGAGGTCTGCGGCGCGATCGAGCCCCCTTCGCCGGTCAGCTCGGTCGTGATCCCCTGCGTGATCTTGCTGCGCACGTGCGGATCGACGAGGACGGTGATTTCCGACTGGCCGAGCATGTCGATGAAGCCCGGGGCGACCACGAGACCGCGCGCGTCGATGGTGCGCCGGGCGCGGGCGCCCGTCAGATTGCCGATGGCCGCGATCCGATCGCCGCGGATCGCCAGGTCGCCCGTGTA
>CAYLND010000237.1:0-4787 GCA_964384905.1 uncultured Acidobacteriota bacterium
AAGCCGCCGCGAACGGCCTCGCCGCCGGCGCCGTCGCTGGCGCCGTCCGCCCAGGGCGTGCCGTTCCGCATCCCGCCTCCTCTGGAGCCGCCGGCGGGCAACGCGGCCGGGCCCGGAAACGGCGGCCCCGAGGGAGCCGGGGCCCCGCGCAGCCTGGACACCCCCGAGCCAGGACCCGGGGCCAGCCAGACGGAGTCCGGCGCAGAGTCGGCGGAACCGCAGCCCGCTCAGACGGTTGCGCCGCCATAGAGGGTCCCGGCCGGTACTTGCTTTTCGGTTGCGCGGGCACCATCATCCGCCTGGCGCCCCGCGGCGACCGCGGGGGCCCCGCGCCTGCAAGGAGTGCCGATGCCGCTGGCCGTGGCCGAGCTCCAGGACGATCTCCTGGCGATCATGGACCGCAAGAACCACTGGGCCTGGCCGCATTTCAACGAGGGCCACGCCACCCGCCCGCAGCTCCTGCTCCACTTCCAGCACGAGTTCGAGGTCTACGTGCGCGACTTCCCGGTGCTCCTGAGCCGGGTCCATGCGCGCTGCCCGCACCCGGAGGTGCGCCAGGACCTGGCGGAAAATCTGTACGAGGAGGAGACCGGCAAGCTCAGCAAGGGTGTCCCGCACCCGGAGCTGTTCCTGGTCATGATGGAGGGTCTCGGCTTCCCGCGGGCGCGCTTCAGCGGCATCGATCTGCTGCCCGAGGCGACCGCCTACCGGGCCTACATCGATCAGATCACGACCCGGCGTCCGTGGATCGAGGGGGCGGCGCTGGTCACCATCTTCATCGAGGGGAGCGTCGAGGATCGGCGCCGGATCACGACGCCCGAGCCGGAGGACCCGGTCGACCTCGAGGCCGAGCTGCGGAGCAACGCGCTGGTCAGGCATTACGGCGTCGACGCGCGCTTTCTCGATTTGAAGCGGGCGCATCACATGGTCGAGACCGGTCATCGCAAGATGGCCTGGAAGATGGTCCTCGATCACGCCCGCTCGCCGCGCACCACCGATCGGATCCGGCGCGTCCTGTCGCGCGCCCTCGATCTCTGGCTCCTGTACCGCGACGGCGTGGCCCGCGCCTGCCGGATCGAGCGCCCGGCTCCCGCCCGCGCCCGCTGAGACGGCTGCCGAGCACCAGGGGGTCCCTCCTCGCTGACGGACCGATTGACAACCGGGGGCCCCTCGGGTAGGGTTCTGCCGCTCGACCCCGCGGGTCCGTTCCCGCGGGTCCCACCCAGCGAAACCCAGGGAGGTGCTCACGATGCGTATCGCCTGGAAAGAGTGCGCTGCGGAGTTGATCGGGACGTTCGCCCTGTGCTTCATCGGCGCCGGGGCGATCTGCACGAACGCCCTGACCAGGGGCCAGGTCGGACTGATCGGTATCGCCATGGCCCACGGCCTCGTGCTGTCGATCGCCGTGTCGTGCACCATGGCGATCTCCGGCGGCCAGCTGAACCCGGCGGTCACCGCCGCCCTCTGGGCGACCGGCAGGATCAAGGACGCGGCCGAGGTGGCGCAGTACATGGTGTCGCAGCTCGTCGGCGCGATCCTCGCCGGCTTCGCCCTGAAGGGCCTCTACCCGGCGGCGGTGTGGCAGAGCGTGCATCTGGGGGCGCCGGCGATCGGCTACGGCCTGACCCCGGTGCAGGGCACCTTCATCGAGGCGATCCTGACCTTCTTCCTGGTCTTCGCCGTGTTCGGCACGGCGGTCGACTCCAAGGCGCCGAAGCTCGGCGGATTCGGGATCGGTCTGACCATCGCCTTCGACATCCTGATGGGCGGGCCCCTGACCGGGGCGGCGATGAACCCCGCCCGCGCCTTCGGGCCGGCGCTGGCCGCCGGCTTCTGGGACAACCAGGCGGTCTACTGGATCGGACCGATCCTCGGCGGCCTCGCCGCCGGCTGGGTGTACGACAAGTTCCTGAGGAAATAGCGGCGGGTGCTGGGGCGCGGTCCGGCGGTCGCCGGGCCGCGCCCCGAGCCGCTCAGGCGTGATCGCGCCGCCGCCCGTTCAGCTCCAGCCATCCCCCTTCGTCGAAGAAACCGAAGCGGCGCTCCAGCTTCACGAACAGCCTGTCCGCGTCGGGCAGGGACGCGCGCGGGACCTCGACGGTGCCGCCGAGCCGGCCGCCCGTGAGCGCCGCCTCTCCGGCGGTCTCAGCCGTTACGGCGTCGCGCACATCGACCCGGCGGCGGCGCCAGCGCAGAGGCAGCGACAGGCTGCGGCGCGGTCCGGGGATCCCCGACGCCAGGTGCAGCGTCGGGGGGCCGAAGGCGCCGATCCGCGGATGCAGCACGAGGTCGAGCCGCAGCGCCCCGTCGTCCAGACGCACGCCGCGGACGGGGTGCAGCCCGTTCGCCAGGTCGGGCGCGGCCTCGCGGAAGAACATCTCCGGCCGCTCGGCGAAGGAGAGGAATTTCCGGCGGTGCACCGCGAGCTGGGTGGAGTGGCACAGGATCGCCCGGCGCTTGCCGTCCCTCTCCGCCGCGGTCGGCTCGAGACAGGCGGTGCCCGGCGCGTCGGCCGAGGTCGGCACGCCCATGCTGTGCGTCCGGTGCACGATGTAGCTCAGAAGGCGCGGCGCCGGCGCGGAGGCGGCGCGCTCCAGGGCGAGGCGGGTCAGGACGGCCAGCGCGCTGTGATCCGGATGCAGGTCGTACAGCGAGGGCAGGACCAGGAGCGTCGCCCGCCACTCCCTGAGCACTTCCGCCAGACGCTCCGCTGCGGCCCGATCGCCGGCGATCACCAGGTCGGTGATCGCCTGATCGGGGAGACCGAGGAAGACCGCGTCGGCCTCCGACAGCCCCAGCTCGGCCAGCGCCGCGACGGCCTCGGCGCGCCGCCGCCGGCCAAAGCGGGCGCTGTCGTCCGGCCCGATCCGGATGCGCCGCTCGACCAGACGCTGCGTCCACGGGTTGTTGTCGCCGTCCGTCGCGAACACCACGAGCGCCCGGCCGCCGCGCCGCAGGGTGCGCTGCACCAAGGCCCCCGCCGCCAGCGTCTCGTCGTCCGGGTGCGGCGCCAGGAGCAGGAGCCGCTCGCCGCTCTCCGGTCCGTCCCAGCTCATGGCGCCCCTCCGGCCGGCGCGAACGGAGTGAAGCCGCGCTCCGCCGCCATGGCCCAGATGACCGCGACCCGGCCGCTGCCGGTCGGGGGCCGGTACTCGTGCGCGCCCGGAGCGAGGTCCCGCGGTCCGTCGTACGGCGTCCCGTCGAGCGTTCCTCCCGGCGCGCCGTTTTCGGCGACGACGGCGTAGCGCGCCGGAACCGCGATCGAGAACGCCCGCGCCGCGCCCGCCTCCGTCCCCCGGGGAAAGAGCGAGCCGGCGACCCTCCAGGCCCCGACCACGACGTAATTGTCCTCCAGAAAGCGGCGCGCCCGTGGTGGAAATCCGCGAATTTCCGCAGGCGCCACGCAGGTCCCGGTCTCGACGCAGCGCTCCTGTATTCGATCCTCGATCAGCCCGCGCGCCATGCGCTCCAGAGTCATCGTCTCCAGCGCGTAATAGAACGGGCGCCGGCGGAACACGCTCTGTCCCTTGAGGTCGAGCACCGGGTCGGCCGGCGCGGTCAGGCGCAGGACCTCCGCCAGCTCGCGCATCTCCGGGCGCACCCCGCGCCCGCTCAAAGGCGACACCGCCGGCAGCGCGGCCAGCTCGACACAGGCCAGGAGCGCCGGCAGCCACGCGGCGCGGCGCTCGTCCCAGGTCAGCCGCAGCGTCCCGTCGCCCGTGTCGGGCGCGCGGCGGGCGAGGAGGACGCCGGCCAGGAGGACCGTGAACAGCGGATAGAACGGCAGGAGATCCTGCCGCGTGTGCACCGGCCAGACGGTCGACAGGAGGACGTACTGCGAGCCGCACAGCAGGAGAAGGAACGCCGCCCGCGGCCCCTCGCCGGGCAGGCGCCGCGCCAGAAAGCGCGCCGCGGCGACCAGAAGCGCCAGGATCGGCAGCAGGAGATAGATCCGTAAGGAGTAGCCCCAGCGGCCGACGCCCGGCAGGAGGTTGTGCTCGATGGTGCAGTAAACCAGATCCCGCCAGGCGCCGCGCGCCGCGAAATAGATCGCGATCGCCGCCGGCAGCACGGCGCATCCGGACAGGAACGCCAGGACGAAAGAGGCGTACCGCAGGATGGCCGGGCGCGGGGCCGGTCCGGATGGCGCCGGCGCTCCCGCCGGCGCCCGGACCGGCCGGCAGAAGAGGACGAGGCCGGTGGCGGCGAACCCGAGCGCGCCTGTGAGCATCACCGTCTTGAGCGACACCGAAAGGCAGGCGCCAGCAAGCAGACCGGCGCCGAAGACGCGCCGCACCGTGAGCGACCCGCCGAAAAGCGTCACGATCGCCAGGACCCACAGCGCCGCCCACAGGACGTCGGTGCGGTACTCGACCGACTTGAAGAAGAAGGTCGGGCTGAGACCGCACAGGAAGGCCGCCCACAACCCGCAACGCGGCCCGAAGAGCCGGCGCCCCAGAAGGTACGAGCCGAAAAGACAGACGGCGAAGACCGGGATCATCGCCAGCCGCATGTCGAGGAGGATGCGCGGGTCCTCGCCGATGAGCGCCACCCAGGGAGCGCTGAGGATGTGAAACAGCGGCGTGTGGTTGTCGAACAGGTCCCGGTAGGGGAGGAGGCCCTGCGTCAAGCCCAAGGCGCCGTGCGGGTGCCGTGGCTCGCACGGTTCCCTCCCGCCTGGCCGGGCACCCTTTCGGGGCTCTCGTCCATCGAGATGGATGCGGCCTCCGCTGTGGGGCCCTCAAGGGGTTCTCCGAGGTCCACCAACAATCGTTCCAGCCGTGCCG
>CAYLND010000238.1:0-4750 GCA_964384905.1 uncultured Acidobacteriota bacterium
TCTTCTTGAGATCTTGAGTGAAGTCGGTTTCCGAAAAGGCCTTGATGCACTCGTACGCGTTCTTGAGGCCGGCCTGCATGCTCCAGAGCCAGAACTGATCCAGCGTTCCCTGCGGCACCTCCGCCCCCGGCCGATTGGCGCCATAGAACATCAGGGCAAAGTCCCTGTAGAACTGCGAGCTGTTCTTGGCGAGGGAATCCCGCAGGCCGTCGAATACCTCGACCGGCAGGCCCTCCGGATTGGCCGCGGTCTTCAGCATGAGCGGCGGTACGGCCGCGATGAGGACCGTCCTTGCGACACGCTTCGTGCCGTGCCGCCCGACGTAGCGTGCGACTTCTCCGCCGCCGGTCGAGTGGCCCACCAGCGTGGCGTCCTTGAGATCGAGGGCGGTGATCACGGCTGCCAGATCGTCCGCATACGTGTCCATGTCGTTCCCGGACGAAGACTGGCTGGATCGACCGTGGCCACGTCGATCGTGCGCCACCACGCGGAAGCCCTGCTGCGCGAGGAACAGCATCTGGCCATCCCAGGCGTCGGAGTTCAGCGGCCACCCGTGGGAGAAGGTGACGACTGGACCCTTGCCCCAGTCCTTGTAGTAGAGCGACGTACCATCCTTCGCTGTAATGGTGCTCATGGTGCGGTCCTCCTAAACAGAGCGTTGGAAGGAAAAGCCCTCACGTTTGCCCGCGATGTCATGGTCGCCGATCGTACTGGCTAGGACAGGAGAGCATAGCGTTCTGTGACACCGCCCCGCAGGTCCGAGAGGATCGCCAACGATCCTGCGCGGCGAGTGTCACAAATCGAGGCGCTGATCGGTCCTTGCCAAGGCGGCCGAACTCACCGGGCCGAAATGGAGAGTCGCCATGACCATGGACTTCGTCAGCACGGGGAGATCGGGTTTGCCCGCCGCGTACGACGCGCGTCGCCGAGCGTTTCGCGCTCTCCACGAAGACGGCTGTTTCGTCATACCGAATCCGTGGGACGTCGGCTCGGCGCGATATCTCCAGCACCTGGGCTTCCCGGCGCTGGCGACGACCAGTGCCGGCTTCGCGTTTTCGCAGGGTCTGCCGGATTCCGACGTCGCCGTCTCCCGCGACCGGAGCCTGGCCCATATCGCCGAGATGGCCGCCTCGGTCGAAGTGCCGGTCAACGCCGACTTTCAGTCGGGGTACGGGGTTCAACCGCAGGAGGTGGCAGACAGCGTCGCACTCTGTGTCGCGACCGGTGTCGCAGGTCTGTCGGTCGAGGACTCCACCGGCGAACAGTCGTCGCCGCTGTACGAACTACCGCTTGCAGTCGAGCGCGTCCGTGCCGCGCGACAAGCGATCGATCGGTCGGGAAGCGGCGTGCTGCTGACCGCGAGAGCCGAGTGCTACCTCGTTGGACATCCGGACGCCTTCCACGAATCCGTTCGCCGTCTCCAGGCGTACGCAGAGGCGGGAGCGGACGTGCTGTTCGCGCCCGGCCCGTATAAGGCTGACGAAATCAAGGCGCTCGTTGAATCGGTCCAGCCCAAGCCGTTCAACCTGCTCGTCCTCCGCGACACGGGACTGGGCGTCAGCGACATCGCGGCTCTCGGCGTCCGGCGCATCAGCGTCGGAGGTGCGCTGGCCCTTGCGGCATGGACCGGCTTCGTGCGCGCGGCGCAGACCTTGAAGTCCGAGGGCAGCTTCTCAGGTTTCGCTGGTCTGACGCCGTACGCCGACATCAACGGGTTTCTCGCGGCGGATCTTCGCACGCGCGCCGGAGCGAGCTCTGCCGGAGGCAGAGCAAGGAGAAGACTTGTTCAAGGGACTATGGATCGGGCTCAAGAGGGTTCTCCATAAGACGCGGGTCGAAGGCGGAGACCCAGGCGAGCCTTACTTGCTTTTCTGTAGCGCGCTTGAGCTCTGCGACAAGAACGATGGGGAGTTCGACTGCGATGTGCCTCGGGCTCCGGTGACGTCATCCGCAGCCGTTCGAGCTGGCGGCAGAGGAGGTTCCGATGAATGAAACGCTCGGGGAAAAAGGGGAGGCGGTTGCGCCGGCGAAGTCTTCCATACCTCTGGACGCCCCAAGGAGCGGACTGATTGCAGGCGTCAGAGTCACCGATGGTCCGCTCATCACGGCGGCGATCGAGTACGCACGAGGCCTTTCCGAGCCGTATCTGTTCAACCACGCGATGCGCTCGTGGCTGTTCGCTGAAACGATCGGCCGCACAAAGGGAATCGAGTACGACCGCGAAGTCGTCGCGATCGGCACGATACTCCACGACATCGGCCTCACGGCCGGCGTGTCCGGTCCCAACCGGTTCGAAGTCAACGGCGCCGACGCGGCTCGGTCGTTCATCTCGGGCCACGGTCTGTCGGATCGCCGTGCGCAATTGATCTGGGACCTGGTTGCGCTCAACTCGACGCCATCGCTCGCCCTTCACAAGGAGCCGGAAGTGGCGGTGGGCACGATGGGCATCGGACTTGACTACGGCGGTTTCGGCCTCGAGGCGCTCGACGCAGGTGATGTCCGTCGCATCCTTGGCGCATTTCCCCGCCTGGGAATGAAGGACAGATTCAGCGAGGCGTGCCGTCGCCTGGTCACGGAAAGGCCCGAGACGAGCCACGACAACTTCCTGCGTGACTTCGGCGAGCGATTCGTGCCGGGCTACAAAGCCATGTCGACGGTCGACATGCTGATGAAGGCTCCCTTCGATGAATAGAATGAAGAGCATGGCAGCGTGGGTGCTGTCGCTGTCGATTGCGGGAGGTACGCTCCTGGCACAGGACGCCACGGTCCGATCGCTCCTGTCGAAGGATCTCATAGGGGGGTCGGGCAAGGAGCTTTCCATGATCACGGTCGAATATCCGCCGGGAGGATCAAGCCCGGCGCATACGCATCATGCCCAGGCCCTGGTCTACGTGCTGGAGGGCTCGATCGTGATGCAGGTGAGAGGCGGAGCGTCCGTCACGTTGTCGAAGGGGCAGACCTTCTATGAGGGACCCGACGACGTCCACGTCGTCAGCCGGAACGCGAGCAGCACCGTGCCGGCCAAGTTCGTGGTGTTCCTGGTGAAGGACAAAGGGGTGCCGGTGTCCACGCCGGCTGAGTGACCCGGGGTGGCAGTGAATGGCTTCAACACCGAAAGGACTTCGATCATGAAACTCGTTATCGTGGGTGGCACCGGGTTGATCGGCTCGAAGCTCGTCACCAGGCTGCGTGAACACGGCCACGAGGCCGTGCCGGCCTCGCCGGACACGGGGGTCAACACTCTCACCGGCGTGGGACTGGCTGAAGTCCTTCGAGGCGCTTCGGTCGTCGTCGATGTCTCGAACTCTCCTTCGTTCGAGGAGAAGGCCGTCATGGACTTCTTCACCACCTCCACGACGAACATTCTCAAGCACGCGGCGGCAGCCGCTGTGAGGCATTACGTCGCGCTGTCGGTCGTCGGCACCGAACGAATCCCCGACAGTCCCTACCTTCGAGCGAAGAATGCGCAGGAGACGCTGATCCGGGGGGGCGGGATCCCGTACTCCATCGTTCACGCGACGCAGTTCTTCGAGTTCGTCAAGCGCATCGCCGATGACGCCACTGTCGGAGCGACGGTTCGGCTGCCGCCGGTGCTCATTCAGCCTATGGCGGCTGACGACGTCGCGAGGGCGGTCGCCAGGGTGGCGGTGGGCGCGCCCGTGAATGGCGTCGTCGAAGTGGCCGGTCCGCAACAGTTCCGTTTCGACGAGCTGATCCGCCAGGGCCTCCAGGCGCGCAACGACTCCCGTGAGGTTGTCGTTGACCCGCACGCGCGGTACTTCGGGGCCGAGCTCGCCGAGCGTTCGCTGATTCCGGCCGACGACGCGCGACTCGGCGAAATCCGCTTTCAGGAGTGGCTCGACCGGCCCGCGGTGCAGCAGCGGTAGAGTGCGCGGCTCGAGACGTGTCGAAGACCGTCAGGAGAGGCGCGGTGACGACGATGCGGCAACGTTGACCACAAACCAACTGGGGCCGGCGAGAAGCTCTACCTAGAACCGCTTGACGAACTCGAGTGCCTTTTCGGCGACCTCCCGCCAGCCGGCGTCGATCGTCAGCGCGTGGCCGCGGCCTGGCATCTTCACGATCTCAGTCACGCCCTTGTTGCGCTTCTGCTTCTTGTAGGCGGCGTTCGCGATCGCCCAAGGAACCGTATGGTCCGAGTCGGCCGAGACGATCAGCATCGGACCCCGCTTCGGGTTGGTGGAGTCGACCTTGGCCTCCGACCACGGATTCAAGTTCGCGGCCGCTGCCTGGAAGAGCGGCTCGCCCGCGCCGGGAACGGAGTAGCCGAGGTACAGTTCCTTTGCCTCGTCCTCGCCGACGGCGTTCGCGAAACTGTAGCGAAACTGCTCGTAGGTGAGCGGGACCGCGCGGTTCCAGTTCGCGGGGTTACGCAGGGCGACGCTAGCCGCGCGCAGCGCCGAGAACGGCAGCGGGAGCACGCCGCGGAACGGGGCAGGGCTGATCGCGACCGACGCGGCGGCGAGCCCGCGTCCCGCGAGAATCATGGTCAGCAGGCCCCCGAAGGAGTGGCCGATGATCACGGGCCTCCGGTCCAGGCGCCGAATGATCGCCTCCTCGTAGTCGGCGATCTCGCTGATCCCCTTGCCAGCGAACACCTGAGGATGCTTTCTGGCCTCGGCGACCGTCTCGGGGTCGTCGGGCCAGCCCGGTGTCACGCCGACAAAGCCTTTTTCCTCGAACAGCGTCACCCAGCGGTCCCAGCTCGAGGGCAGCAGCCAGAGCCCGT
>CAYLND010000239.1:0-4721 GCA_964384905.1 uncultured Acidobacteriota bacterium
GCCGTGGCCCGGCCGATCCCGGACGAAGCGCCGGTGACGAGCCCCACCCGGCCGCGCAGGACGCCGGTGGCGGCCGGCGCGCCGCCCGCGGTCATCGGCTCGCCAGACCGCCGGCGGTCTCGCCGCCGTCGATGACGACGACCTGGCCGGTGAGGTAGGCGGCGTCGTCTGACGCCAGGAAGGCGAACAGCCCCGCGATCTCCTCCGGCGTGGCGTGCCGCCCGAGGGGCAGCTTGCGGTTGACCTCGTCGAGCATCGCGTCGGTGTACTCGGCGCGCTGCATCGGGGTCAGGACGTAGCCGGGGGCGACGGCGTTCACCCGCACCTTCGGCGCCAGCTCCAGGGCCATCGAGCGGCTCAGCTCGATCACCCCCGCCTTGCAGGCGTTGTAGTCGGCGTAGAGGCGGTGACCCACGAGACCGTTGGTCGACGCGGTCATCAGGATGACGCCGCTCCCCTGCGCCATCATGTGCCGGGCGGCGGTCTGCGCCATGTAGAACACGCCCGTCAGATCGACGCCCACGACCCGATCCCACTCCTCCGGCGTGATGTCGAGGAAAGCGTGGCGGATGCTGATGCCGGCGTTGTTGATCAGCACGTCCAGCCGGCCGATCTCGCGCACCGCCTCGGCGACCGCGCTCCGGACCTCCGCGAGGCGGCTCACGTCGGCCGCGAGCGCGCCCGCCAGCGCGGGATGGCGCGTCCGGATCGCCTCGTTGCCGCGCGCGTCGCGGTCGAGCACGCAGACCCGGCAGCCCTCCTCCAGGAACCGCGCCACCGTGGCCGCGCCGATGCCGCTGGCGCCGCCGGTGACCAGGACGCCTTTCCCTTGCAGCCCCCGCATCCGGACCTCCGCCCGCCCCGGGACGGCCCGTATCTTAGTATGGACCGCCTCGATTCCCGACGCCCCGACGCGGCCCGCGTCCGCCTTCCGTCGGGCGGGCAAATGTGTCAGCATGGCCGCCGGCGCGCGGCGGCGGCGTTGCACGGGCCGCACCGCCGCTCGCGCCCGCAAGGTGAGCGATGGCCGCCACCATCTCACGGACCCGACTCGCCGCGCTCCAGGAGCGCGAGACGCAGCTCTTCGTCTCCGAGCGCCCGAAATCGCGCGCCCTGTTCGAGCGCGCCCGCGCGTCGCTCCTGGCCGGCGTGCCGATGAACTGGATGGTGCGCTGGTCCGGGCCGTTCCCGCTGTTCGTGAAGGAGGCCCGCGGGGCGCGGTTCACCGACGTGGACGGTCACCGCTACCTGGATCTGTGCCTGGGGGACACCGGCGCCATGACCGGGCACTCTCCGGAGCCGGTCGCCGAGGCGGTCGCGCAGCAGGCGCGGCGCGGCCTGACCTTCATGCTGCCGACCGAGGACTCGGTGTGGGTCGGCGAGGAGCTGCAGCGGCGGTTCGGCCTCCCGTACTGGCAGATCGCCATGACCGCGACCGACGCCAACCGGTTCGCCATCCGCCTGGCCCGCGGCATCACGGGCCGCCGCCTGATCCTGGTCTTCAACGGCTGCTACCACGGGACGGTCGACGAGACCTTCGTGTCGCTGCGGGAGGGCGCCACGGTCGCGAGGAAGAGCAGCTTCGGGCCGCCGGTCGATCCGGCGCTCACCACGCGCGCCGTCGAGTTCAACGACATCGAATCGCTGGAGCGGGCGCTCGCCCCCGGCGACGTGGCCTGCGTCCTCGCGGAGCCGGCCATGACCAACGTCGGCATCATCCTTCCCGACCCGGACTTTCACGCGACGCTGCGCGATCTCACCCGTCGCGCCGGGAGCCTGCTGGTCATCGACGAGACCCACACCATCTGCGCCGGTCCCGGCGGCTACACCGCGGCCCACCATCTCGAGCCGGATATCCTGACCATCGGCAAGCCGATCGCGGGCGGCGTTCCGGCGGCCGCCTTTGGCGTCAGCGGCTCTGTCGCGGAGCGCGCCGCGGCCGGCATCCGCGTCGAGGACTCCGACATCAGCGGCATCGGCGGCACGCTGTCCGGCAACGCCCTGGCCACGGTCGCCATGCGCGCCACCCTCGAGCGCGTGCTGACGCCGCGGTTCTACGAGACGACGATCCCGCTGGCGGAGCGCTTCGCCGCCGGCGTGGGCGAGGTCATCCGCGCGGCCGGGCTTCCCTGGCACGTCGTCCACCTCGGCAACCGCGCCGAATACCAGTTCCGTCCCACGCCGCCGCGCAGCGGCGCCGAGGCCGAGGCGGCGATGGATCTCGAGCTGGACCGCTTCCTGCACCTGTACGCCCTGAACCGCGGCATCCTCATGACCCCGTTCCACAACATGGCCCTCATCTCGCCCGAGACCACGCCCTCCGACATCGACCAGCACACGCGCGTGTTCTCGGAGGCGGTTCAGGAGCTCATGGCGTAACCACGGGCGTGGCGGCGCGTTGACCGGGGGGGCGGGGGTCTGGTAGAAAGCGGCGCATGCCTCTCGCGGTCCTGGAACGTCTTCATCAGGGGGCGGCGCGTCTCGCGGACGCTCTCGCCGCCGACGCGGCGTCCCTGGGGGTCGAAGTCAGCCGGCTGCCGGGCGGGACCCGGCTGATCGACGCCGGTGTCGTGGCCGCCGGATCGCTCGAGGCGGGACGGCTGTACGCCGAGTGCTGTCTCGGCGGTCTCGGTCGCGTCGGTCTCGGCGCGGCGTCGTGGGGGGATGCGGCCCTTCTCGAGGCGCGGGTCGGCGTCGATCAGCCGCTCGCCGCCTGCATGGGCTCGCAGTACGCCGGCTGGAAGATCGAAGTCGGCCGGTTCATCGGGATGGGATCGGGGCCGGCGCGCGCGCTCGCCGCCGTCGAGCCGCTGTTCGAGACGTATCCGCTGCGCTCGCGCGCCGACTCGACCGTGCTGCTGCTCGAGACCGGCTCCCTGCCGGACGCGGACGTCGCCGCCCACGTGGCCGCCCGCTGCGGCCTGCCGCCGGAGCGCCTCACCCTGATCGTGGCCGCCACCGGCAGCCTCGCCGGCTGCACCCAGATCGCCGCCCGCTCCGTCGAGACCGCCCTTCACAAGCTGATGGAGCTCGGCTTCGGTCTCCAGGCGATCGTGGCGGGCGCGGGGTCGTGCCCCATCGCTCCCGGCCATCCCGACCCGCTGCGCGCCATCGGCCGGACGAACGACGCCATCCTCTACGGCGCCCGGGTGTCGCTCTGGGCGCGCTGCGGCGACCGGGAGATCGAGTCGGTCATCGATCGCCTGCCGTCCTCGTCCTCGAAGGATTACGGCCGACCGTTCGACGAGCTGTTCCGCGAGCACGGGGGCGACTTCTACGCCATCGACCCGATGCTGTTCAGCCCGGCGCAGGTCACGATCGCCAACGCCGCCACCGGGCGCGTCTTCACGCGCGGGGCGGTCGACGAGACGATGCTCCGGAGGTCGTTCGGTGTCGGGCGATGATCGACCGGCCGCGCGTCGGTCTTCTGGCCGCCGGGGATCGCTGGCACGTCCGGGCGCTCGGGGCGGCCTTCGAGCGTCTGGGGTGCGAGGCGATCCCGTGCCCGGCGGCGCGCCTGACCGGACGTGTCGAGGCGGGCGCGGGAACCCGGGCGAGCGCCGGCGTCCGGGCCGGCACGGTCGCACTCGAATCGCTCGACGCCCTTGTCGTCCGTTTCCTCCCGACCGGTTCCCTCGACCAGATCGTGTTCCGCGTCGACGCCCTGCACGCGGCGCACGACGCGGGGCTGGCGATGGTCAACTCGCCACGGGCGATCGAGCGCACGGTGGACAAGCACTGGACCACCCGTCTTCTGGCGGAGGCCGGCGTGCCGACTCCGCGCACGGTCGCGGCCGAGGGCGTCGACGACGCCCTCGCCGCCTTCCATGATCTGCGCGACGTGCTGGTCAAGCCGCTCCTCGGGTCGGGCGGCCGGGGCATCGTGCGGATCACCGACGAGGATCTGGCCTACCGCACCTTCCGCGCGCTGGAGATGCAGCGGGCCGTGTTCTACGTCCAGGAGTTCGTGCCGCACGGGTCGTCGGACCTGCGTCTGTTCGTCGCCGGTGGCCGGGTGGCGGCGGCGGCGCGCCGCACCGGCTTTGGCTGGAAGACCAATGTCGCGGCCGGCGCCACGATGCGGACCCACCGGCCGGGTCCGGAGGAGGAGGATCTGGCGCTGCGCGCCGCGCGCGCCGTGGGAGCCGACTACGCGGGCGTGGATCTGATCGAGGCGGACGACGGCCGCCTTCTGGTCGTCGAGGTCAACGGGATCCCCGGCTGGAGCGCGCTGCAGAGCACCACCGCGATCGATCTGGCGGGTGAGGTCGCGTCGCTGGCCCTGGCGCGTCTTCCGGACCGGCGCGCCGCGACGCCGCGCGCCTGATGACCGGCCCCGCCCGGCGGGTCGAACTGATCGCCGCGGCCGCGCAGACCGCCTGCCTCATGGACGTCATGGCGCCCAAGCCGGGGAACGTCAGCCGCGGGCGCGATCTCCCGGGTCTCAGCTATCGGGACTTCGTCCTGAGCGCCTGCGCCGTCGGCCCGGCGTTCCGGCACCACGCCGGCGGCCGCCCGGGTCGTCTGATTCTGGAGGCGGTCCGCGCCACCCGCCGGCACGTCGCGACCAACACGAATCTCGGCATCGTCCTGCTCCTGGCGCCGCTGGCCCGCGCCGCCGCGGCGGCCGGCGGGAGCTTCCGCGAGCGTCTGGCCCGCACGCTCCTCGGGCTCGATCGGCGCGACGCGCGCGATGCGTACCGCGCCATCCGGCTGGCCGA
>CAYLND010000240.1:0-4698 GCA_964384905.1 uncultured Acidobacteriota bacterium
GCCGCTGGGGGGCCGGAGGCCCAGCCGACTCCCGCGCCGGAACCGGCTCCCGCCGCGGCCGCGCCGGCGCCATCCACCGAGACGGCGGCACCGGCCGGCAAGCCGGACGCGGAAGAGGCTCCCGCGCCCCCGCCGGCCGCCGGCAAGGGGGTGATCGGGCGGATCGTGGTCGACGGCAACGTGCGCGTCTCGGACAGCGCGTTCTTCAATAGCCTGAAGCTCAAATCGGGCGACCCGTACGACGAGCAGAAGATCCAGGACGAGTTCCGGAGGCTGTGGGATCAGAACCTGTTCGACGACATCATCGTGGAGTCGCGCCGCCGCGAAGGGGACGTCTACGACCTGGTCTTCCACGTGCGCGACCGGCCGCTGATCAGCAACGTGGCCTTCGTCGGGATGAAGGCGGTGACCGAATCGAACATCCAGGAGCGGCTCAACCAGGCCAAGGCGGAAGTGCGCCGGGGACAGCCCGTCGATTTCTCGCTGCTGAGGAAGGCCGAGGCGGCGATCACCCAGCTCCTGGGAGAGAAAGGATACCTGCAGGCGCACGTCGGGGCCCGCCTGACCGGGTCCAGCCAGGGCCAGCAGGAGGTGACGTTCGACATCCGGGAGGGCGCCAAGACCAAGATCAAGGACATCGACTTCGTCGGCAATACGGTGTTCAGCGACAAGAAGCTGCGCAAGATGCTCAAGCTGACGAAGCGCGCCTTCTGGCTGACCTCCTGGGCCTCGTCCAAGACGCTCTACCACCCGGCCAAGTTCGATCAGGACGCCGAGAACATCCGGACCGCCTACAAGAGCGTCGGCTACCTGGACATCGCCATCCAGCCCGAGATCGTGGAGCTGGTGCACGGCAAGGAGAAGAAGAAAGGCGTGAAGAAGGAGACCGCCCCCGCGAGCGCCGTCATCGCCGGCACGCAGGAGGCCGAGACGGCGGACGAGCTGGAGGAGGAGCTGCCGGAGCTCCCCGCGCCGCCGCCCCCGCCCCCCGACGAGACCGAGAAGCAGCGCAAGAAGCGGGTCAAGGCCGAGCTGAAAGCCAAGAAGGCGAGCGAGACGATGCCCAAGAAATGGGTCAAGCTCACCGTGCCGATCGACGAGGGAGGGCAGTACAAGGTGGGGAAGATCGACATCGAGGGGAACAGCGTGTTCAGCGCCGCCGAGGTCATGGCGCGGGTGCCGCTGCGGCCGAACATGGTGTTCAACGATTCGTCGCTCAAGTACGGCACCAAGCGCCTCGAGGATGATTACGGAGAGCGGGGCTACTTCTACGTGTCGATCGACCCGCGGGTGGACAAGCACGATCAGACGGCCGACCTCACCCTGGCGATCACGGAGGACAAGAAGTACTTCGTGCATCGCATCGAGTTCGCGGGGAACAGCACGACGCGGGACACGGTGCTGCGCCGCGAGATGCCCCTGAGCGAGAACGATCTGTTCAACGTGCGCCGTCTGCGCCTGGGCCTGCGCAAGATCGCGCAGCTCGGATACTGGCAGGCCGGAGACGACCCGGTCGTCAAGCCACGCGGGGACTCGGAGAACGTCGACGTCGAGGTGCAGGGTGTGGAATCCAGCCGCAACGAAATCCAGGTGGGAGGGGGAGTCTCGGGTCTGGAGGGCGGATTCTTCCAGGCGTCCTACGCCACGCGGAATTTCCTGGGTCGCGGCGAGATTCTCTCGACCTTCATCCAGACGGGGGCGCGCGCCAACCGCTACTCGATCAACTTCACCGAGCCCTGGTTCCTCGGCAAGCCGTGGACCCTGGGCTTCTCTCTGTTCAGGCGGCAGACGCTCTACACCGGATTCACCCAGAACGACAGCGGCGGGAGCGTCTCGGTGGGCCGGCTGCTCGGCGCCTTCAGCCGCGTGGACATGGCCTACGGCTACGACCGGATCGACCTGCTCACCAGCCAGTCCGGCTTCCCCGTGAACAGGCAGATCAGCGTCACGAGCAGCGTGACGACGGCGTACACCATCGACACGCGCAACAACTACTTCCGGCCCACCCGTGGCTACCGCGTGATCGGCAGCTACGAGTTCGCCGGCGGCCCTTTCGGCGGAGACAACTGGTTCACCAAGCCGCGTCTCGACGGCACCCTGTTCCTGCCCGGGTTCGCGCGCAAACACTACATCGGCCTGAATGCCGCCTACGGGTACGTCGCCCCCTACGGCGGCCGGGTGGTGCCCGTGTTCGAGCGCTACTTCCTCGGGGGCGAAAGGAGCCTGCGGGTGTTCAAGAACCGGACCGTGAGCCCGGCGCGTCGCGACATCGACGTGAACCACAACGGCGTCATCGATCTGCCCGAGGATCGCAATCCGGACGGGAAGTTCGAGCCCTGCGAAGATCTCAACCACAACGGCGTCCAGGACAAGAACGAGCCGGACCGCGGCAACTGTCAGCTCGACCCGTCCGAGGACACCAACAACAACGGCATCCTCGATACCGAGGACCGGAACCACAACGGCATCCTCGATCCGGGCGAGGATCTCAACGGCAACGGGATCCTGGACACCGAGGACAAGAATCACAACGGCTTCCTCGATCCGGCGGAGGACCGGCCGGACGGAGTCTGGACGCCGTTCTGCCCCGCGGACGACCCGAACATGAACGGCATCCAGGACCCCGGCGAAATCGACCGCGGCAACTGCCGCCTCGACCCGGGCGAGGACACCAACGGCGACGGCGTGTTCGGGACCGTCTTTCCGGGGGGCAATCAGTTCGTCATGTTCAACGCCGAGTACACGATTCCGGTCGCCGATTCGGTGGAGTTCACCTTCTTCTATGACGCCGGGAACGCCTTCGACGACGGGCAGCGGGTGACGTTGAGCGGTCTGAGGGCCGATTACGGCCTGGAGCTGCGCTTCTACCTGCCGATGTTCCAGGCCCCCTTGCGTCTGATCTACGGCTTCGTCCAGAACCCGCAGCCGGGCGAGAGCACGTCGAATTTCATCTTCAGCATCGGCACGACCTTCTGAGCATCACGCGCCCGAAGGCCCCGGATCTCTGTGATATAGTCACCGGCCGCCCCAGCGCGACGAGGAGACACGCGATGTCACGATGGAATGGCGCCGCCCTGATCGTCCTGGTGCTGATTCTCGGGGCGCCGCCCCTGCTCGCCCAGCCGGCCGACGTGCCGAAATACGGCGTGTTCGACCCGGAAACGGTCTGGAAGCTGACGGAGGTGGGGAAGAGATACAACCAGGACCTGAATGACGCGCGTGACAAGCTGCAGGCGGACATCGACAAGAAACAGGCCGATATCGACGCTTCGCGGGACAGGCTGCGGCAGCAGCAGGCCAGCCTGAGCGAGGACAAGGCGGCGCAGATGCAGCGGGACATCCAGAACAAGACGATCGAGCTGAACCGGATGACCGACGACGCGACGCGCGAGATGAAGTCCCAGCTCAGCGACGTGCAGAACCGGTTCCAGCAGATGCTGATGGAGACCCTGGAGATCTTCGGGAAGGAGAAGAACTTCACCCTGATCTTCAACAAGGGCGTCGTCGACTACAACTCGCCCCAGGTCGACGTCACCCAGGATCTGATCCAGAAATTCAACGAGATGCACAAGGCCTCCGCGCCGGCCGCCGCCAAGCCGCAGCCGAAGAAAACCCCCGACAAGCCGAAGGAGGCGCCGAAGGAGACGCCGAAAGACAAAGGGCGCCCCTGAAGGACGTTCCAGTGGAAGCGTACACGCTGGGCGAGATTGCCTCCCGTGTGCATGGCAGGGTCCGGGGCGACGCCAGCCGGCCGGTGACCGGCATCAAGCCGCTCGATCAAGCCGGCCCGGAGGATCTGAGCTTCGTGGCGCACCCGCGCTACCGCCGGGCCGCCGCCGAGTCGCGCGCCGCCGGACTGATCGCGCGCGAGTCCGACCTGGCCCCCGGGCGCAACCTGATCCTGGTCGAGAACCCGTATGCGGCCCTGGCCGTCGCCATGGAGCTGTTTCACGCGCCCGCGCGCCCGTCCTCCGGCATCAGCCCGCTCGCAGTGCTGGGGGAGGAGACGACCCTCGGGCGCGACGTCTTCGTCGGGCCGTTCGTGGTCACGGGCCGCCGCTGCCGGATCGGCGACCGCGCCGCCCTGATGCCGGGCGTCGTGCTGGGCGACGAGGTCGGAGTGGGCGACGACAGCCTGCTCCATCCGGGCGTCGTGGTCTACAGTCATGCGAGTCTCGGAGCGCGCGTGACCGTCCACGCCGGGAGCGTCATCGGCAGCGACGGGTTCGGCTACGCCGAGCAGGGGGCGGGCCGCGCGAAGATCCCGCAGGTGGGGAACGTGGTGGTGGAAGACGACGTGGAGATCGGCGCCTGCGTGACCATCGACCGCGCGACGTTCGGGAGCACCATCGTCGGGCGGGGCACCAAGATCGACAACCTGGTGCAGATCGGCCACAACGTGACCATTGGAGAGTCTTCGATCCTGGTCGCGCAGTCGGGGATCGCGGGCAGCACCCGGCTGGGTCGTGGCGTCATCCTGGCCGGGCAGTCGGGGGCCGCGGGTCATCTGAGCCTGGGGGATCGATCGATCGTCGGGGCCAAGTCCGCGGTGCTCCAGGATCTCGCGGCGGGCTCGTTCGTCGTGGGACATCCGGCGGTCGATCACCGCGAGTGGAAGCGGGCGCAGGCGGCCCTGAGACGGCTGCCGGATCTGCTGAGGGCGGTCGCGCGGCTCGAGCGCGGGCAGGGGCCGCGCGC
>CAYLND010000241.1:0-4676 GCA_964384905.1 uncultured Acidobacteriota bacterium
CCCCCGAGGTCCTCGGGGTGGAAGCTGCCGCGGCCGAGGGGTCGTTGGACGGCCCACCCGGCGCGCCGCGCGCGGGCGGCGTGCGCGAGACGTTCGGCGTGCTCGCCGTGCGAGCCGCGCACGGGCTCGCGACGCTCGCTCGGCTGCCCGAGGGAGCGATCGGATTCCCCGACCTGCTCCCGTCGAGCGTCGCCCGCAGTGACGAGACCGCTCCGACGACAGACGCGCGCTTCAACGCGCCGGTCCCGCGATCGTCGCCCGCAGCCGGCGGCCGGCGTCCACGACCTCGATGGCCCGTCCCGGCACGACGTCCTCCTCCCTCACGTAGCCGAGCGCCACCACGCGCTCCTCGCCCGGGACGCGTGCCGCGCTGGTCAGGACCCCGATCACCCCATCCCCGGCCTCGAGACGGGCGCCCGGCGCGGGCGGACCGCCCTCCACGACGAGGCGGGCCAGCAGCTTCGAGACCTTCTTGTAGGTGTTGAGACGCGCGACGACCTCCTGCCCGACGTAGCACCCCTTGGTGAGCGAGATCGCGTCGCCGAGACGCGCCTCCCACGGATTGTAGTCCTCGGTCAGCTCGCTTCCGCCCGCCGGGAGACCCGTCTCGATGCGCAGGACCTCCAGGCACTCCCGGCCCGCTTCGACCAGACCGGAGGAGCGCCCCAGGATGGCGGCCCGGAGCGCCGGGATCTGCCCGGCCGCGGCGACCAGATGATAACCGTCGCCGGCCAGGGGGAAGGCGCGCGCCAGAATCACGCCGGACCCCTCCAGGGCGGTCGCGACCGTGTGATGCAGCGGCCGGCCGGCCGCCTCGGGGCCGAACAGCGCGGCGACGCGCTCCGAGGCGCGCGCGCCGAAGATCCCGAGGACGCCGTGCGAGCGGCCGCGGTCCTCGACCCGGACCTCTTCGCGGAAGGTGTAGCGATCGATGTAGGCGGCGACCTGGGCGCTCCGGTCCGGGTCGGTCAGGCAGAGGAGGCCGTCGGTGAGACGGTGCAGCGTCACGAGGTCGATGATCCGTCCCTTGCCCGTCAGGAACGCCGCCGCCGCCCCCTGCCCGATCGCGAGCGAGCGGATGTCGTTGGTCGTGAGGCGATGCACGAGATCGATGGCGTCCTTGCCGTCGATCTGCAGCCGGCCGAGATCCGAACGATCGGCCAGCACGGCGTCGGCGTGCGCCGCGCGGTACTCGGCGGCGATTCCGGTCGGCACGCCCGGCGGCGTCATACCGGCGCGAACTCCACCGCCACCCGGTGCGGCAGAGCGGTCACCTCGATCGCCCCTTCCATCGCCAGCCGATTGAGCGCCTCGATGTCCTTCAGCACCTGCACGATCCGGTACCCTTCCGCCGCCACCTTCCCCGAGGCCAGCCCGTAGAACATGAACGCATCGTCCGGGTCCGGACTGTGCCCGAACCGGATCGCCCGATCACCCCGCCCATCGTTCGTCATCTGTCTCGCCTTCGCCGCGCGCTCCCCGCCGCCATCAGCCGCAGCGGGCCACTTCGATCGTCCTCGCTTCAGGCTCCCCCGCCCGCATCAGCCGTGGCGCGTCGACTTCCCCGATCGTCCTCGCCGCGCGCTCCCCGCCGCCATCAGCCGCAGCGGGCCACCTCGATCGTCCTCGCCTCGGGCTCCCCCGCCGCCATCAGCCGCAGCGGTCCTCCTCGATCGTCCTCGCCGCGGGCTCCCCCGCCGGCATCAGCCGCGGCGGGCCGCTCCCCTCGTCCGCCTCCCACGGCGGCCCGGCCCGCCGCCGGCTGCATGCCGGATCTTTTAATTATAGGTGACCGCCGTCCCCCCCTTCCGTTTCGCAGCGCGCCGCCAGGGCGATGAGAAGCGCGCAGGCGAGCGCCCCGATCGCAGCGCCCTGGAACAGGACGGCCATGCCGACGCGGTCGTGGAGGAGCCCGCTCGCGAGCATCCCGAGCACGTTGCCGGCCCCGTAGGTGGCCGAGCCGTAAATCGCCTGGCCGCTCGAGCGGCGACCGGCGCCGAACAGACGGTGCGTGTGGGTGACGGCCGCCACATGGAAGGCCGCGTAGGTCGCCGCGTGCAGAGCCTGCGCCACGATCATTGCCGCGGGCGCGGCGCTCGCCGCGCAGATCCACCAGCGCGCCGACGCCACCAGGGCCGACATGCCCATCGTGGGAAGAGTCCCGAGCCGGCCGAGGATACCGGGCATGAGGAGCATGGCGACGATCTCGCAAGCGACCGCGATCCCCCACAAGGCGCCGATGGCCTCGGGAGGGTAGCCCGATCTCTCCAGGTGAATGCTGTAGAAGACGTAGTAGGGGCCGTGCGCCGCCTGCGACAGCAGGCAGGCCAGGAGGGACAGGAGAACCGCCGGATTCTTCACGAGCCTTCCCAGCCCGGGCTGCGGACCGGTCGGGCGCGTCCTTTTCTTTTCGGGAGGGAGCGCCAGCGCCGACAGGACGTTGAGGGCGAGCAGCAGGATCATCAGCTCGAGCGCGGCCCGGGCCCCGCGGGCGGCCACGACCGGTCCGGCCAGGAACGCCATGACGATGAAGGCGAGCGAGCCCCAGGCGCGCATCCGTCCGTACGCCGGGCCGCCCGCCTCCGAGACCGCCGTCGGTGTGGCCTCGATCAGCGGCAGGGCCGGCGCGCGGAGCGCGGCGTACGCCGCGACGGCCGCGGCCAGCGCCGGAAAGGACCGGGTCAGTGGGACGAAGGCGAAGGCCGCCAGCCCCATGGCGCTGGAGGCGACCACCAGCCCGCGGCGGCGCCCGAGCCGGTCGGCCAGGAGGCCGCCGAAGGGCGGGACCAGCGATCCCAGGAGCGGCAGGAGCATCGACACGACGCCGATCTGCAGGCCGGTGAAGCCACCCAGCGCCAGATAGAGATTGAAGTAGGGGAGGTAGACACCGAGGACCGCGAACGAGGTCAGGTAGAACAGACTCAGGGCCAGCGGGGCGGCCAGGGGCATCGAGGCCGAGAATAGAAGCCGGCCCGGAGGTTGTCAACCGACGGCCCCGGGCGGGTAAAATCAGTGAGGAAGGAGCGCCCGTGGACGACCCGAGGAAGACGCGCCAGGCCTTCGCCGCCCTGCTCGACCTGCCGGACGGCGCCATCGACCTCGGGCACGCCTCGCTCTTGATCGCGCGCGAGGAGTACCCCGACCTCGACGTGGGCGCCTACCTTGCCCGGCTGGACGACATGGCGGGCGAGATCCGCGGGCGGCTGAAGGGGACGGAGGGAGCCAAGAGTCAGATCGCCCACCTGAATCGTCTCCTGTTCGAGGAGATGGGGTTCCGAGGCAACCGGGAGGAGTACTACGACCCGCGCAACTCGTTCCTGAACGATGTCCTCGACCGGCGGATCGGCATCCCGATCACCCTGTCGACGATCTATCTCGAGGTCGGACGACGGATCGGCTGCCCTCTGGCGGGGGTGGCGTTCCCGGGTCATTTTCTGGTGCGATACAACGGCACCGAGCGGCTGCCCGACCTGCTGATCGATCCCTTCAACCGCGGCCAGCTCCTCACCGAGGACGAGTGCCGCGCCCGCATCGCCGAGATGTACAAGGGACAGCTCGAGTACCGCCCCGAATTCCTGCGCCGGGCCAGGAACCGCGAGATCCTCGAGAGGATGATCAACAACCTCAAGTGGATCTACCAGCAGCAGCGCGACTTCCACATGGCCCTGAAGGTGCAGCAGCTGCTGCTGTGCGCGGCGCCCGAACGGCCCGAGGAGATCCGCGATCGCGGCCTGATCCACTACCGCCTCGCCCTTCTTTCCGAGGCGGCCGCCGATCTCGAGCGCTACCTGACCCTCGCGCCCGAGGCGCCGGACGCCGTGCAGATCAGGGAGAGGCTCACCGAGCAGAAGCGCCTGGCGCCGCGCATGAACTGAGCCGGACGCCCGGAGCCTGCCGATGACACCCGAGGTCGCGGGCCTGTTCGTCCCGGGCGGTGCGCTCGCCAGGGCCCTTCCGACGTTCGAGCCGCGCCCGCAGCAGGCGCGCATGGCGCGGGAGATCGCCGCGGCCCTGTCGTCCGGCCGCCACCTCCTGATCGAGGCCGGCACGGGAATCGGCAAGTCGCTCGCCTACCTCGTCCCGGCGATCCTGTGGGCGGCGCGTGATCGCTCTCTCCCGGCGGCCGAGCGCCGCGTGGTCGTGTCGACGCACACGCGCGCCCTGCAGGAGCAGCTGGCGCGCAAGGACCTGCCTCTTCTGGAGCGGGCCCTGGAGCCCCTCGGCATCCCGTTCCGCTACGCCCTTCTGATGGGCTCGGAGAACTATCTCTGCGTGCAGCGGCTCAACGAGCTCGGCCTGACGCGCGGCGATCTCCTCGACGCGGGCGCCGCCGCGACCATCGAGGCGCTCCGGCGTCATGCGGAGCGCGCCGGCTCGGGCCTGCGCTCGGAGATCCCGAGCGCCGTGCCGGAGCCGCTCTGGGAGCGGGTGCGGCGCGACCGCGACGTCTGCCTGGGCTCCCGCGGGCCGTTCTGGGAGGACTGCCTGTACCGCCGGGACCTCGCCCGGGCGCGCGAGGCCGATCTGGTGATCGTGAACCAGGCGCTCTTCTTTCTCGACCTGAAATCGGGCGGCCGCGTCCTGCCGCCGCACGCGGCGGTCATCCTCGACGAGGCGCACCGCGTGGACGAGTCGGTGGTGTCCCAGCTCGGCCTGAGCGTGTCCGACCGCGCCGT
>CAYLND010000242.1:0-4662 GCA_964384905.1 uncultured Acidobacteriota bacterium
CCGCGCCGGACGTTTTCCTCCCGGCGACGCTGGACGCTACGGGGCCGCCAGCCTCGATCCCCGCCATCACCGTCCGGGTCGTCGCCGGGGCCAGGCTCCAGTCACTCCGCCCCTCGCCCGCCGACTGGAACATCACGGCGGGGGCGCGCCCGCACTGGCCGAGGCAGGGGCTCTTCAGCCAGGTCGCCCGCGCTCCATTCTTCGCGTGCCCCGGCGGGCCGAGCCGCTTCTCCATCTCCTTGCAGAGGTCGGGCGCACCGTCGATGCGGCAGGCGATGTCGTCGCAGACGTGCACGACCGTCCCGGGGCGCGGCTCGAGGGAGAACATGGCGTAGAACGACGCGACGCCGAACGCCTCGGCGGGCGGCACCGACAGACGCTGGCAGACGTAGTTGAGCGAGCCTTCGCTGATCCAGCCGATCCGGCCCTGGATGGCGTGCAGCGCCGGCAGTAGAAGATGACGCCGCTTCCCGGCCTCGTGTCCGCCGTGGGCGACCTGTGCCTCGGGGCCGGAGCGCCTCGCGCCCCCCTCCCAGCCGGAGGCGGGGGCGCCCAGCACGGCATCGACCGCGGCGCGCTCGTCGGGCGACGGAACCGCTCCCGGTATGAGGTGGAGATCCATGCGCCGAGATTATCGCCGGAGCGCGCCGCGTGTCCAGCCCGAAGCGCGGCAGCGGCCTCAGTCCGCCGATCTCGCCATGCCGAGCAGCGTCGTGACCGTGCGCCAGTTGCGGGCGGTCGCCGGGACGCCGAGCAGCCGCTCGGCCCGCGACGCCAGCTTCGATTTGCCGAACCCGTCCGGCGTATGGAGGTAGAAATACCTCCCCTTCAGCGCGAAGCGCTCCGTCGTCAGGAGACGCTCGAGCCCGGCCGTGTCCGGCGCCTCCGGGCGCGCCGCGAGGAAGAAGACGTGCACGCTCTGCGGATGGGCGGCCGCCTCCGGGAAGGGGTTGCCGGCCGCCGCCTTCTCGAGATCGCCGCGCGTGAGCGCGAGCACGTGCGGCGCGAAGCCGCGGCTCCGCTCCACGGCTTTCGACAGACGTCGCTCCACGACCCGCGGATCGGACAGCGGCGAGCGGAAGATGACGTTGCCGCTCTGGATGTAGGTCCGCACGTCCCGGCAGCCGTTCTTCTCCGCCAGGGTCTTGAGCGTCTTCATCGGCAGGGCGTTGTTCCCAACGACGTTGATGCCGCGGAGCAGCGCGATCCACGTGTTCATCGGTGTCCCCATGGGGCGTCGGCGGGAAGCGTGCGGCGCACGGTGCGCGTCAGCCGCGGGCCGCTCCGACCGGGATGCCGCCCCGGTGGCGCGCGGAGGCCCGCGCGACCGATTTCTTCCGCGACCCCGTCCCCTTGCCGTTCAACCGCTCGATCCGGATCGCGGTCGCCTTGAACTCGGCGGTGCCCGACTTCGGATCGGTGGCGTCGATGGTGAGCAGATTGGTCGCCACGTCGTCCTGGAAGTGCAGGGTCATGAAGGCGAGACCGGGGCGCAGGCCGGGGTCGGCGCGCACCGGCGCTTCGATTCTGCCGCGGCGCGAGACGACGCGCACGCGCTCGCCTTCGGTCAGGCCGTGGCGCTCGACGTCCTCGGGTGCCAGGTCGAGGGTCTCGCCGCGGCGCAGAGGCGAGGCGTAGCCGGCGGTCTGCACGCCGGTGTTGAACGAGTCGAGACGGCGCCCGGTGGTCAGGCGGATCGGGTACTCCCTGGTGAGCGCGTCGACCGGCGGCTCGAACTCGACCGGGCTGAAGGGGGCGGGCGGCCCCTCGATCGGCTCGTTCCACAGACGCGCGTGCAGGAACGGGCTGCCGGGGTGGCTCTCGTCCGGGCAGGGCCAGGCGAGGCCGTTCAGCTCCTCGAGGCGGCGGTAGGACATCCCCTTGTGCCAGGACGACAGGCCGCGCAGCTCGTCCCACGCCTGCTCGGCGCTCGGGCGGCCCCAGTCGCGGCCGAGGCGGCGCGCCAGCGCGCACAGGATCTCGATGTCGTCGCGCGCGCCGGCCGGCGGGTCGAGCGCCTTGCGCACGCGCTGTACGCGGCGCTCGCTGCTGGTCACGGTGCCTTCCGACTCGCACCAGGAGGCGGCAGCCGGCAGGACGACGTGGGCGTAGTCGCAGGTCTTCGTCAGAAACATGTCCTGCACCACGACGTGATCGAGGCGGCTCAGCAGGTGCATGGCGCGGGCGCAGTCGGCCTCGGACTGCGCCGGGTTCTCACCGATCACGTACAGCGCCCTGAGATCGCCGTGCTCCATCGCCTCGAACATCTGCGACAGGTGCCAGCCGCGCTTCGGCGGGATCGGCGTGCCGCCCCAGACGCGCTCGAACCTGGCGCGCCACGCCTCGTCCTCGACGTCCTGGCCGCCCGGCAGCTTGTTCGGGATCGCCCCCATGTCGCCGCCGCCCTGGACGTTGTTCTGGCCGCGCAGCGGGTTGAGACCGGAGCCGTAGCGCCCGACGTGCCCGGTGAGAAGCGCCAGGTTGATGATCGCCAGGACGTTGTCGACCGCGTTGTGGTGCTCGGTGATGCCGAGCGTCCAGCAGATCTCGGCGCGGTCGGCGCGCGCGTAGGCGTGCGCCAGCTCGCGGATCGCGTCGGCGGGCACGCCGGTCACCTTCGCGGCGTAACGCAGCGTGTAGTTCTCGACCGACCTGCGGTACGCCTCGAAGCCGGTCGTGGCGCGCGCGATGAAGGCGCGATTCTCCAGGCCGGCCGCCAGGATCTCGCGGCCGATGGCGTTGGCGAGCGCGATGTCCGAGCCGACGTCGATCCCGAGCCAGACATCCGACCACTCCGCCGAGCCGGTGCGGCGCGGATCGATGGTGTACAGACGGGCCCCGTTGCGCACCCCTCTGAGGACGTGATGGAAGAAGATCGGGTGCGTCTCGCGCGCGTTCGAGCCCCACAGGACGACGAGGTCGGTCTCCTCGATCTCCCTGTACGAGCTGGTCCCGCCGCCTGCGCCGAAGACCGTCGTCAGACCGACGACGGATGGCGCGTGTCAGGTGCGGTTGCAGGAATCGACGTTGTTGCTGCCGATGACCGAGCGGGCGAACTTCTGCGCCAGATAGTTCACCTCGTTGGTCGCCTTCGAGCAGCTGAACAGCCCGAAGGACCGCGGGCCGAAGCGATCGGCGGCGGCGCGGAATCCCGAGGCGGCGCGGTCGAGCGCCTCGTCCCAGGACGCCGGGCGCAGCTTCCCATCCACCCGGACCAGCGGCTCGGTCAGCCGGACGTACCCCTGCTTCATCGCGGCTCCACTGCGTCGAGCGTGAAACACTTCTGCATCAACGGGTTGAGCTTACCGCCGTTGGCCGGTCGCTGTCCATACGGCCGGGCCGCCGCTGGTGCAGGTCGCGTCTGGCGCGCGCGCTGCGCGGGCCGTAAATTCACGCCCATGGACCCTGCGTTCGAGGCGGGACGGACCGCCACGGCCGAGACGCTGGCGCGCGAGCTGGCGACGGCGCCCCTCGCCTATCTCGAAGGGGCGACCGCCAACCCTGCCCTGGCGCCGGACCTGCTGCTCTTCCTGCTGAAGAACCGCGCCGTCGACGGGCCGCTGATCGTCCGGATCAGCGCCAGCCGCGACCTCCTGAAGCCGTACGAAGTGAAGTCGGCGATCGTGATGCACCCGCGGACGCCGCACGTGGTGGCGATGCACCTGATGCAGTTCCTGTGGTGGCGCGACCTGGCGCGCGTCTGCGACGACGCGCAGATCGCGCCGCCTTTGCGGCGCGCGGCCGAGAAGATCCTGACGTTCCGGATTCAGGAGCTGGCGCTGGGTGAGAAGATCGCGCTGGCCCGGATCGCCAGCCGCGGCGTCATCAACGTGCTGCGCCAGCAGGAGCATCCGCTGGTGGTGCGCGCCCTCCTCCACAACCCGCGGCTTCTCGAAGAAGACGTCCTGGCGATCGCCAGCGCCGGCGGCACCCCGGCGGGCGTTCTGCAGACGCTGGCGGAGGATGCCCGGTTCGCGTCGCGGCCGGCGGTGCAGAAGGCTCTCGTGCAGCATCACGGCACGCCGGCGGCGACGGCGCTGCGCATCCTGCACGGGCTGGGAGCGCAGACGCTGAAGGAGCTGACGCACGCGCCGCAGGTTCCGACGCTGGTGAAGCTGGCGGCCCAGAGAATCATCTCCGCCCGCGAAGAAGCGGGCGGGGGCGCCTGATCCGGCCACCATAACCAGGTTAAGCTGCTGACCGCAAATCACTTAGGCTTGTTTGACAAACCGATCCCCCATCCTTATTATTAGCCCACGGTCGAAATTGCGGCGATTCAACCACTTGGTGCCCGGCGGGCGCGGAGCCGATGGCCAGTTTCGGGGAGACCCTCAAGCGAGAGCGTGAGCTGCGCGAAATCTCCCTGCGGCAGATTTCCGAAGCGACCAAGATCAACATCCGTTACCTTGAAGCCCTCGAAGGGAACCGCTTCGAGGCCCTTCCCGGCGGGCTGTTCAACAAGGGTTTCATCCGGGCCTATTCCAGGTTCATCGGGATCGACGGCGAGGCGATGGTCGACTCGTACCTGCACGAAGTTCGCCTGCGCCAGCCGGGCGCCGAGAACGCGGGCGCGGCCGCGCCCGGCCTGAGCCAACCGACGCTGCACCGGCCTGCCAGCGTGCCGCAGCCTGACCGCAAAATCATCAAAAACGCGCAGATAAC
>CAYLND010000243.1:0-4644 GCA_964384905.1 uncultured Acidobacteriota bacterium
CCGCCTTCCGGCGCGCGCTGCCCGCCTCGGTGCTGGTCGTCGACGACGAGCCGAACGTCGTGGAGCTGCAGATGGCCATCCTGGATTCCGTCGGTGCGAGGGCGGTCGGCGTCCGCTCGGGAGCCGAGGCGGTCGAGCAGCTCCGGCGCCGCGACTTCGACCTGATCGTGTCGGATCTGAAGATGCCGGGCGATCTCTCCGGAAAGGACCTGTATCGCTGGGCCGCCGCGAACCGTCGCTCCGGCACGCGGGGCTTCCTGTTCGTCACCGGCGACACGGTCGGCGAGGCGTCTTTTCTCAAGGAGGTCGGATCGCGCTATCTGGCAAAGCCGTTTTCGATGGAGGAGTACCTCACGACCCTCCGGGAGGCGTGGCATGAGCTGCAGACGGCGGCGTGAACCGGACCGGCGTCCGACCGCCGCGAGGCGCGGCCGCGCTCTCCGCGCGATCCTGTTCGCGGCCTGCGGCCTGCTGCACGCGGCGCTGGCGCACGCGCAGGACGACAAGGCCCTGGTCCAGGGTCTGTTCGACGCCGAGGTCTGGAAGACCGACGCCGGCTCGAAGCTGCTCAGCAAGAACGACGGCGACACCGCCCCCGCGGGACGCCTGCGACTCTGGGCCGTCGGGGAGTTCCTGCCGGGGCTGCAGGCCTTCGCGGTGGTGCGCGGCGAGGACGGCTCGGGCAGCTACGAAGGCCGGCGTCAAGGGACGCTCGAGCAGGCCGCCCTGCGCTACACCTTCAGCGCGCCCCTGCGGCTGGTCCTGGAAGCCGGCAAGATCGTGACGCCGATCGGGAACTTCCCGCGCCGGCTGCTGTCGAGCATCAACCCCTTGATCGGGATGCCCGACAGCTACGACGTCTCGTATCCGCTCGGATTCCAGGCGAGCGGTCAGGTCGAGCGCCTCGATTACCGCGTCGGCTTCGTCGACCTGCCGCTGGTCAACGAGAGCTACGTCCCCGAGCCCGGGTCCGCCCTGCGCCCCACGCTGGCGCTCGGTCTCACTCCCGTCACCGGTCTGCGTCTGGGTGGCTACGCGACGCGCGGCCCCTACCTGGGTCCCGACATCGAGGCGTTCCTGCCGGCAGGATCCGGCTGGCGGGACTACCAGCAGCACGTCCTGGGCGCGGACATCCGCTTCAGCCGCGGCTATTTCGAGCTGAACGGAGACTTCAATCGCAACTCGTACGAGGCGCCGGGGCAGACGCGCCTGGTGCGCGGCAAGTCCTATTTCATCGAGCCGAAATACACCTGGACGCCACGCTTCTTCACGGCGCTGCGCTTCGAGCGCAACGATTACGCCTACATCCGGCCGCTCGGCCCCGGCTTCTGGCTCGCGACGGCGGTCGATTTCTTCAATGCGGAGGCCGGCGCCGGCTACCGCCTCGGTCCTGGGACGGTGCTCAAGGTCGCCTACCGCCGCGACCGCTGGAACGTGGATGACAGCCTGAAGTCGATCCTGCCGAACGGGTATTCGGTCTCGGCGCAGCTCTCCTACACCTTCAACGTCAACTCCTGGCTCGAGCGCCCGCGCTGATCGGCGCGCCCGCGGCCGGTCGGACTCCTGCGCGGGTCCCTTCTACTGATGCTGCGCGGGACCCACGGTCAGGTTGACCGAGGTCCTGTACAGCACCTCGAGAAAGATATTCCGGCCGCTCTTGTGCTTTGGCAGGAAGGTCGCGTAGGAGGCGCTGCCGCCCGTGATGCATTCCGAGCACGGGATGGTCACGGGATTGAGCTGCGTGCGCCGGCCCTGGTTGTCGATGATCACCACATTGAAGCCGCGCAGGTCGGTCTCGCACACGGTCGACCACAGGACGTAGGCCGATCCCTTGCTGCTGTTGGCGATCGACAGGGCGTACAGCGAGGGGTCGCAGGCGTCCCCGATCCCGTTGGCGTTGCAGTCGTACTGGAAGTGGTTCGCCGCCGCCGGGCAGTTGTCGCAGGAGTCCGGGATGCCGTCGTGATCGCTGTCCGGCAGGCGCGCGTCGTAGAAGTGAACGCAGCCGGTCCTCGGGTCGCAGGAGTCCAGCGTGCAGTCCTTGCCGTCGTCGCAGTTCACCGGCGTGCCCTGGCAGAAGCCGTCGACGCAGGCGTCCGCCGTGGTGCAGGCGCTCTGGTCGTTGCACGCGCCGATGATCGGCGCGTTCGTGCAGGCTCCGGTAATCGGGTTGCAGGAATCGGCGGTGCAGGGATTCCCGTCGTCGCACGCCGGCTGTCCGGAGCAGACGCCGCCGCTCCCGCAGACGTCCGCGGTGGTGCACGGATTGTTGTCGTCGCACGGCTGACCCGGCGGCACGAACTGCGCCAGCACGCACTGGCCGCCGCTGCACTGCTCGACCCGGCAATCGCTGGCGCCGTTGACGTCGCAGGACGTTCCGTCGGCGACGGGACCGTTCACGCAGCCCAGCGCCGGATCGCACCGATCGAGCGTGCAGACGTTGTGGTCGTCGCACACGGAGGGATCCGGCGTGTGCCGGCAGGCGTTGGGATCGTTCACGCAGACGTCGGTCGTGCAGGCCACGCCGTCGTCGCACGTGATCGGCGTCCCGACGCAGTTCCCGCCGACGCACGCATCGTTCCCCGTGCAGAAGTTGCCGTCGCTGCACGGTCCGGAGGCGAAGGCGCGCGTGCACGCGCCGGTCGCCGGGTCGCACGCGTCGAGGGTGCAGGAGTTCCCGTCGTTGCAGTCGATCGGCGCCGCTCCGCAGTCGCCCGTCGCCGGATCGCAGGTGTCCCGCGTGCAGGCATCGCCGTCGTCGCACGTCTTCGCGACACCCTGGCAGATCACGCCGCCCGAGCCGGCGGTAACGCAGCGATCGTTCTGGGTGCACGCGCTCCCGTCGTCACACGGATCACCGGGCGCTTTCTGTCCTTGTGGAACGCAGGCGCCCGCGTCATCGCACAGGTCGGGTCCGGTGCAGTCGTTCCCGTCGTCGCAGGCGCTGCCGGCAGGCTGGAGCTGCCCGACACAGGCGCCCGAGTCGTTGCAGACATCTCCCGTGGTGCAGGATCGACCGTCGCTGCAGGCCGTTCCCGCCGGCAGCGGGTCGTGCTGGCATCCTCCCGCCCCATAAGACGTGGAGGACGCGACACAGGTATCGGCGGTGCAGGGATTGCCGTCATCGCAGCTCAACGGATCGTGCCGGCAGGTTCCGGTCGTGGCGTCGCAGGAATCGACCGTGCAGGGATTGGAATCGTCGCACGAAGGACATTCGAGGGCCGGCGTCACGGCGCCCTGCCGGGCCGCGGCGCCCGACGTGCCGGAATGCGCGGTCAGCACGAGCAGCGAAACGGCGACGACCGACAGGCCCGATAGCACGCGACGGGATTCCTCTCTCATAGTCCCCCCCGTGGGAGAGCCCCCACGTCAGTCAGCGCGGAGTGGCGAACGAAGCAAAGCCCCTGTCTCGCGCTTGAAATCTTGGCGTTCAGCGGACCCTTTGAGAGGTCCTCCACGGCCGAAAATTGCCTTGCATGTACGACCAGCAGGGTGGCGTGTCAACCGGATTTGGGGGGAATTCAATGTCGAGACTGGACTTCAAGCCGATTGGGAATCTTGCTCCACGCCCGAGAAGGCGCCGGCTGCCGAGGTTGGGGTCCGAAAACATACTTCGAACGGAATATTTTCACCATGGAACCTCTCTTTCCTTCACATGGCCTCTTTGAGTGACCGGCGCTCCCGCGACGGAGCGTCCAGGAGAATCGATTCCGACCGGTGCTGGTCTATACTCCGCAGGTACGGGTGAGATTTGGCGAACTGTCAGACAACGACCGCAGGCGGGCCGACAGGCGCTGAGTTGCCGTGCCCTGCCTGCGGCGGCCCGACCGAGCCTCGCAAGTGCAAGGAGGTATGCGCGCGGTGTGGCGCCATCGTCCAGAACTGCAGCGGCGACTGAACGCGCCTGACGGAGCCCCCGGAAAGGCGCGCCGCGATCGTCCCGTCTGAAGGAGGCGCCCGATGCGTCGGTTCCTGGTGCACTGGCTGAGCATCGCGCTGGCCCTCCTGGTCTGCAGCAAGATCCTGCCGGGAGTGCACGTCGACTCCCTCGAGACGCTGGCGGTCGCCGCCCTGGTCCTCGGATTCATCAACGCCATCATCAAGCCGATCCTGGTGATCCTGACCCTCCCGATCACGTTCCTGACTCTGGGGCTGTTCTACCTGGTCGTCAACGGCATCGCGTTCAATCTGGCGAGCGTCCTCGTCCCGGGCTTCGTGGTCGATTCATTCTGGTGGGCGATCCTGGGTTCTGTGGTCGTCAGCCTCGTCTCCTGGTTCGTCGGGGGGTTCACCCGGCGGCAGGACTGGCGGGGCTGAGCGGCACCGGCTCGGTCCCCCCGGACCTGACCGCGGCAGGCGCGAAGCGACCGATGCCCCTTCGCCCCCCCGCCAACCGCCTCGACCCCCCCCTGGCCCGACCCCCGCCCGTGCCCCCGGCCCGCGCCCTCGGGACCGAGCTGACGCGGCGCGGGGTGGACACCACTCTGCCGCTCTGGTCCGCCCGCGCGCTGTTCGACGACGCGGGGCTCCAGACCCTGGCGCGCATCCACGAGGATTACGCGCGCGCCGGGGCCGAGATCCTGGTCACCAACACGTTCCGGACGACGCCGCGGACGCTGGGCAGGGCGGGGCGCGGCGATTCCT
>CAYLND010000244.1:0-4578 GCA_964384905.1 uncultured Acidobacteriota bacterium
AAATGCCGCTAGAAACCCTGCTAGAATCCCGGTGGAATCCTGCTAGAACGCCGGTAGAATCCTGCTAGTCACGTACGGGCTCCCCTGAAGCACGAAGCCGCGCGGAAGCGCGGCTTGTGGAATCAACTCGTCTGTTCATCGCCTAGACGGGCTGCCCCATTCCAAGAACCGAGAAGTCGTAACCGCCCCCGTCATCCTCGGGCCACTCCTTGCGCAGGTAGTCGAGTGCAGCAAGTGCCCGGTCGATCACCCCCTCGTCGGCATTTCCGTCGACGAAGACGTCAACGAGGTCGTCGCGACGCTTCGACAGCCGGGCTCGGAGCCAATCCACGTGCTCGAGCAGCCCGAGCTGGTGTTTGATGTCTTTGGGAAGCATGAGCTGCCGCGCAGCCTCAGCGATGGTGATGTCGGCTGTGGCAGCGCGGCGTCGGAGGGCGCGGACGACGTCCGAGGGGAGCCGAATCATTTCGGTCGAAGGCTTGGGGCGTGCAGTCATGCATGATGCTAGCATATGATAGCACACTCGTCAAGCGGCCCGCCGTGGGGTGGGACGGTCTGCGCTCTGATGGCCACCACGCGTCGCCGCACGCCGCTCGTTAGCACTCTCCTTGCCAGAGTGCTAAGTGCGGATGTAGATTTCAGTTTGCACCGCGATTCACAAACCCGACGACCCCGAAGACAAGGCGAAGCTCAGGCCGTGACCGGCCGACTCGGGCTTCGACGAGGCCGCCATCCACACGCCCGGCACTGTCGTGAGGGTAGGTCGAGATGGCGACGAAGACGTTTCTGAAGAAGGGTGGCAGCGGTAGCGGCGGTTCGAAGATCCGGTTCGTGATGTTGGACGCGGAACTTAGGGACGGAGATATCACCGAGATCACGCACGCAATCACGAGCGCTCTCCGGCAGGCGCAGCCCGGACAGCGCCTCATCCCTGCGGCGGCTCCGGACGCTCCCGAGGCCGGTCAAAACGGAAAGGAAGCAGTCGGCCAGCAAGAGCGCGAGGATGAAGTAGAGGAGATCGTCGAGACGGAGGACGTCGCTCCTCGTTCGGCGAAGCCGCGCAAGTCTTCGAATCCGAGGGTACTGTCAGAAGTTGATCTGAACTCGGGAGAGATGCCGTTCGCCACGTTCGCGGAGCAGAAGGGCCTTCCCAAGCAGGCGCTTAAGCGGTACTTGCTGGTAGCGTACTGGTTCAAGAAGTATCGGAATACGCCCTCCGTCAGTCAGGACCACGTCTTCACCTGCTACAAGAAGATGGGATGGGGAACTGGTACAGCGGATTTCGCGCAGCCCTTGCGGGATCTCAGTCGTTTCGGGCGAGGAGACTTCACGCCGCCGAACTTCACGATCAACCACATCGGTGAAGACCTGGTCGAGAAGATGACCAAGTAATTCCGGGATGGACGTCCGTGAGTTCGTAGGGCAGATCGCTGGGTTCGCAAGCTGGTCACACCCGGAGAAGATCAAGGTGTTCGGGTGGTTCCTGCACGTTCATGGAGACCTCGAATACTTCGAGGCCAAGCACATCCGTGAGTGCTACGACAACCTCAGTTACGAGGCTCCTGAACTGAACCGTGACCTCCGGCGGTTGTCAGAACGCAAGCCGCCGGAGCTTCTCAGGGACGGACGAGGATATCGTCTTGAAGGCAAAGTCCGGTCAGCGCTCGATGCGAAGTATGGTGAGGTTCAGGCTACGATCGCGGTCACGAAGCTGCTCGCCGATCTACCAGCGAAGATTCCCGGCATTGATGAACGGGCGTTCCTCAATGAAGTGCTGAAGTGTTACAAGGCTTCAGCGTTTCGCGCCACGGTGGTGATGGCGTGGAACCTCGCGTACGATCATCTCCTTCGTTGGCTCCTCGCGGATCCGACGAGGGTCGCCACGTTCAACGCTCGTATTCCTGTCCGGTATCCTAAGAAAGTGGCGTTTGCTATCACGAAGTTCGAGGACTTCGAGGACATCAAGGAGTCGGAAGTAATCGAAGTCTGTAACTCTGCTGGACTCCTTACGTCGGGACTGTACAGGATTCTCCAAGAAAAGCTCGGTCGGCGAAACACCGCCGGACACCCTTCGACAATTGAGGTCGAGCGGTATCAAGCTGAGGATACGATTCAAGATTTGGTGAACAACGTGGTGCTCAAGTTGACCTAACGCTGCCGCGAACCATGGAACTTGGTAGTCTCCTCGGCGGTGGCGCCGCTGGATGGATCGGGAAGACGCTGGTCGAGCGATACTTGAGGCAGCGGGACCGGCGCACCGAGAGGCAGGAAGCCAACAAAGAAGAACAAGGGAGGCTGCTCCTCCACCTGAACGGGCAACTCTACAACAGATGGCTCTGGCTCGCCGACCATCCTGACGCGGCCAATCAGGCCAAGGCCACTCCGGCTGCCAACGAGATCGGCGACTGGCTCTACCAGTACTCGTCTTACTTCCCAGAATCCCAACGTCCCGCGATGGTGGTGCTCGCGGGCCTGACGTTCCACCTCGCCACGAACCAGCGGGCCCAGGTCCTACTACTCCGCCATACGTTGTGCAAGGCGGTCTGGCAGCAGCTGCACGACTACCAGCCGAGCGTGGAGAAGGACCTCGGTCTCGACACCCAGTAGACGGAGAAGACATCATGCCAAAGATGCCCGATACGCTCGTGCAGATTCTCGCCGCAGGCGGCGGAGTGATCGTGGATGGAAGCCAGTATCCACCCGATCTGCTAGTGCGCATGGCAGCGGCGGCCCGAGGGAGTGGTGCGACGTTGATCCTGCGGAATGCCGACAGCAAAATGCCGAATGACCTAGTGCGGATCGCTGCCGCGGGGATAGGAAAAGTGATCTTCGAGTTGTGATGGTGAGATGAACGTCGTCCTCGAGAAGTACGTTCAGAACAAGCTACAGCGGTCCGACTACGCCGGCGTCGTGATCAAGTATGCCACGCGGCTCGAGTTCAGCCTCGACTGTCTGCTGACCGCCTACTACATCCGTCCCGATCGCTACGACACGGCGATGGATGATTTCTGGCCTGACCTGACCTTCGGTCGCAAGATCGAACTCACCAAGCGACTGCCGCTCAACAAGAAGTTGAAAAGCTACGGCATGGCGATCGCCGGACTCGTCGCGTTTCAGCGCCTCCGCAACGTCGTGGCGCACCAGTGGAGCGTGTCGCTGACGACGGTCGGCAAGCTCCTCGACGACCAACGACTCAATGACCTCCTGACCAATGAGGGCAGCATGGAGGAGACTTATCGGGCTACCGAGAATGCGCTGGCTCAGCTCGTGCGGACGAAGGAAGTCGGCGTCGGTCGCAAGATCGGTCCGGCCGACCCGGCGTCGCGAGCACTACTGAAAATCATGTCGTCCCACCTGTAGGGACTGGCGACTGAGGCGGGTATCTCCGCGGCCGGTAGGCGCCTATCTCTTCAGCCATGACCGCTGAGGAGGGTAGACGTGGGCTACCGTCGTGAACGTCTACGTGCTGCGGAGCGGTGGCCCAAGCGCCTCGCGAAGATTCAGCAGGAGGTCAACGAGTCGCGTCGAGCGAAGCAGGAGCAGGGTAAGCATCCAACGGCTGCGCTGAAGCCGAAGCCTGGTGTCTACGGATTGGACGGCGTGTGGTCGTGGAAGTGCGAGACGTGTCGTGCTATCCCACCGGGCACGTTGCGATCGAAAGCGGCCGGCGCGTCGACTACCTCGCGCATCGCCGTGAGGCCCATCCCGAGCCACCGAAGCGACAGGGACGACCTCCGAAGAAGAAGACGTGACTATTACCACTAAGAGTTTCGAGCACGATAAGACCCGACAATCCCTACTGACCGAGCGCCGCTGTGACTTGCCGAAGGAGGCCCATGATGACCGCTCTATTCCGTGCAGCTCTAGTCGCCGCGTTTACAGCCGCCTCCATCCCGACGCTCGCGGCAGGACAGAGCGTGTCAACCGACAGCCTTCTCTGCCGGATCGATTCTCTCCAGCGCAGGACTGACGACCTCGAACGACGCGTCGGTGAACTGGAGGCGCTCATCAGGGTTGAGCCATCGCGTAGCGGGGCAGTGCCAGCGTCGCCCACTTCGCAAGACGTTGCGAACTGGCGCCGACTGCGCCGCGGCATGAAGATGGATGAGGTCCGCAAACTGCTCGGCGAGCCCGCGAACGTGAATGCCGGACCTTTCACCGTCTGGCAATACCCCGGCGGCGCCAGTGTCACCTTCAGTGACGATAAGGTTTACGGGTGGTCGGAACCTAGGCCGTAGCGCTCCGACATCGAGGTCCCCGGGCCGCTACTGGCGACCCGAGCCTCCGCGATGTGCTGGTGCCGACGCGGTGAGGACGTCGAACTAGTAAGTTAGGCCATCATCTCCCGGTGTTCGACCAGCGATTCTCCCTTTAGGTTTATCGTGTGTCGACGACTATTGGTACCAAGAGTTTCGCTCACGATAAGACCGGATTTCATTGTCGGGATCGCTCGGGATCGTGAGCGACCGCCCAGGGAAAGGACACAGTGGGCGACCACGATGATATTTCCAGGACTCAGAACAATGGGGTTCAGGGGGTCGCGGGTTCAAATCCCGCCGTCCCGACTGGGTGAAGATC
>CAYLND010000245.1:0-4572 GCA_964384905.1 uncultured Acidobacteriota bacterium
GACGAGATCGCGCATCGGCTGGTGGAGAAGGGCGCCCCGGCCTATGAACCGGTGGTCGTGGCCTTCGGGAGGCGATCCTCAACACCGATCGGACGATCAATCGCTCCCGTCTGGCGCGAATCATCTTCGCCGATCCCGCACGACGAACGGCTCTCGAGGCGATCCTCCACCCCCTCATCCGCAAGGAAGAAGCCAATCTGGTCGAGCTGCTTGCCGATACCGGCCAGGGCCGCATCGCCGTATCGAACGCCGCTCTCCTCATCGAGACCGGCTTCTACCGCGACTATCACCGGGTGGTGGTCGTGCACTGCGCTCCCGAGACCCAGCTGGACCGCATCATGAAGCGCGACGGTCTCCCGGAAGAAGAGGCCCGCGCCCGCATCGCCGCCCAGATGGACACGAAGGAGAAGCTGAAGGTCGCCCACTACGCCATCGACACGACCGCCGGCCTGCAAGCCACCGAAGCGCGTGCCCGTGCCGTCTTCCGCCACCTCCAGCAGGATCTGCAGGCCCTGACCGACCTGTCCTAGAGAAGGATGTTGTCGATCAGGCGGGCGCGCCCGAACCACGCGGCGGCCGCCAGGAGGACGCCCGGGCGGACCGAAGTCACGGGCCCCAGGGTCTCGCCGTCCACGGCCTCGGCGTAGTCGACGCGCGCCAGCGGCTCGCGCGCGATTACGTCGCGCACCAGGGCCACGAGCCGCGCCGCGTCTTTCTCGCCGGCGCGGGCGCGCTCGACCGCGGCCCCGAGAGCCCGGTGGAGCACCGGAGCGGCGCGTCGCTCCTCGGCCGTCAGATAGAGGTTGCGCGAGGACATGGCGAGCCCGTCAGGCTCGCGCGCGATTGGGCACGAGACGATCTGCGCCTCCTCGTGCAGGTCGCGCGCCATCTGGCGGATGATGCGCACCTGCTGCGCATCCTTCTCGCCAAAGTAGGCGCTGTCGGGGCGCACGATCGCGAGCAGCTTCGCGACGACCGTGGTCACGCCGCGGAAGTGCCCCGGGCGGCTCCGCCCGCACAAGACATCCTGCATACCCTGCACCTCGACGAAGGTCCGGTGACCTTCGGCGTGGATTTCCCGGTCCTCGGGAACGAACAGGACGTCGCATCCGGCGGCGCGCAGCAGCCCCCGATCGTGCTCCCGATCGCGGGGGTAGCCCTGGTAGTCCTCCAGCGGTCCGAACTGCAGGGGATTGACGTAGATCGAGACGACCACGAGGCTGCATTCGGAGCGGGCCCGGGCGACCAGGGAGAGGTGCCCGCCGTGCAGGGCGCCCATGGTCGGCACCAGACCGACGCGCGCGCCGCGCGTGCGCGCGCCGTGCGTGAAGGCCCGCATCGCGGCGGCGGTGGTGATTTCGTCCACGGTCCGGTCCGCTTCCAGGCGGTGCCGGCCCTAGACGCCGCCGGCCATGCGGGGCTCCACCGGGGCGGGGGTGGAGTAGACCTCCGATTCCGACGGAAAGGAGCCGCCGCGCACGTCGTCGATGAAGCGGCGTGCCGCGTCGGCGATCACCGCGCCCACGTTCGCGTAACGGCGCACGAACCGCGGGGCGGCACCCTCCCCCAGCCCGACGAGATCGTGGAACACCAGCACCTGCCCGTCGCAGAAGCGCCCCGCGCCGATGCCGATCGTCGGGATGGCGACCGCCGTCGTGACCGCGCGGCCGACCGTCTCCGGCACGCCCTCGACCACGAGGGAAAACGCGCCCGCCTTTTCAAGGGCGAGGGCGTCGTCGACCAGGGCCCGAGCCTGATCGCCCTTCTTGCCCTGCACCCGGTAGCCTCCCATCAGGTGCAGCGACTGGGGTGTCAGCCCGATGTGCCCCATGACCGGAATCTCGGCATCCAGCAGGGCGCGGACCAGGTCGGCGCGCCTGCGCCCGCCCTCGATCTTGACCGCCGCCGCGCCGGCTTCCTTCAGGAAGCGCCCGGCGTTCCTGATAGCGTCGCGGCGGCCGGTCTGGAAGGACAGATACGGCATGTCTCCCACGACCAGCGCGTGGCGCGCGGCGCGCGCGACGGCGCGGGTATGGTGGAGCATCTCCTCCATGGTGACGGGGAGGGTGCTGTCGTAGCCGAGCACGGCGTTGCCCAGACTGTCACCGACCAGGAGGATGTCGACGCCCGCGTCGTCCAGGACGCGCGCGGTCGGGTAGTCGTAGGCAGTCAGCATGACGATTCGTCGAGCCCCCCCCTTGGCCGCGCGCAGATCAGGAACGGTGACTCTGGGGACGGAATGGATGTCAGGACGGGGGGAACCCGGAGCCTGCGGTGGGTGGTTCATGGAACCTCCTTCTCCCCTCCGGCGGACGCGCGGCCGGTAGAGGGAATGAACGGCTCGAGTCGCTGCACGACCTGCGGGGGCGTGAGGTGCTATGCACGCGCCAGTCCCGGTCCACGAGAGGATCCGAGCGGCATGTAGTACTGCACGCCCTTCTGCATCGATTCAATCTGCCGGAACAGCTCCTCCAGATCGTCGTGGCTCTTCACGAAATCGATCTCGGACGTGTCGATGACCAGAAGCGGCGTCCGGTTGTAATGAAAGAAATAGTAATTGTAGGCCCGATTCAGCTCGGAGACGTAGCCTTCCGAGATGTCGCGCTCGTAGTCCCGCTGACGTGAGCGGATGCGATCCAGGAGCACCGCGTCGCGCGCCTGAAGGTAAATGACCAGGTCGGGGTGGGGCACCTGCGGCTCGAGGACCCCGTACAGCCTCTCGTACAGCATCAGCTCCGAGTCGTCCAGGTTCAGATAGGCGAAGATCTTGTCCTTCGCGAAGACGTAATCGCAGATCAGAGTCCTCTGGAACAGGCTCCCCTGGACCAGCTCCTGCTGCTGACGGAATCGATTCAGCAGGAAGAAGAGCTGGCACTGGAAGGCGGCCCCGGGCCGATCCTGATAGAAGTCGTGCAGGAACGGGTTCTCGACTTTCTCGAGAATCTTGCCGGCCTCGAAGCGCTGCGCGAGCAGATCGACGAGGCTCGTCTTGCCGACGCCGATGGGGCCTTCGACAGCGATGAACTTGAAATGCATCCGCCTTCGACCGAATGGAGCCGCGCATTATAGCAGTACCCGCTCGACCCTGGACCGATCCGGGCAGGATTCCAGGAGCCCTTCCGCCGTTTTCCGGAGGATCGGATGCCAGGCGTGCGGCGCGATCTCGACGACGGGGACCAGGACGAACCTCCTGAGATGCATCCGAGGGTGGGGCACCTTCAGCCTTTCCTCGCAACGAACGTCGTCCCCGCACAGGAGGAGGTCAAGGTCGATTGTCCTCGGACCCTTGTCCCGCGCGCGGATTCGACCCAGGGATTCCTCGATCGCCAGGCAGATCTCCAGGATTCGTTCCGGGGCCAGGTCAGTCTGGCAACCCACCACCTGATTCATAAACTCTTCCTGGTCAGTGACTTCAACTGGATCTGTGAGGTACGCCGAGGAGCGGATCAGGGGCCCGAGACCGTGTCCTTGGAGACGCTCGATAGCTGCCTCGAGGTGCCCCAGCCGGTCGCCCAGATTCGAGCCGAGACCGATGAGTGCCATCCGTGTCATGATCCCAGGTCCCGAACGCGCGTTGACACTTAAAGATAGCATTTGCTAGCATCACTATTTCGCAAATTATTTTTCCTCGATCCAGCTGCTTGGTTTGAACGGCCGTGGCGTGATGCGCGGCCTTCCACCCGGGACGATCCCGGCAGGGACGGGCAACGAGATGAAAAAGGTCGCGACCAGGAAGGGGGGCAAGTCTCCGGCCGCCCCTGCGCCCGCGAATACATGGATGATTCACGAGAAGGCGCTCAAGGAGTTCGAGCGGGGCGTGGGTCTCCTGCAGAAACAGAATTACGGCGAGGCGTTGGAACGATTCCAGGCGATCGTCACCGGTTTCCCGCAGGAGAAGGAGCTGACTGATCGCGCGCAGGCCTACACGCGCATCTGTCGCAACCTGCTCGATCGGCGCGAGATTCAACCTCGCAAACCCGAGGACTTCTTCTATTACGGCGTCATCAAGGCCAACGAGGCCGACTATGACGAGGCGGTCAAGCTGCTGCAGCGTGCTCTGAGCAACAATCCGAAGGACGAAAAGGTGCATTACGTCCTCGCCTCGACGCTGGCGCTCAAGGGGGAGCGCCGGGAGGCGCTGGAGCACCTGAAAGACGCCATCGAGCTGAACGTCACGAACCGCATCTACGCTCGCAACGACCCCGACTTCGAGCCGCTCCGGGACGATGAGAATTTCCAGAACCTGATCCACCCGGAGGAGATGTAGGGGCCTCCGACTCCGGGCGGCGAGGCCGGCCATGGGGAACAGGCGCAGGCAGGGACGGCAGCGGACTCGCAAGACCCGGCACATGTCGGGCCGTTCGAGATCCCGATCGCGATCGGTCCGAGCGTCCCGGAGCCGCCACGCGCGATCCAAACGCCCGCGATCGAAACCGGCCCGCCGCCTCCCGTCGCAGCCGCGCTCCGAGGGCTCGGTCGCCCGGCACGCGCCGAGGGCTCCTGCGCGCGGCGGACCCACCATCGTCGTCAGCTCGAAGCGCTCGGCGCCACCGCGCGGGGGATCGCCCCTCA
>CAYLND010000246.1:0-4571 GCA_964384905.1 uncultured Acidobacteriota bacterium
CCGAGCAGATTCCGCTGGAGTTTCCGCTGGCCGGCATCGGCAGCCGCTTCCTGGCGCAGATCATCGACTCTCTCGTCCTGCTCGGGATCTATCTGTCCGTCGGCCTGGTCGGTGGAGCGCTCCTCTTCGCTGGGAGGGACTTCCTGGCCGGGGCGGGGACTTGGGTGCTGGCGGGGATGATCCTCGCGCTCTTCGTGGTCACCCAGGGGTATTACATCGGCTTCGAGACCCGCTGGAGCGGCCAGACGCCCGGAAAAAGACGCGTCCACCTGAGGGTCATCACCGATTCCGGCCGTCCGATCACGGTGTACGAGGCGCTGGCGCGGAACATGCTTCGGGTGGTGGACTCGCTGCCCGGCTTCTACGCCGTCGGCATCCTCACCATGCTGTTCAGCCGGCGGAACAAGAGGCTGGGCGATCTGGTGGCGGGCACGGTCGTCGTGCACGAGAGACCGTTGCAGGAGGTCGTCCCCGACTGGGGCGAAGGGGCGCCGCCTCTGCCGGCCCGCTACGGCGGCCTGACGCTGACGCCCCAGGAGGCCGAGCTGATCGAGACGTTCCTGGCGCGGCGCGCGCAGCTCGAGGAGCCGGTGCGCCGCCGCGCGGCCGTTCAGATCTGCGATCGTCTCGCGCGTACCCGGGAGATCGCCGCGGACGATCGCCGGGATCCGGAGGCGCTTCTCGAGGCGCTGGCGCGCGCCCACCGGTCGGCGGGCAAATCCGCCTGATCCGCGCGTCCAAAATCCTTGATCGATAGCCCCTCTCGACGTATATGGACGTGCAGCCATATTTTGCCTCCGCCAGGAGTCCGGTAGCAGCATCCGCGCTGCGCCAAGGAGGTCCGTATGTCGCGCAGAACGGCACTCTTCGCGCTCGGTCTCTCTCTCTTCGTCTCGCCGATGTTCCGGCAGGGCGGGCAGGTGGCGATCTCCGCCACCCTTCCGCCGCTCGCCAACGTCCAGGTCAACGAGCCTCGTCCGGGCGACACGGCGGCCGAGACGACGACGGCGGCCGATCCCACGAATCCGAAGCACCTCGTGGTGGCCTGGATCGAGCTGTTCCCGACGCCCGTCCTGACGAGCGTGATCGGATATGCTTCGAGCAAAGACGCCGGCGGCAGCTGGCAGACCGCTTTCCTGGACATTCCCGAATTTCAAGCCGCCTTCGACCCATCCCTGGTCGTCGACAGCAGCGGGAACTTCTACCTGGCGTAGGCGGGAGCCAATTTCGACCAGCAGGGACTCCTCCTGGAGGGGCATATCCTCCTCTTCAAGTCGACGGACGGAGGGAAGACGTTCTCCAAGATCCTGGACCGGACCGGTTTCCAGTTCGCCGACAAGCCGTTCATGGTCGTGGAGCCGACGTCGGACGCGCTCGATCTCGTCTGGAACGAGATCATTCCAGGCACCAAGTTCCGTCTCGGCATCTTCTTCTCGAAGAGCCTCGACCGGGGTCTCACGTTCACACTCCCTCTGCTGATCTCGCACCAGTCGTCATCGGACTCCGAGGCTCCCATCCCCACGATCGGCCCCGGCGGAGAGATCTACGTCACCTTCGGCAATGTGGACAACCGGGTCTGGCTCAACCGCTCGCTGGACGGGGGAGCGACGTGGCTGCCGCACGATTCCCTGGTCAACGGACAGATCAAGATGCCGCCCCGCGTTCTCAATGGAAACATCGCGGACATCGAATTCGCGGAGAGCGCGGTCGATCGATCTCCCGGGCCCTACCGCGGCCGGATCTACGTCGTGTGGCCGGACTCGAGATTCGGCAGCACGGACGTCCTCCTGTCATTTTCCGACGACCGGGGCGACACCTGGACCCCGCTGCTGCGCGTCAACGACGACGCCGTCAGGAACGGCGCGGATCAGTTCATTCCGTTCGTGACGGTCGACGACGGCGGGGCCGTTCACGTCACCTTCCTCGATCGGCGGAGCGACCCGGCCAACGTCAATTTCGCGCTCTATCTCGCGACGTCGACCAACGGCGGCGTCTCGTTCGGTCCCAAGGTCCGTATCTCGGACGGATTCCATCCGCCGGACAGCGTCGGCTTCGTAGGTGATTACAATCAACCCGCGATCAGCGCTGGCCGGCTTCATCCGATCTGGGCCGACGGTCGCTTCGGCAACACCGACGTCTTCACCACGAGCGTCAGCCTGGTCGACTTCGACGAGGACGGCGTGCTGAACGACGGCGATCTCGACGGCCAGTTCGCCGATCATCCGTGCACGGGGGGACAGACCGCCGGCTGCGACGACAACTGCCCGGGGATCGCCAACGCGTTGCAGACCGACACGGACGGCGATCGCGTCGGCGACGCCTGCGACAACTGTCCCGGCGTTCCGAATCCCGACCAGAGCGATCTCGACCGCGACGGCACGGGCGACGCGTGCGATACCGCCTCGGTGGATTGACGGAGGGAGTGGCCGCGGGAAGCGGCGACGATCGGCTCAGTAGCTCCTGAACACGGAGGCGTTCGTGCCGGTGAAGGCGGTACGGCCGAGGCTGAGGTAGAACGAGCCGTGGCCGTCGTCGGAATGGCCGTACACCAGGTAGACCGGGCCAAGGAAGCTGTCGACTCCGGCGCCCACGGTCGCGGTATAGATGAGGTTGTCGAACCGGACCTCGGACCGTGTGGCCCACGCGTTGCCCGCCTCGACCCAGCCGCCCAGATAAACGCCGCGGCCGAACCGTCCGGACAGCCGTCCCGACCTGGCGTAGTAGCCCAGGCGCGCCACGCCGAAAAGAGGGCCGCGGATCTGGCCCTCCTTGAATCCCGACAGGGAGCCGAAACCGCCCACCCGGAAGTCGTCGTAGAAGGGGACCTCGCTGCCGAGGTCCGTGCCGGCGTCGAGCGCCATGAAGAACCTGTGCCGTCCGCGGTGGAGCACCTGCGAGAACGACGCCGATAACTTGTCGTACGAGAGATCGGCGCCGAGGGATCGGCGCGACAGAAAGAGATCCACCAGACCGTACCGGCCCTGCGAGGGGAAGTAGGGGTTGTCCAGCCGGTCGATCACGACCCGCCCGGTGAGGCCGCCGGTGGCGACGTCGAAGTCGGGAAGGCTGCTGCTCCCGAAGGTGGCGGACGATTTCACCCGCCCGCGCATGACGCCGACCCGCACCTCGCCGTAGCGGTCGAGCTCGGCCCCGGCGTCGAGCGCCACCGTCCCACCACGAGGCTCGTACTCGGCGACGCGCTCGTCGCCGTCGTACAGGTTGACGAACTGATCGAACAGGGTGGCGCTCGGGGCGACGAAGAAGACACCCGAGAAATCGAGCGGCTGGAAGAACTCCGAGGTCAGGCGGCGATCGCGTCCGATCCGCACGCTGCTGCGCCACTCGGCCCCGAGCGTGTCCATGCGCGTCCGGGTGTAGCGGGCCAGGAGGCCGTAGTCGCTGTCGCCGGCGAGATCGTTCACGAACAGCAGGCCGAAGCGGAGGTAATTCGGGCCCCAGGGCTTCTCCTCGGCGCGGAACACGAGATCGGTGCCGTTGTCGGTCCTGGTCAGGCGGTAATCGACCCGCTCGAAATCGCCGAGGCCGTACAGGCGCGTCAGATCGGCCTGCAGCACAGGCAGGTCGAGGTTCGCGCCGGGCCGCGTCCTGATCCGTCTGTAGAGTATCCGCCGATCCACGCGCGTCGCCCCCTCGATCCGGACCGCGTCGATGCGCGTCGGCGGGGCGGCGGGTGCGCCACGCAGCTCATGGAGGCGGGCCTCGAACTCCTCGGCGGGCACGGACCAGCGCCGCAGGACGCCGGCCTGAGCGCGCGTCGCCTCCTCGCCGCTCAGGAGCGCCTCGGTGCCGGCCGCGAAATTCGACGACGAGACGGCCGCCAGATCCGGCCGGATCAGAACGTCGGCGCTCACGGCCTGCGGGGTCACGTTGTCCTGCGTCAGCATGTCGGCGACCTGGCGCGTGACGTCCGCGAGAGTCTTCAGCCTCTCCACCGGGTCGAACGGCGTGGTCACGTCAACCGCGATCACCAGGTCGGCGCCCATGGCGCGCGCGACGTCCACCGGGAGATTGCGCACCAGCCCGCCGTCGACCAGATGGCCGCCGTCGATCTGCACGGGCGCGATGCTGCCCGGGATCGCCATGCTGGCGCGCAGGGCATCCGCCAGGTCGCCCCGGGAGAGCACCACCATCTCTCCACTGGCGAGATCGGTCGCGACCGCCCGGAACGGAATCGGCAGCCGATCGAAGTCATCGGTGAAAGCGGCGCGCGCGGTCAGCGATTTGAGCAGGAGGTCGATCTTCTGTCCGGCGATGACCCCGCGCGGCAGGAGAATCCTGCCGCTCTTGAGACCGAGCTCGAAATCGATGTAGCCGCTGCTGTCATCCTGCTTCCGGCGGTACGGCCGGTCGGGGCGCGCCGGACGGTCGTCGAACAGACCGGCCCAGTCGACCCGTTCCATCTCCTTTTGGATCTCGTCGGGGGACATCCCGGAGGCGTACAGGCCCCCGATGACCGCGCCGATGCTGGTCCCGGCGATGCAGTCGATCGGGACGTGAAGCTCCTCCAGGACCTTCAGGACGCCGATGTGCGCGAGACCCCGCGCGCCGCC
>CAYLND010000247.1:0-4560 GCA_964384905.1 uncultured Acidobacteriota bacterium
CGCGGCGGGGCGGACGGTCCTGCTGCCGGAGGAGACCGAAAGGCTCCTCGCCGCCTACGGCCTGCCGCTGGCGGCCTCGCGGATGGCGACCGACGAGAAGCAGGCGGCGGCCGCGGCCGCGCAGATCGGCTTCCCGGTGGTCGTCAAGGGAGTGGACGAAGCGCTCGTGCACAAGACGGAGGCCGGCGCGGTGCGCCTCGACCTGCGCACCGCGGCGGAGGTCGAGGAGGCCTGCGCCGCGATGCGGCGTGCCCTGCGACGGCCGGCGCTGCGATTCCAGGTCCAGACGATGGTGCGGGGCGGGCGCGAGACGATCCTGGGGTTCGCCCGCGACCCGGTGCTGGGCGCCCTCCTGATGTTCGGTCTCGGCGGCATCTTCGTGGAGGTGATGCACGACGTGGTGTTCCGCATCCTGCCGGTCACCGACGCCGAGGCGCGCGACATGGTGCGGGGCGTCAAGGGGCACCCGCTTCTGGCCGGGGCCCGCGGAGGGCCGAAGGCGGACGAGGACTTCCTGGTGGAGGCGCTCCTGCGTCTCGGGCAGATGGCGCTCGAGCACCCGCAGATCGAGCAGCTCGACGTCAACCCCCTCCTGATCGGCCCCGACCGGTCGTCCTCGTTCGTGGTCGACGCCCGCGCCCGTCTCGCCTCGCGTTGACCGTGCGGGAGTCTTCCACGATAATGCCGTCGTGAGAATGCACGCCACCACCGTCCTGTGCGTCCGTCACCGCGGCAAGGTCGCGATGGGGTCGGACGGCCAGGTCACCCTCGATCGCACCGTCATGAAGCACGGCGCGCGCAAGATCCGGCGCCTGTATCGCGACTCGATCCTCGCCGGGGTCCCCGGCGGAGCGGCGGACGGCTTCGCCCTGTTCACTCGTTTCGAGGCGAAGCTCGAGGAGTACCACGGCAATCTCGAGCGCGCCGCGGTGGAGCTGGCCCGCGACTGGCGCACCGACCGCGCCCTGCGCCGGCTGGAAGCGCTTCTTCTGGTCGCCTCCGACAAGCGCTCCTTCCTGCTCTCCGGAACCGGCGACCTGATCGAGCCGGACGACGGGTTCGTGGCGGTCGGCTCCGGGGGGCCGTGCGCCCTGGCGGCGGCCCGCGCGCTGGCGCGCCGCACCGAGCTCGGGGCGCGCGAGATCACCGAGGAGGCGCTGAAGATCGCCGGGGAGATCGACATCTTCACCAACGACCGCATCGTCGTGGAGGAGCTGTGATGGCCGGCCGTCACCCGCTGGCGTCGGGCGAAGGAGGCGGCACCGGCGTGGTCGAGCCGCCCTGCGAGAGGACACCGCGGCAGATCGTCGCGGAGCTCGACCGCTACATCGTCGGTCAGGAGAAGGCGAAGCGCGCCGTCGCCATCGCCCTGCGCAACCGGATGCGGCGTCTGAAGCTCCCCCCCGAGATGGCGGAGGAGGTGGCGCCGAAGAACATCATCATGATCGGCCCCACCGGCGTCGGCAAGACGGAGATCGCGCGCCGCCTCGCCCGTCTGGCGAACTCCCCGTTCATCAAGGTCGAGGCCTCCAAGTACACCGAGGTGGGCTACGTCGGCCGCGACGTCGAGTCGATGGTGCGCGATCTGGCGGACATCGCCCTCGAGATGGTCAAGAGCGAGCGCGCCCGCGAGGTCGGGCCGATCGCCCGGACGCGCGTCGAGGAGCGCCTGCTCGACATCCTCCTGCCGTCGCCCGCTCCGTCGCACGATGCGGCGGGGCCGGACGCGGAAGAGCCGTTCCGGCGCACGCGCGAGAAGCTTCGCCAGCAGCTGCGCGAGGGGCTCCTGGAGGACAACCTGATCGAGATCGAGGTGCGACAGGAGTCGTTCCCGGCGTTCAAGATCTTCGGCGCCGGAGGCCTCGAGGAGATGGACATCAACCTGCGCGAGTCCCTGGGCGGCCTGTTCGGCGGCCGCCGCAAGCCGCGCCGCGTCGCGGTCCGCGAGGCGCGCGACCTTCTGCAGCGCGAGGAGGAGGAGAAGCTGATCGACGTCGACGCGGCGAAGCGCGAGGCGCTCGAGCGCGTCGAGCAGTCGGGCATCGTCTTCATCGACGAGATCGACAAGGTGGCGGGCCGGGAGCGCGGCACCGGCCCGGACGTCAGCCGCGAGGGAGTGCAGCGCGACCTGCTGCCGCTGGTGGAGGGAACGCGCGTCAGCACGAAGCACGGCATGGTGCGCACCGATCACATCCTGTTCATCGCCTCCGGGGCCTTTCACGTCAGCAAGCCGTCCGACCTGATCCCCGAGCTGCAGGGGCGCTTCCCCATCCGCGTCGAGCTCGCCCCCCTGGGCGTGCCGGAGTTCGTGCGTATTCTGACCGAGCCGAAGAACGCCTTGATCAAGCAGTACCGGGCGCTGCTCCTGACGGAGGGGATCGAGCTGCAGTTCAAGGACGAGGCGATCCGGACCATCGCCGAGCTCGCCGCGCAGGTGAACCAGCAGTCCGAGAACATCGGCGCCCGGCGCCTGCACACCATCATGGAGAAGCTCTTGGACTCCGTCTCGTTCGACGCCCCGGAGATGACCGAGAGGAAGGTCACGATCGACGCCGGCTACGTCCGCAGGATGCTGGCCGACATCGTGAAGGATCAGGACCTGAGCCGTTACATCCTGTAACGTGTCCCGCAACGTCCCCCCCGCCCGCCGTGCCGCCCGCCGCCCGGGGATCGGCTTGGCGCTGGCCCTCGCCGCGGCGATCGCGTGCCCGGCCTGCGGCAAGAAGGGACCGCCGCTGCCGCCGGTGCGCATCCTGCCCCGGCCGGCCCAGAACGTGCACGTCCGGCAGGTCGGCGGCGACATCGTGGTCGAGGCGTCCTTGTCGTTGACCCGGACCGACGGCACGCCTCTCGGACCCGACGCGACGGTGCGAATCCTGAGGATGCCGCCGACGGCGACGCTGAAGCCCGGAATGGTCTCGCCCCGCTACCTCGTCGCCACGTTCCAGAAGGAGGCCAAGGTCGTCGGCGCGCTCACCGGAAGCGCGCTGCAGCAGGCGGCCTCGGACGGGCACCTGGTGTTCCATGACTCGGAGGCGCTGACCGAGCCAGGCGCCGCCAAGGGCGGTCACTTCATGTACGGCATCCAGGTGGTCGACGCGAACGGCGAGAAATCGGCGCTGACCGTGCCGCTCGACATCGAGCTGACCGAGGCGCCGCCGACGCCCGTCCGTCTGACGGTCGAGACCGCCGAGGGCGAGGTCCGCCTCAGGTGGGAGCCCGGCAATCCGGACACGAAAGGGGAGCTGTACAACATCTATCGCAGCATGACGACGGACACGCACGAGCCGCGCAATCCGCTGAATTCGACACCCACGCCAGATCACGCCTACGTGGACAAGACCTTCCAGTACGGCGAGACGTACCGCTACTCCGTGCGGGCGCTGCCGGGTCCGCCGCCGCCCCTGCGGGAGAGCCCGCCGTGCGCCGCGGTGGAGGTGCGTCCGCTGGACATCTATCCGCCGAAAGCCCCGACGGGCCTGGGGGTGGCCGTCGAGGGTCCGGTCATCAAGCTGTACTGGTTCCCGAACAGCGAGCCGGACCTGCACGGCTACCGTGTCTATCGCCGCGAAGGCAACGGTCCGTGGAGCCCGCTCGGCGACGTCGGGGCGGCCGAGACGTCGTTCGCGGATACCACGGCCGTACCGGGCGTGCGCTATCATTACACGGTGACCGCGTTCGACGGGGCGACCCCGCCCAACGAGAGCCCCCGTTCGGACGAGCAGTCGGAGATGCGGCCCGCCGAGGAGGGCGCTCCGGAAGGGACGCCGCCCGGGAGATGATGATGACCCCGCCCGAGATGGAATTCTTCAAGATGTCGGGAGCCGGCAACGACTTCATCCTGTTCGACAACCGCACGGGGGGGCTGAAAGGCGACAGGCTCGGCGAGCTGATCCGCCGCATCTGCACCCGGGCCCTGTCGGTGGGCGCCGACGGAGTCATCCTCCTGGAGCCGTCCAGCGTGGCGAACGTGCGGGCCGTTTTCTACAACCCCGACGGCGAGCCGACCTTCTGCGGCAACGGCGCGCGCTGCGCGGCCCGCCTGGCGTACCTGAAGGGCATCGCGCCGGCGCGCATGACCGTCGAGACCTCCGTCATGGTGCATCGCGCCGAGGTCAAGGGGTCCCAGGTCTCGTTCGAGATGCGCGATCCGCGCGGCTTCGACGACACGGTCGAGGTCGACGTCGCCAGCGAGAGGTTCCGCGGCGCCCTGGTGGATACCGGCGTGCCGCATTTCGTGGTGTTCCGTCCGTTCGCCGAATCGGGCTCGATCGAGACCCTCGGACGGGCGCTGCGCTCCCATCCGCGCTTCGCGCCGGCGGGCACGAACGTCAACTTCGTGCGGCAGGCCGAGGACGGCACGCTGTCGATCCGCACCTACGAGAGGGGAGTGGAAGGGGAGACCCTGGCCTGCGGCACCGGCGCCGGCGCGGCGGCGCTTGCCGCGGCGGCGTCGGGCAGGGCGTCGTCCCCCGTCGCCCTGCGCACGCGCTCCGGCGCCGTCCTGACCGCGCGCTTCGAGGGACCGCCGCGGCGCGCGTCGGGCGTGCGTCTCGACGG
>CAYLND010000248.1:0-4525 GCA_964384905.1 uncultured Acidobacteriota bacterium
GCTCCTCGTGGTCGCGGCGCCCGGCGCCGGGGCCGGAGCGACCCGCTCCGCCGGACCGGCGGCCCGGCTCGCGGCGGGCAGAAGAAGCGCGATGGTCCAGGCCCATGGAAGCGCACGACGGAGCGTGGCGGTGCGAGGCATGATCCCTCCCCTCTTCGAAAGCCGTCATCCTACCAGAGTCGGGAACTTCCGGCCGCTGCGGCGGTCCAACCGTCCGTGCCCGCGATGCGGGCGCCAAGGAGGCTCAGGACCATGAAGCAAGTTCCCGACAGTTTTCTGACAGGCCGTTTCGCCGCGGCGCTGCTTCTCGTCGTGGCGCTCTGTCCGATCGGCCGCGCTCTGGCGGTCGAGCGCGGCGGGTATTCGATGGAGATCCTGGTCGGCGGGACGCCGCTGCGCGAGATCGCCGCCAGGGGCACGAGCTATGTCGAGGCGCTGAAGAACCGCGAATACTCTGTTCGCCTGCGCAACGGGACGGGGGAGCGGATCGCCATCGCCCTGTCGGTCGACGGTCTCAACTCGATCGACGCGCGGACGACCAGCGCCGTCGAGGCCAGGAAGTGGGTGCTCGATCCGTATCAGACGATCACGCTGGACGGCTGGCAGACCAGCTCCGGCACCGCGCGGCGGTTCTTCTTCACCACCGAGGAGCGCTCGTACGGCAACTGGATCGGACGGACGAAGAACCTCGGTCTCGTCGCCGCGGCGGTGTTCCGCGAGAAGCGGCCGCAGCCGATGATCAGCGAGTTGGAGCGCGGGCGCCGCGAGGCCGGGGGCTCATCGAAGGATTCCGCCGCCGCTCCCGAGCCGATGGCGGGCAGCGTTGGCCAGCCATCCCTCAAGAAGGAGCGCCTGGACGACAGCGCGGCGACCGGCATCGGTCAGGAGACGAGCCACCCGGTGGTCCGGGTCAACTTCGACCCCGAGGACACGCCGGCCGCGGTCCTCGAGGTCCGCTACGAGTATCGCGAGTCCCTGGTTCGCCTCGGCGTCCTTCCGGACGACGGTCTCTGCCAGGACGTCCTGTCGAGACGCGAGCGGTCGCGCGGCTTCGAGGAGCCGCCGTTCGCGCCGGATCCGTATCGCCGCAGGGAGCGCTGAGCCGGATCCGCGCGGCACCGGATCGTGCGCAGGACCGACCGGCACGCACGGTCGGGCGTGGAGCGCCGGCGGATGGCACTATAATGTCCGCCGGCGCGTCGGCGCGTGTGGACGCGCTCCGGGCATCCTGCGTGACGCCGTCAGCGACACTCTCACCGGGCACACGTCTGGGCCATTACGAGATCCTCGCGCCCATCGGCGCGGGCGGGATGGGCGAGGTCTATCGCGCCCGGGACACCCGTCTCGGCCGCGAGGTGGCGATCAAGATCGTCGGCGAGGCGCTCGCCTCCGACCCGAAGTACCTGGCCCGTTTCGAGCGCGAGGCGCGCCTGCTGGCCGCGCTCGATCATCCGAACGTCGCGGTCATCCACGATCTCGAGGAGCAGCGGGGAATCCGCTATCTGGTGCTCGAGCTGGTCGAGGGGCGGACGCTCGCCGAGATTCTGGAGGCCGGGCCGTTGCCGCCCGCGGTGGCGCTCGATCTCGGCGGTCAGATCGCAGGGGCGCTGGCGGCGGCGCACGCCAAAGGCGTGGTGCATCGCGACCTGAAGCCGGCGAACGTCAGCGTGACGTCCGGCGGGCGGGCGAAGGTCCTCGACTTCGGGCTGGCGAAGAGCATCGCCGACACGACCTTGCCGGGCGCGGCGCTCGCGACCGCCACCGCCGGCCCGACCGCCGTCGGCGCCATCCTCGGGACGCCCGCCTACATGAGCCCGGAGCAGGCGCGCGGCCGACCCGTCGACGGCCGCAGCGACGTCTGGTCGTTCGGATGCCTCCTGTACGAGATGCTCTCGGGGCGCCGCGCGTTCGACGGCGAGACCCCTTCGGACTGCCTGGCCGCCATCCTGCACGTGCAGCCCGACTGGACGGTGCTGCCGCGCGCCGCGCCGGCTTCGATCCGGCGCCTCCTGGAGCGCTGTCTGGAGAAGGACCCGGACCGGCGTCCGGGCGCCGCGGAGATCGCCGACGCGATGCGCGAGGCGTCCGCGCCGGCCAGGGGCGGAGAGGCGCGCCGGCTGGCGCTCCCGGCCATCGGGGTAGCCGTCATCCTGGCGGGCGCCGCCGGCCTGCTCCTGTCCAGGCATGCGGCTCCGCCGGCGCCGATCCTGTCGCAGCTCACCCTGGTGGAGGGTCTCGAGCAGTCACCGGCCTGGTCCCCCGACGGCAGGTCGATCGCGTACACCGCGGAGCGGGATGGGGTCCGCAAGATCTTCACGCGGCCGATCGCAGGCGGCGACGGGACGCCGCTGACCTCGGGTGGCGACGACGACATCCAGCCGGCCTGGTCGCCGGACGGCCGGCGGGTGGCCTTCGTGCGCTCGCGCCTGGCGGGGCGGCGGTTCGAGCCGGGCGATGTCTTCGGGGAGTACGACAACGGCGACGTCTGGGTCGTCGATCCGGCGACGCGCGCCGAGACCCGCCTCGTCGAGAACGCCTACAACCCGTCGTTCTCGCCCGACGGCAGGCGTCTCGCCGTCGACGCGTCGTGGGCCGGCCCGCGCCGCATCTGGATCACCGACGCTCTGGGGCAGAACCCGCAGCAGGCGACGACCGACGTGTCCGAGGCGATCGTGCACGTGCGGCCGCGCTGGTCGCCGGACGGCCGGCGTATCGTGTTCCAGAACATCGAGAGGACCCGGTTCGACGTGCGGGTGGTCGACCTCGCGTCGAAAGCGCTCATCCAGGTCACCAACGACCCCGTCGAGGACTACCAGCCCGTCTGGTGGCCGTCGGGTCGCTCCATCGCCTTCGCGTCGAAGCGCAGCGGCGGCCTCAATCTCTGGCGGGTCGCGGTCGCGCCCGAGGGGAAGCCGTCCGGCCCGCTCGAGCAGCTCACGAACGGGGCCGGGCAGGACGTCGAGCCGGCGGTCTCGGCCGACGGCAAGCGCATCATGTTCGCCATCCTCCGGCAGAACGCCGATCTCTGGAGGCTGCCGGTCGACCCCGCGACCGGCCGTCCCACCGGCCCGCCACAGGAGGTCGTCGCCACGACGCGGGAGGACAGCCGCGGCGCCTGGTCGCCGGACGGCGCGTCCATCGCCTTCAACTCCGATCGATCCGGCGACATGAACCTGTGGCTCGTTTCGACGCGCGACGGCACCAGCCGCCAGCTCACGCGCGGTCCCGGCGGAGACTTCCAGCCGTCCTGGTCTCCCGACGGGAAGCGGGTCGCGTTCTTCTCGTCCCGCTCCGGCAACGCCGACATCTGGATCGCCGACGTCTCCACCGGCGCGCTGCGGCAGGTGACGAGCACCCCGTCCATCGACATCAATCCCGCCTTCTCGCCGGACGGACGGTGGCTGGCGTTCCAGTCCGACCGCAGCGGCCGGCTCGAGGTCTGGGTCATGAGCGACGACGGCGCCGGACCGCGGCAGCTCACGCGGGTCGGCGTCACCGGGCATTTCCTGCGCTGGACGAAGGACGGCCGCGCGGTCGTGTTCCGCTGCCCCGGCGGGGGCAAGCCCGAAAGCATGACCGTGCCGCTCGACGGCGGCGAGCCCCGGGCGCTGCCCGAGGTCGCCGGCGGATCGCACATGTCGTTCTCACCGGACGCCGCCTCGATCCTCGACGTCGTCGGGCACAAAACCCTCTGGGTGTCGCCGCTCGCGGGCGGCCGGCCCGCGCAGGTCTTCGCCTTCGACGAGCCCGAGGTCCGCATCGATTATCCTGTGTGGTCGCCGGACGGCCGGTCGGTCCTGTTCGATCGCTTCCGGCCGCAGGGGGCCGCGATTTGGCTGCTCGCCGGTCTCGAGTGAGAATGAACCCATGAGACGAACGCAACGCGTCGCCTGGGCGGCCCTCCTGGTGCTCTTGGCCGCGATCCTCGTCGGTTTGTGGCGGACCGGACGGGACGCGGGCGTTCCTCCTGCGCCGAAGGCGGCCGCGCCAGGCGGGGCACCGGCGGACACGGCAGAGGCGGCGCCCGTGGATCAATCGCCGCTCCGGACCGCCCAGCGGCTCGCGCCGTTCGCGACGACACCAGAGGAGCGCCGCCTCGCCGAGGACGCGGCGCGCATCGCCGATCACGAGGTGGATCTGGCGTTCGCGGAAGCGCTGCGCCAGGCCGCCGAGCACCCGACCGCCATGAGCGAGGAGGGGCGGGACATCCAGGTGCGTCTGCAGCAGGCGCAGCGGCTGCTGCGCGAGGACCAGGCGCGCGCCGCGCGGCTCGCGGACGTCGTCCCCAAGGCCGCCGGAGAAGGCGCCGAGATGCTCCGGAACGAGCTCGAGATGGCCAAGGCGCAGGTCGAGCTCGACCAGGACGAGGTGAACGACGCTCACGAAGATCTGGCGCGGGCGGGCGGCGACCCGCAGGATCGCATCCAGCGCCTGGTGCAGGAGCACGAGATCGTGGCGCATGCGAGCGCGCCGCCGCCGGGCGCGACGGCGATCGCCCCGGGGTCGCTGGCGGGGCGCGGGCTCG
>CAYLND010000249.1:0-4492 GCA_964384905.1 uncultured Acidobacteriota bacterium
GTAGCGCACCTGCTTGGGGTGCAGGTGGTCGCTGGTTCAAATCCAGTCGCCCCGACCAATCCGATCAAGCCGGCAAGCTCGGGCGCGGGGCACGAGGCGGGTGCCCCGCGGTCCGCAGCGGTTCGGGGCGGGCAGCGGTCCGGAGGACGTCGAGAGGAGACCGGGTCGCATGGAGTCCGTCAACATCCTGATCACCAACGACGACGGCTACGGGGCGGAAGGGCTCAAGGCCCTCGAGGAGAGCCTCGGCGACCTCGGCGCGGTCTGCGTGGTCGCTCCCGATCGCGAGCAGAGCGGCCAGGGGCACGCCCTGACCCTGAATCATCCCCTGCGGTACCACAAGGGCGGCCCCCGGCATTTCGTCGTCCAGGGGACGCCCACCGACTGCGTGTATCTCGGACTCCATTCGATCCTGAAATCGGAGGATCGTCCGAGGCTGGTGGTGAGCGGCATCAACCGGGGCTACAACCTGGGGGACGACATCACCTATTCCGGCACCGTCTCGGCCGCCTTCGAGGCGACCCTCATGTCGCTGCCCGCCTTCGCGATCTCCCAGGAGATCCGCGAAGCCACCCCGGTCGATTTCAAGGCGGCGGCGCGCTTCGCGCGCAATCTCGCGCAGGAGATCCTGCAGCGCGGCATGCCCCCCGACACCTTGCTGAACGTGAACGTGCCGCGCCAGGAGCCGCGCGGCGTGCGCGTGACGCATCAGGGCAAGCGCATCTATCCGGGAGGTGTCATCGAGCGGCGCGATCCGAAGGGCCGGGCGTACTACTGGATCGGCGGACAGTCCGCCGACTGGGAGGACGACCCGAAGAGCGATTTCGCCGCCCTCGCGGACGGCTTCATCTCGGTCACGCCGCTGCATCTCGACCTGACCAATCACCGGGTGATGGATCAGGTGAAGCGCTGGAATCTGATGCCCTGAGGAGTCGCGCCGCCCGTGGTCACCGACCTGCTGAAATGGATCGCCGCCTTCATCACGGCCGCCATCGGCGCCCTGGGCTACCTCGGCGTCTTCCTGATGATGGCGATCGAGAGCGCCGCCATTCCTCTTCCGTCCGAGATCATCATGCCATTCTCCGGTTATCTCGCGTTCCGCGGCGAGTTCACCCTGCACGGGGCGGCGTTCTGGGGGGCCGCCGGATGCGTTCTCGGGTCCTGGGCGGCCTACGCCGCGGCCGCGTGGGGCGGCCGGCCCTTCGTGGAGCGGTATGGCCGCTACGTGCTGGTCACGCGGGGCGATCTCGACCTCGCGGACCGGCTGTTCCAGCGGTACGGCAGCCCGATCATCTTCGTCAGCCGGCTGCTGCCGGTCGTGCGCACCTTCATCTCCCTCCCCGCGGGGCTGGCCCGCATGCCCCTGGGCCGATTCACCGTCTACACCTTTCTCGGCTCGTATCCGTTCTGCTACGCCCTGGCCTACCTCGGGTACACGCTCGGGGAGCACTGGCACACCCTCGAGTCCTCGTTCCGGAAATATGACGTCCTGATCGGGGTGGTGCTGGTCGCGGCCGCCGTCTGGTGGGTCCGCCGCCACCTCGTGTCCGCCGCGCCGTCTCCCGGGGGCGCGACCCGATGACGCGGCCGGCGTACGAGTGGGTCGACACGGCCGGGGAGCTCGAGACTGTCTCGCGGCGGCTGTCGCGGGCCGACGCCCTGGCCGTCGACACCGAGGCCGACTCCTTCTATCACTACTTCCACAAGTGCTGTCTCATCCAGATCTGCGACGGCGAGACGGTCTACCTGATCGATCCCCTGGCCCTGAAGCGCCTGCGGCCGCTCGGCGAGGCCCTGGGCTCGCGAGGGGCGGTCAAGATCCTGCACGCCGCCGAGCAGGACGTGCTCTACCTGCGACGCGATTTCGACTTCCATCTCGAGCCCCTGTTCGACACGATGATCGCGGCGCAGCTCCTGGGCAAGCCGAGTATCGGGCTGGCCAGTCTCCTGCTGGCCTATTTCGGGGTGAAGCTCGACAAGGGGTCGCAGCGGGACGACTGGTCCCGGCGGCCGCTGACGGATCGTCAGAAGGCGTACGCCAGCGACGATGTGCGCCATCTGATCGCCCTGCGCGATGCGCTGCGCTCGGAGCTGGAATCCCTCGGGCGTCTGGCGTGGGCCGAGGAGGAGTTCGCCCTGGTGGCCCGCCGCGCCTGGGAGCCGCGCGTCTTCGACCCCGAGATGTTCTGGAGCATCAAGGGGGCGCGGGACCTGACGCCGCGCGAGGCCGCCGTCCTGCGCGAGCTTTACGCCATGCGCGATCGCCGGGCGGTCGAGGCCGACCTGTCCCCGTTCCGCATCGTCTCGGACGAGGCTCTCCAGGCGCTGGCCCGGAAGAAACCGGTCGAGATGTCCGAGCTCGTGGGTATCCGCGGGATCACCCCGCTCGTGCGCCGTCGTCTCGGGAGCGACATGCTGGCGGCGGTGCGCGCCGGGATGACCGTTCCCGACGGCGATCTGCCGGTCCCGCCGCGGGGCCGCGGGCGCAACAACCGGAAGACGGCGGCCTTCCAGGCCAGGCTGGAGCGTCTGCGCGAGTGGCGCGCCCTCCGGGCGGCCGATCTGCGTCTCGACCCGGGCGTGCTGTTCCCGCAGTCGACGCTCGAGGCGCTCGCCGCAGCGGGGTCGTCGGCCCTGGAATCTCCAGGGGAGATCCCGGGTCTCCGTGCCTGGCGGCTGGCGCTCCTGCGCCCCGAGGCGGCGCGTCTTCTGGCCTAGTCGATCGGTTGCGCCCCGCCGGCCCTGCCTGTAAGATTCCCGACCGGAATGACCCCGATCGAATCGAAGATCCGAACGAACGATCCCGAATACCAGGCGAACGAGGTCGCCAACCGCGCGCTGGCGGACGAGCTGCGGCGCCATCTCGCAGCGGCACGCGGCGGCGGAGACGCGCGGGCGCACGAGCGCCACCGCGCCCTGCACAAGATCCCCGTGCGCGACCGGATCGATCAGCTGCTCGACCCCGGATCGGCGTTCCTCGAGATCGCCCCGCTGGCGGCGCACGGCATGTACGACGGGGAGGCCCCGGCCGCCGGCCTGGTGGCGGGGATCGGACGCGTCTCCGGACGCGAGTGCATGGTGGTGGCGAACGATGCGACGGTGAAGGGGGGCACGTATTACCCGATCACGGTGAAGAAGCACCTGCGCGCCCAGGAGATCGCGCAGGACAACCGCCTGCCGTGCCTGTACCTGGTCGATTCCGGGGGGGCCTTCCTGCCGCTCCAGGCGGAGGTCTTCCCCGACCGCGATCACTTCGGGCGGATCTTCTACAACCAGGCGCGCATGAGCGCGCTCGGGATCCCGCAGATCGCGGTGGTGCTGGGCTCGTGCACCGCCGGCGGCGCGTACGTGCCGGCCATGAGCGACGAGACCATCATCGTGAAGGGGACCGGCACCATCTTCCTCGGCGGCCCGCCGCTGGTGAAGGCGGCCACCGGAGTGGAGGTCAGCGCCGAGGAGCTGGGCGGTGCCGACGTGCACACGCGCAAGTCGGGGGTCGCAGATCACTACGCCGTCGACGACGAGGACGCGCTCGAGCAGGCGCGCGCCATCGTGGCGTCCCTCGTGACCCGCAAGCGCGTCCCCTTCGAGGTGGCGGAGCCCGAGGCGCCGCTCTACGACCCGGCGGAGCTGTACGGCGTGTTGCCGCGGAATCTCCGGGAGGTCTACGACGTGCGCGAGGTGATCGCGCGTCTCGTCGATGGCAGCCGGCTGCGCGAGTTCAAGGCCCGCTACGGCACGACCCTGGTCTGCGGATTCGGGCGCATCGAAGGATATCCGATCGGGATCCTGGCGAACAACGGCGTGCTGTTCAGCGAGAGCGCCTTGAAGGGGACCCACTTCATCGAGCTGTGCGCCTCCCGCGGCGTGCCACTCGTCTTCCTGCAGAACATCACCGGCTTCATGGTCGGCAAGGAGTACGAGCAGGGCGGCATCGCCAAGGACGGCGCCAAGATGGTGCACGCGGTCGCCAGCGCCGCGGTCCCGAAGATCACCGTGATCATCGGCGGGTCGTTCGGCGCCGGCAACTATGGCATGTGCGGGCGTGCCTACTCCCCGCGCTTCCTGTTCATGTGGCCGAACGCGCGGATCAGCGTGATGGGCAAGGAGCAGGCCGCGGGCGTTCTGCTGACGGTGCAGCAGGAGCAGCGGGCCCGGCGCGGGGCGCCGGCCTTGAGCGCCTCCGAGGCCGAGGCGTTCACGCGCCCGATCCTGGAGAGCTACGAGCGCGAGGGCAGCCCCTATTACTCCACGGCGCGTCTGTGGGACGACGGCGTCCTCGATCCGCCGGAGACCCGGCGCGTCCTGGGACTCTGCCTCTCCGCCTGCCTCAACGCCCCGATCGAGGCGTCCCGTTTCGGCGTGTTCCGGATGTAGCCGGTGGGGGACCGGGCGATCCGCAGGCTCCTGATCGCCAACCGCGGCGAGATCGCCGTGCGGGTCGCCCGCGCCTGCCGCGCCCTCGGCGTCGTGCCGGTCGCGGTCGCGAGCG
>CAYLND010000250.1:0-4476 GCA_964384905.1 uncultured Acidobacteriota bacterium
CGCGGCTCCCCCGCCGCGCTGGAGGTGTTCGTCGAGGACGAGGGTCCCGGCGTGCCGAACACCTCGAACCTGTTCGTGCCGTGCTTCACCACCAAGCAGCAGGGGTCCGGTATCGGGCTGGTGCTGAGCCGCCAGATCGCCGAGGCTCACGGAGGCACCCTGACGCTGGAGAACCGCGCGCCCGGCCCGGGGTGCCGGGCGCGGCTCCGCCTGCCGCTGGCCGCGCCCTGAGCCGGCGTCGCCGTCGCGGGCGGGAACTTTTCCGAGACCCGGGACGTACGATGCATCGACACGAAGGAGGTCACCATGCGCCTGTCTGCCGCTTTTCTGGCCCTGCCCGTCGCCGGGCTCGCCCTGGCCGCCCCGGCGCATTCCGCGGAGGTGACGCGCACCATCCGGGTCGAGCTGTCCCGCGACGCCCTCGCCCGCTTCGCCGTCGAGAACCTCGCCGGCACCATGCGCGTGGCGCCCGGCTCAGGCCCGTCGGTCGTCGCCGTGGCGACCGTGCACGCCGAGAGCGCCGACCTGGCGGACGGCATGCGATTCGAGCAGGTCAGAGGGAAGATGGGCGTGCCCACGCTGCGGGTGATCTACCCGCTGGACCGCGACGACACTCTCCGTTATCCGGACGATGAGGCGGCCTCAGGACTCATCGGGAAGCTGTTCGGCGGCTTCTCGTCGACCATCGATTACGACGGAAAGCGGGTCAAGGTGAGCTCCGGCCGCGGCGTCCTGATGTACGCGGACGTCGAGGTGCAGGTGCCGCGGCACGTCGACGACGCCGTCTTCCGCAACCTGGTCGGGCGGCTGGAAGGGCACGATCTGGATGGGAAGATGCTGTTCGACTCGGGGAGCGGTGACGTCGGCCTCGAGAAGGTCAGCGGAGAGATCAAGGCGGACACCGGCTCGGGGAACGTGACGGCGAGCGGGCTCGCGGGCTCGTTCGTGTGCGACACCGGCAGCGGCAACTGCGACCTCGGCGACTTCAAGGGCGACACGGTGCGCTGCGACGTCGGATCGGGCAACGTCCGGATTCACGCCGCGGTCGCCCGCCTCGTCGACGCCGACACCGGATCGGGGAACGTGCACGTGTCGGGCGGCGACATCCAGGAGTTCCGCGCCGACACCGGCTCGGGCAACGTGCATCTGGAGAACGGCGGAGCGCGTCTGGCCCGGGTCAAGGCCGACACCGGCTCGGGCAACGTCACGCTCCGGCTCGCCGCGGACGCCGCGTTCGAGGCGCTCGCCGATCAGGGCAGCGGCGACATCACCATGCGCTACAAGGACGCGCAGGCGATCGTCAAGCACAAGGAGGTGATCGGGTACCGCCGTGGCGACGCCCGGATCAAGATCGACGTCGACACCGGCAGCGGCGACCTGACGATCGAGCCGGGGGCGTAGGGCGCATGACCCACGGGCAAGGCCGAGTTCCCGATCCTGACCTCAGGCCTGACCCCTAGCTAGCGCTCGCTTCCGAGCGAGCGCACGACTCCTGCTGGCCTGCTTGAATCTCAGATCGACTCTGCCTGCCTTCGCAAAAACCCGCTGTTCGATCCTCTCTATCTTCAAATGTAGTGAATATGCCTCAGTCGACCTGCGCAGCGATAGGCCTCCCGCATTTGCCATGCGCGGCCATTCGCAGTATAAGAACAGGCAGGCATTGAACACTCCAGTTACCCTCTCGCGGTGGTCGTTCGGGGGGGACCCCAAGGGAGAGGTAGGGCTCGGGTCGATCGCTTCGCCCGTGACGACGAGGCGACCGCTCATGGAGAGGTCCGAGCGAGGGGAGGGCGTGTGGCTGGCGACAAGGTCCTCGTCCGCACAACGGGCGGCTCGCTGGCCGAGGTTCTGCTCGAAGAGTTCCTGAGAGCACTGGTGGAATTCGGTGACCTCACGGCGATAGGAGAATCGTCGACCCCGGGACAGCCCGTCGATCCCACATCGCAGAGATACGCAGATTACCTCATCGAGGAAATGCTCTCCGAAACCAGTCAGGATGTACAGAATAGGATTCCCGAAAGCCTTCGATCCAAGCTGCTCACCCTTTTGACCGTGCCGACGTGTCGTAAACGCCGACAGGAAATCACTGACCTGACGAGACCGAGGATTGCTTGGCGGCACCGCGCTCACATTTTCTCACTCGACGGTCGACCCAGCCTCGCGAAGAGATTCGTCGAGCTGGCGCGTTCACATGCGCGGGACCCGTATTCCGTTCCGGAAGCTGCGTCTGCGTTGAGGATGGGTGTCAGAACTCTCGCAAGGTATTCGACGGCATGGTTCGACCTTCCTCCTGGTCTGGTGATCGATCTTGCCAGGATCTCAAGCGTTGCAGAGAAGATACGAGGGACTGAAGAGCCCTTGAAGTCCATATCCAGCACTCATTCTTTCCAAAGCACATCGACAATGAGCCGACTGTTCCGCCGCTTTCTACCCATGTCGCCGGCAATGTACAGGGCGATCTTCGGGCTCGCATCGTTGGCAGAAACTGCACGAACACTGGCAGATATTGATCTCTGATATCTGGCCGAAAACGCCGTAAGGTCCTCAGGACATCACCCGACCCCTCTCCCCAGGAGGACCGATGACGAAGCTCAGCACTCGCGGCGCTAAACGCTTCGCGCTTATCCTGGCTGCCCTGTTCCTACCGGTTTGTACAATCTTGGCCCAGAACGAGAATGAGACGGTGGGGTTCCAATCGAACCATGTGTTCGAGAGCGGCCACTTCGGTGAGGACATCGACGTCCTCAACGGGGGTCTGCATCTCACGGTTCCGATCGGCCCGAGGTTCGTGGTGAACGATCGTCTCGGCTATCAGCTGGCGCTTCAGTACAACTCGAAGGTTTGGGATTACAGCGATTATGTGAGCAGCGACGTGAGCTCCGTCAAACCCTACAACGAGGGCCCGGCTGGGATCGGGTTCACTCTGAACTTTGGCAGACTCATCCAGGACGTTCACTGGCGTGTGTGCGCCGACGGCAATCAATGCTGGATGCATACATGGAAGTGGGTGACCCCCGATGGCAATCAGCACGATGTATGGTTCAAGGAAGATCCGAGCGCGACTCCCAATTCCCAGATCTACCCGCTGACCGCATCGGATCTCTCTTACGCAATGCTCAATGCCCCCGCCTCACATGGATGTTTGCCCTCAGAGGATCCGAATTGCTTCTCGGTCAGCACGCCGGACGGGCTGACCTACACCTTGGGTCAGCATGTTGCCTATACCCCGGCTGGAGACAATAAGTACCGCCAGGACAATCTGAGCTTCGGAGGCTGGTACGTGACGTAAGTATGTTGATCAGACGGGCCAGCAGCAGAAAGTTCAAGTCCTCAGGGACCCAAAATCGACGCAGCAGCGACAGGAGGCCGTCAAGGATGCAGACAAGAGCCCCCAACCTATAACCACGGAGAAGTCTGATCTGGCTGCCGTCCAGGTCACCGATCCGAGCGGCGCTTCAGTGATAATGACTGAGCCAGCGAAGGAGATGAAGGGTGCCAAGCACGAAATGGATAAGGCAGGGAAGGATGTTAAGACAGTCAACGGTACCGGCGACGCGACTAGTAATTCGGCCGGCACTATCCAGTCGGCTCACATTACAGTCTATGAAGGAAGCTACAGTATCTCGGAAATAGGTGCAGCATCTGGGGCTACGCTTCAGCAATATGACAATCGAGTCTTCGCGCACGAATCCGCCCATGTCGGTGGCGACCACGTTCGTTCTGATGACGAGATCAAAGCGCTGTTCAAAGGGAGTTATTAAAGAAGCGAATCAGCAACGTGTTGATTCTTATGTTTTACTGTACCGCAGGAGGGTTCTGATGATCTCCGATGACGTAACGCTTGAAGACCTGATGGTTCGACTCCGGAGACTGGAAAGGAGCACCCGGGCGCTGCAAATCCTCTTGGGGTGCTCAATCGTGGGAATTTTCCTTCTCGGTTCACAAGCTAGTTCCAACTCTCGAACCGTAGAGGCTCGGGCATACATCCTTCGTGATGAATCGAACAGGGAAAGAGTCCGAATCTCGACAGAAGGAAAGGAAGCATTCGTCGTGTTGAATGATCCCGCAGGGAACGAGCGCGCTAGGCTGAGCGTGACCCAGGATGGACCATCGCTGAGCCTCTATGATACCAGCGGAAAGATGCGCGCACACTTGGTTGCCATCGATAGACCCGCGCTCACGCTCAATGATCGGGCAGAGAAGATTCGAGTTCAATTGGAAGCGGAGGAGGCAGGGCCATTTATTACGCTCTACGACCCGAGCGAATCACCAAGTGTCCTTCTGGGAATGAATGAGTCTGGACCAATTTTGAAGCTGTATTCCGCAAAAGGGAAACCCAGCTTTTCTGCTCCCTGATCTCTAACTGGCGCGCTGCATCAGCGCTCACCAAGCGGGACTTATGCCGACGTGGCCCTTCGCGCGGAGCGCTCCGGGACCACGCGGCATAAGAGGCGCTTGGGCGAGACGCGGACCCCG
>CAYLND010000251.1:0-4463 GCA_964384905.1 uncultured Acidobacteriota bacterium
AGCGGTCGCGCCCGTCGTCGGTCGCGAGCCCGGGAGGGAGGGGCTCCGGCGCCGGCCGTCGCGGGCCGGCGCCGGAGCGGGGAGGCCCGGGGGGACGGGTGCTCGGGCCCGTCCCTGGGCGAGTGGCGGGTCAGGGCTCGGATTCGCCCGGCAGGGTCGGGCCGTCCCTTTTCTCCATGCGCGTCGTGCGTCTGCGGAACTTGCTCGGTGGCGGGACGATCTCGCGGGGACCATCGTAGAGGAGGCGGTAGCGCCCGTAGCTCACGCGCTCGACGAGGACCTGTCGGGCCGCCAGGTTCCCCATGCAATAACGCACCAGATAGCTGTGCACGCGCGTCAGCGGCCAATCGGGATGCGACAGCGCCCGCGTCAGCTCGCGCGCGCTGAACGGCTCGCGCAGCCGTCCACCTGCAATCGCCTCACGGACGAGATCGGGCAGATCCATGGCGTGACCCTGCCTTGTCTGCGGCGCAAGCTGTACCGTATGACGGAAGCGCTCAGCGTCGAGCGGTCACGACGATCCTGCGGCGATGCACTGCGCGATGCGGCAACCGGAGCACTGCGGGGGGTCTCTGCGGCTGATTCCCCGGCCCTTCTCCTCGTCGGGCTGGCCGAAATGTACGCTGAGATACACAAAGGTGCAATGCTATTTTGACATTCCGTTCGGCCGCGCCGCAGCGGCTCAGGCCGAGGCGGTCTCGAGGGCGGCGAGGCGCGGGCTCAGGGCGGGAACCGAGTGCGTGAACGCGGCGCGGGCGTCGACGCCGAGGAGGCGGAACTCCTCCGCCGCCGTGCGCACGATCTGGCGGAGCGCCTCGCAGGCGAGAAGCGCCTCGGGCGTGCGCGGGCGCCGGCGCGACACCGTGAAGAAGCCCCCCGCGGCGAGGGAGCGGGCCGCCTGTCGGGCCACGAGGAGAGCGGCCGTCACCTGACGCTCGAGGAAGAGGGAGAGCGCGCGCTGGTGCTCGCGATAGCGCCTCTCGATCTCCTCCGGGTCGAGACCGTCCAGGGTCGCGTCGGCGGGGAACAGGACGAAGCGCTCGGCCGGCGCCGGATCGCCCGGGACGTGGACGACGCCGTCGACTGTCCCGAGGCCGGTGAAGACCTCGGCGATCGCCGCCTCCGAGAGCGTGTCGAATCCTCTGAGCTCCAGGCGCCCGTCCGACTCCGGCGCGACCGACAGATTCCACCACGTGGAGTCGGAGGCGCCGCGCGTCAGACGGCGCCGCAGACGGGTCATCATGCCGTCGTCACCCACGACGATCACGCGACGGGAGCCCGACTCGAGGCACCAGGCGGCGATCGAGCCGACCCGATCGATCTCCGCGATGGTGCGGGCCGTCGTCACGATCGCGATCGCTCCGCCGGGCCGCCGCGGTGTCGGACCACCCGGCGCGGCGCGGCGCGGCGAGCGCGGCAGCGTCGAGACCGCGATCTCCTGCCCGGTTCCCGTGAGCCCGCGTCGGGCGGCGAACAGCACGGCGTCGGCCACATCGCCCGGGCACGGCGCCCGGTCCGGCACGAGACGCTCGAACCAGGCCGCGATCGACGGATCGGTCGCCGGGTCGCCGACTCCGTGGCGGCGGAAGTGCTCGGCATAATTTCTGGCGACCCACCGGAAGCGCGGGCCGTCGATCAGGCTCGGCTCGATGTCGGCGATGAAGATGCCGTACGGCTTCAGGGCGTCGGCCAGCAGGGCCGAGGTCCTTCTGAGGAGAATCTTGGGCACGGTGTACGGGATGCGGAAGACGTACGGCTGATCGGCGTAGAAGGTGCTGATGTTGACGAGGCCGCCGCCGCGGCCGCGCCGGCGCATGTCGAGGATGGCGCGCACCATCCCGAGCCAGGCTCCGGTGAAATTCACCGCCAGGGTCTGGTGCCAGCGCGCCTCGCCGGCGAGCTCGATCTCGCGCAGGGTCGCGAACGCGCCGCCGATCCCGGCGTTGTTCACCCAGAGATCGATCCCGCCGCCGCCGTTCGCGGAGACGCCGCGGGCCGCCTCGGCGATCCGCGCCCGCTCCCCGGGGAACGCGATGTCGGCGGCGACGCATCGGGCCTGCCCGCCCAGGGCGCGGATGGCGCGGGCCGTCAGGTCGAGATCGACGCGACCGCGGCCGGTCAGGACGACGTGCGATCCCTCGCGCGCCAGACGCAGGGCGATCGTCTGGCCCAGGTTCCGCCCGCCGCCGGTGACCACCGCGATCTTTCCCGCCAGCGCTCCGTTCTCGACGACGCCGGCGTTCCTCTCGTCGGGGTGGTACACCATCCCCGAGATGCCGGCCTGCGACTCGGACGCGAGCCGGAGAGCCGTGCCCGTCGTTCGGGCCGGCACGACCTCGCTCGTCTCGCTCCCCGGAAACAGGGCGTTCACCCGGATGCCGCTGCGGGCGCTCGCCATCTCCATCGCCACCGAGGTGATCACGGCCTGAAGCCCGGCGCGCGTCACGCCGACTGCGGCCGTTTCCTCCGCGGCGGCGGCGCGTGTCTGGGTCGGCCCGACCAGGATCAGGCAGCCGTCCGACCGACGGGCGCCGGCCTGCAGCAGCCTCTCCTCCTCCGGCGTCCAGCCTCCCTTCACCCTCTGGACCGACCCGGTTCTCGAGGCCACGCCCCGCGGTCTCTCAAGCCACGCCATGAACGCCCGCAGGGACCGGAAGCGGTCGTCCGTCGGGCTCTCCGCCACCCGCCGCATGCCCAGAAGGAGGATCGCCGCCTGCGCGTGCCGCAGGATCTCCGCCGGCTCGAAGGCGAAGCGCTGCTTGAGATCCTCTTCCTCCAGGCGCGTCATGTCGGCGAACGGGCCCGCGGCCCCGAGGTCTCCGGTCAAGGCGATCACCACGTCGGACCCCTCCGACCCTGATTCCGGTGGCGAGCCGCCAGCCGCCCGGACAGGCTCCACCTGCCGCTCGAACAGGTCCGCGATCGATTCCTCGTCATCGGGACGCAGGTCGAAGGCGCACACCCGGCCGAGAAGAGCCTTCTGGCCGTCCGAGTACTGGTCCGGCGTCCTGCCCTCGGCGATGTTCAGCAGCATGCGGCCGGCGTCCGGCGCCGCCAGCGTCACGCTCGCTCCGCAGGCGGCGAACGCCAGGACGAAGGCCGCCGCCTGCGGCTCCGCGGGCCGTCCCGCCAGCACCACCCTCCGCCCCGTGAGATCCGGCAGCGGACCCGACAGAAGCGGCGGCGCGACCTGGGGCGGCACCCTGTAGTCGACGCCGCCCGCCAGCTCCACGACCGCGCCGTTCGCCGCGTCGCGCAGCTCGCGGGACGTCAGCGCCACGAGCGACCGGGCGGCCTCCTCCTGAACCCGGAAGCGGCCGGCCGGGTGCATCCCCCCGGGCTTCCGGCGGACGTCGTCGCCGCGCACCTCGCGCCCCCACAGCCCGCGCTCAAGCGCCCCGAGCGGATAGACGACGGCGTCGATGCGCCCCCCCTCGACCGGCCCGAGATTGAGCGCGATGACACGGATGCCGTCGCGCGCCAGCTCCCAGGCCGACACCCGGGCGTGCTCCAGCTTCCAGGCCTGCGCGCCCGTGTACGGCGTGCGGAACGGGTACGGCCGCAGGATCTGCCGGTGCGGCGAGGTGAAGTAGGTGCCGACGCTCAGGATCGTGCCCTGGATCCTGCGCTCGCGCATCAGCCGCGCCGCCAGACGCGTGGTGGTCATGACGTGCAGGTGAACCTGGACGGCGTAGCGGTAGCTTTTGGCCGGGATCCTGACCAGGGCGCGCACCTCGCCCGACACGCCGGCGTTGTTGACCAGGACGTCGAGGCGCGCGAACCGGGCGGCGGTGGCGTCGAACAGCCGCCCGAGGACGGCCGGGTCGCTGACGTCCCCGACCACCGACACGACCTCGCCGCCGAGAGCCGCGATCTCGGCGGCGGTGGAGCGCAGCGTCTCCTCGGTCCGCCCGACGATCGCCAGGCGGGCGCCGGCGCGCGCGTACTCCATGGCGGCGTTGTAGCCGATCCCGCCCGGCCCCGCCCCCTTGCCGGCGCCGGTCACCATGACCACCTGTCCCCGATACTGATCCCGATCGAACACCGCAATCACCTCCCCTCGCGGGTCACGCGACGCGTCGAGGGCGGCGGCAGCGGCGGCGCCTCCCGGCGCTCCAGAAACCGCCGGATGCCGAGGCGCCCGTGCCGCTCGTCGACCACGAGGGCGGCGAACAGACGCGCCTCGTTCTCGCACCCCGCGTCGAACCCGCGGCGCAGACCGTGGAGCGTCGCCTCGATCGCGCGCACCGCCGGCACGCCGCGGCCGATCGATGGGTCGAGCGCCTGCCGCAGCAGGAGACACAGCCGGGGCTCGCCGTCCAGGAGACCGGGCGGCAGGTCGAACGGCCGGCCCCACGCCTCCCCCCCCCCCCGACCCACCGCCTTCGTCTCGCCGAACCGCCCCGGCGCCCCGCCCGCCGACCCCACCGCCCAGACCCAGGCCCCCCCGCAGGGCTTCCCCC
>CAYLND010000252.1:0-4444 GCA_964384905.1 uncultured Acidobacteriota bacterium
GAGCTGTTGCCCGAGGCGTCGGTGGATTGGACGGTGATGGTGTAAACCCTGCCGATTGACAGGGAGCAATCCGTCCTCGGGTTCGTTGCAATCCGGCTGAACGCCGCGTGGTGGATCGATGATCGCGAGGCGGCGGTGGCCCAGGACCGCGTAGGGGTCCGTGAGGAATCCTTCGCCGTCCGGCCCGCGGTGGTACATAGCCGCGGTCATGGCGGGCAGTGCCGCATGGATCTCGGGGCGCAGCGGAGCGCCCTGGGCGCCGCCCGCCGAGGCGTCGGCGGCGGGGGATCGCGAGGCGCATGCCGTGGCCCACGCGGCGGACGACGCGGCGCGTCAGTGGGGCGCGCGGGCCATCGTGGTGTACACGCAGACCGGCTCGACGGCCCGCATCCTGTCGAAGCTCAAGCCGCCGTGCGCCATCGTCGCGTTCGCGCCCACCGAAGAGGCGCGGCGGCGCATGGCGCTGTACCGCGGGGTCGTGCCCCTCCACCTGCGCCTCGCCACGAGCACCGACCGGATGCTGCGGGACGGCCAGAGCGCCCTGCTGCGGTCGGGCCTGCTGGAGCGCGGCGATCGCGTGGTCGTGGTGTCCGGCACCACCCCGAGGGCGGGGGCGACCAGCCTGATGAAGCTGCACCGGCTCGGGGACCGGCTGTGACGGGAGAGCGTCCCGGGATCAGGCGCGCGGGGTACGCGCCCGCGGGTAGGAGCCCAGAAGACGCACGAGATCGCAGACCTCCTCCAGATGCCGCAGCGCGTTCCGGCACCTCGCCTCGGCCGCGGAGCCCGCGAAATCGACGTGGAACACGTACTCCCAGGGGCGGCCCCGCAGCGGGCGCGACTCGATCTTGAGCAGGTTGATGTTGCGCAACGCGAAGACGGACATGCAGCGGAACAGAGCCCCCGGAACGTGCGGGGTGACGAAGAGCACCGAGGTCTTGTCGGGCCGCCCGATCGGGCGACCGTCCCGGGACAGCAGGAAGAAGCGTGTGAAATTCGCGCGGTGGTCCTCGAGACCCCTCGCGAGCACGCGGGCGCCGTACAGGCGCGCCGACAACGCCGGGGCGATCGCGGCGGCATCGCGCGCCTCCTGATCGCGCAGGAGGCGAACGCTCCCCGCCGTGTCGTGCGTGGCGACGCGCGTCAGCCGCGGGTGCCGCAGGAAGAAGCGCTCGCACTGCGCCAGCGCCACGGGGTGCGAGAAGACACGGCGCACGTCGCGCAGGCGGACGCCGGGCAGCGCCACCAGGCTGTGCGAGACGCGGATGATCGTCTCGCCCGCGACCCTCAGCGGGGACTCGAGAAGCAGGTCGTGGACGCGATGGATCGACCCGGCGATGGTGTTCTCGACCGGGGCGAGGGCGTAGCGGCAGCGCCCCTGCCGCACCGCCCGGAACAGGGCGTCGAAATCGCCGCAGGGCACGATCCGGGCCCGGGGTCCGAACAGCGAGCGCACCGCGATCTCCGAGAAAGCGCCCCGCTCACCCTGAATGGCGACGCGCGGCCCGCGGGGCCCTCTCATCGCTCCCTCGGGGCGCTGGGGGCGGCGGGATCGCTCGCTCCGTCCGCCGGCCGGCTCTCCTCCAGACGACGCTCCAGGACCTTCGAGGCGTCGAACCCCTCGAGCTTCAGGGCGTGCCGGGCCGTCTCGATCAGGGCGTCGGACGGAACGAGCCCGACGATCTCGCTGCCGGAGACTTCGACTCCGTGCCGGGCCGCCTCCTCGCGGACTTTCTCGAACACCACGTGCAGCGGCGTCGTCCTGAAATCGGTCATGTTGATGGAGACCTGGGCGATGCCCCGATCCTGGAGCATCACGCCCATCGCCTTGACGCAGGGCAGGCCGCCGCTGCTCTCGCGGATGAGACGCGCGATCGCTTTCGCGAGGCCGAGATCGGTCGTCGCCAGATTGATGTTGTAGGCGATCAGGAACTCGCGCGCCCCGACGGCGACGCAGCCCGCGGTCGGGTGGACCCGGTCCGGTCCGAAATCCGGCTTCCACAGCGGGTCCTTGATCTTCTCTGCGAAACCCTCGAACTCACCCTTGCGGATCTCCGCCAGATTGCGGCGGTGCGCCGCCGTGGCGGCCTTCTCGTAGAGATAGACCGGCAGGTGGTGGCGTGCGGCGATAGCCGCTCCGAGGTCGCGCGCGAGGTCGATGCAGTCCTGCATGGCGGCCCCGCGGATCGGTACGAGCGGAATCACGTCGATCGCCCCCATGCGCGGGTGCCCGCCGCGGTGGCTCCGGAGATCGATCCGCTCGACGCACGCCTCGACCAGCGCCAAAAGGGCCGCCCGCACGACGGCCGGGGCGCCGGCGAGCGTGAGGACCGAGCGGTTGTGGTCGGCGTCCGAGGAGGCGTCGAGGATCGACACCGGGCCGCTCCGGCGCACGGCCTCGAGGATGGCCTCGATGACCTCCCGCCGCCTGCCTTCGCTGAAGTTGGGAACGCTTTCGATGAGCGCGGGCGCGGCAGGACGGGCTCCGTCCGGGCCGCCCGCCGGCATTCTCAGGCGACCTCGGTCGCGGCCTGGCTCAGCGCCTCGACCAGCTTGACGGGGTTCCGCCCGAGGACGCCCTCCCAATCGGCCGCGAGGCGCGACCCGGGGCAGCCTCCCTCTCCGCCGAGCCGGCGGTCCAGCAGATCGAGATGATCGGATTCCTCCGGGCAGCCCTGGTTGTTCAGGCCCTGTCGGGCCAGCCGCACGATCTCGAGCAGGAGATCGCGCGCCGGAACGGCGGCTCGCGACGCCCCCTCGCCGAGCGCCGCAGCGGGAGGCGCAGGAACCCGCGCGGCGGGGCCGAGCCGGCAGACGTCCTCGAGCAGCCGCTCGCGCTCCTTGAAGGAGAGGTGGCGCACCAGCTCCCAGGCGGAGCGCCGCGAGGCGCCGTCGTACAGGATCCCCTTCAGGAGGGCCGCCAGGGCAAGACAGGACGCCGGCTCGCCGGAGTCGGCGCCGCGGATCTCGATGTACTTCTTGAGTCGCACCTCGGGGAACAGGGTGGAGAGATGCAGCTCCCAGTCGGCCAGGGTCGCGCGCTGCCCGTCGAATCCCTTCCTGATGAACTTGCGGAAGGTCAGGCCGTTCGCCGGCTTCCAATCGGCGCCGCGGACCACGAAGAACATCGGCACGTCGAGGGCGTAGTTCAGGTAGTCGGCGAAGCCGGAACCGTCCTTGAAGACGAACGGCAGCAGGCCGCAGCGGTCCGGGTCCGTATCCCTCCAGACCCGGGCCCGGTACGACAGGAACCCGTTGAGCCGCCCTTCCGTGAGGGGAGAGTTGGCGTACAGCGCGGTGATCAGCGGCGACAGCCCCATGGCGGTGCGCAGCTTGTCGGCGGCGTCGACCTCGCTGGCGTAGTCGAGGTTGACCTGGATGCCGCAGGTCTGCTTCATCATCACGTGCGCCAGCGAACCTCGGCGGGGAAGATAATCGCGCATGATCGCGTAGCGCTTCTTGGGGATGAAGCCGATCTCGTCCAGCGGCGTGAACGGCTGCAGACCGATCCCGATCCAGGCGATGCCGTGGGGTCGCGACACGTCCTCCACCGCCGCCAGGTAGCCTGCGATTTCCTCGCGCATCGACGTCAGGCTGCGGTGCACGGCGCCGGACAGCTCCATCTGGGCGCCCGGCTCCAGGGTGATGCGGGTCGCGCCGCGGGCGAGGCCCAGCAGGCGGCCGTCCTCCAGGAGCGGGTCCCAGCCACCCGTCCGCGACAGCGTCGTGAGCAGGGTCTCGACCGAGTTCGGACCCTCGTAGGGCACGGCGCGTCCGCTGTCGCGGAACAGGCCGGCCCGCTCGTATTCGATGCCGACACCCCACCGCTCGCGCGGCTTGCAGCCGCCCTCGAAATAGTCGTGCAGATCCTCTTCGCGCGCGATGATCTCGTCCATGGTGAACCCGCAAAGAGTCGGATTCTACCATTCATTGACGCGCGCCGGCCGGGCGGCCGCGGGGCGCGGGCGGTGGAGACGATCGAGGCGGCGGGCGTCCGGGGCGCTAGTTCTGGGACCCGGGTGGGGGCTGTCCGGGCGGATGGCCGCGTGACTCCTGCCAGTCCCGGTAGCGTTTCATGTAGCTCTGCGCGACGTCGTCACCGGACAGCCCGAGACAGCGTGCGTACTCGCGCAGGAAGCCTCGCACGAAGACGGCGGCCGGCAGATCACCGAAACGCTCCTCCTCGATCGCCTGCAGGTAGGCGCGCCGGATCTTGGTCTTCTCGGCGATCGTCTCGATCGCCAGATGCTGCCGCTGCCGTTCGTCCCGCAGCTCCGAGCCGCTGCCCGGCGCGGGGCGTGCCGCCACCTCGGGTGCGGTTTCGGGCGGGGAGAGCGCCGGCACGGGCTCCACCGATGCGGCGGCAGGGGGGGCGGCGGTGGTCTCGGAGTCCGGCGCGGGGGGCGCGTCCGTCGGCGCCGCCGCGTGCGCCACCACCTCATGG
>CAYLND010000253.1:0-4410 GCA_964384905.1 uncultured Acidobacteriota bacterium
GTGTTCGAAATCTTTGGTAATGTCCGGCCGTGCTTCGGGTTGTTGGGGCAGCCCCATCGAGGAACGCGGGAGCCGCTGGCGGCCACCACGGCGGTCGACATCGCGGGGCTCGCGGTCGTCACCGGATTTCTGTACTCCTTCTTCGTCATCACTCCGGAGGGCGGGGGAGCCGCCGGACCCTCGCTTCTGCTCGTGTCCGAACTGCAGCAGGCGATCGTGTTCCTCGGCATGGTCGCGGCCACCGTGGCGGCGCGTCAGACCGCGTGGCGCGACGCCTATCGCCGCCTCATGCTCGGTGCGCTCGTCAGCTGAGCGCCGCTCCCGCTCACAACCTCCCGGCCCGGACAGGTCGGGCGGCCGGCCACCTTTTGCGGGGGGGCGCGCGCGGTGCGCGGCCCCCGCCTCGGGGAGACGCACCCCGCCGTCGCCGAGGAGCTGAACCGCCTGGCCGCAGTCCACTGGTCGCTGGGCGAGGCCCGCCAGGCCTTCGAGGAGTCGCTGCAGGCCGAGGAGATCCTGCGCGCCCACTTCGGTCGATCGCTGCGCGGCCTGTCGGAACGCGAGGCCCTGGAGTACGAGAGGGTGCGCATTTCCGGGCTGAGCACCGCCCTGTCGGTGCTCGCCGCGACGTCGCCCGCGCGCCTCCCGAACGACGCCGTCGAGCGCGTCTGGATGACGCTGGTCCGATCCCGCGCCCTGGTTCTCGACCAGATGGCCGGGCTGCATCGCGCCGCCGGCAGCGGTGACGACCCGGTGCTGGCCGGGCTGTTCAAGGATCTGGTCGCGGCCACCAATCGCGAAGCGGCCCTGGTGGTCCGGGGACCCGAGCCCGCCCATCCCGAGCGTTACGTGTCCGAGCTCGATGGCGCGACGCGGGACAAGGAGGCCCTGGAGAGACGGCTGGCTGGCGCCAGCGCCTCCTTCAAGACGCGCCTGCAGCAGGACCCTTCGACGATCGACGAGCTGCGACAATCCATCCCCAGCACGGCGGGACTCGTGGCGTACGCACTCTACGAGCGCAGCCGGCCGAGGGCCTCGTCGCCGGAGGGAACGGGCGGCCCCCCGCGCGCGGCGGCGCCGGCGTATATCGCCTTCGTCCTGGGCGGCACCCTTCGCCCGGCGGCCGTCCCGATCGGCAGCACTCAGGAGATCGACCGGCTCATCGAGAAGTGGAGGGCGCGGTCCGCCGCTCCGCCCGCTCCTCTGGAAGCGGGCCCGCAGGGCCCCGACCGCGAGCTGCGCGATCTCGGTGGCGCTCTGCGCGCGAAGATCTGGGAGCCGTTGTCCCGGGTGCTGGGGAGCCCGGAGCTGGTCCTGGTCGTCCCCGACGGGGCCATCAACCTGGTGAACTTCATGACCCTCCCGGTGGGCGAAGGAAAATACCTGGTCGAGAGCGGTCCGATCTTTCACTACCTGTCCGCCGAGCGCGACCTCCTCGCGCTGGCCGAGCCGGTGCCCGGCAGCGGACGGGGTCTTCTGATGCTCGGCGGTCCTGATTTCGACGCTCGCCCCGAGACGTCATCGGCGCCGGCGGCCCAGAATACCCTCAGGCCGGCCTCGAGCGTCTCCGGACCGGAGGCGCAGGCTCGCGGGCATTACCGTAGCCCCGCCCCCTCTTGCGTCGGCTTGGGCGCGGTGCATTTCGATCCGCTGCCCGCGTCGACGCGCGAGGTCGACGAGATCCGCGCGGTCGTCGCGAGGGGGGGAGCGACGTCCGGGCTGGCCGCCTCCGACGTCCTCGAGCTGACCGAAGCCCGGGCCAGCGAAGAGGCCTTCAAGAGCCTCGCGCCCGGGCGGAGGATCCTGCATCTTGCGACTCATGCGTTCTTCCTGGAGAGAGGGTGTGCCTCCAGCCTGACATCGGCCACCACGGGCGACCGGCCCCTCCTGCTCTCCGGTCTGGCGGTGGCGGGCGCCAACCGCAGGGGCGACGCGGTCGCCGGGGCGGAGGACGGCGTCCTGACGGCCGAGGAGATCGCCACCCTCGATCTATCCGGCGTGGAGTGGGCCGTCCTCTCCGCGTGCGAGAGCGGACTGGGGCCGATCCAGACCGGCGAAGGAGTGCTCGGACTGAGACGGGCGTTCACGGTGGCGGGGGTCAGGACGCTGATCACCAGTCTCTGGAAAGTCGACGACGAGAGCACCACGGAGTGGATGCGGGATCTCTACGAAGGTCGTCTGAACGGGATGACGACGGCGGAATCGGTGCGCCACGCCAGCCTCGTCATGCTGGAGGCGCGGCGCAGCGCGGGACGGAGCACCAACCCCTTCTTCTGGGGCGCGTTCGCCGCCGCGGGCGACTGGCGATGACGACCCGCCGCCCGCGCTACCGCGCCTCGCCGCCTCGCGTGATCTCGAGATCGGCCTGGTAGCGCACCTCGGCCGGCCGCTCCACCGGAGTCAGCCTGAATTCGTAACGACCGGGCGGCAGGGAGCGCGCGGGCACCAGGAAGGTCACGACCTCGAGACCCCCGTTGCTCTGCCTGCGGATCTCCGCCGCCGACATCGTCTGCGACCAGACAGTCTCCCCGGTCTGTTCCCGGATCTCGTAGCGGAAACGCTCGATGTCTCCTGCCGTGCCCGGCAGGGAAACGGGACACGCGATGACGACGAGCTCCTGGTTCGCCTCGAGCGCGTAGGTCCCGACCGATCTCTCGCCTCGCAGCGTGCGCGGCAGGAGAAGCAGGCGGCCGGCGGCCGGAGCGGCCGCGGTCGAAGCGGCGCCGGCCACGGTCGTCGCCGCGGGCGAGGCGGGCGGAACGGCCGGCTTCCGGCTGGTCCGGAGGAACACCGCCAGCCCGAAACCCACGGCGATGCCGGCCGCCGAGGCCAGCGCCAGGGATCGCCAGCGCGTCCATCCGGGAAGCGCCAATCGCTCACCTCCCTGCGCGCCCGCTCTTCTGGTCCATACCTCGACCTCCAGCGAGCAGGTAGCGCAACCCGCGAGATGTTGCGCGATCCCCACCCGGTCACTCCCGCCCCGGCGATCGACATACTCCTTGAGCGACGATGCCGACGGATGCGGCGCGAACAGGGACTCCCCGCCCTCGCTCAGGGACGTTCCGAGCTCCTTGATCGTCTCGGCCAGCTCGCGGCAATCGACGCACCCCTCCAGGTGCTCTTTCACCCGGTGCGCCGCGGCGCCCTCGAGGCGGGACGCGACGTAGGCGGGCAGGTCCAGCCGGATCTCCTCGTGACCGTTCACCTTCTTGCCATCCTTATCTATAGGTTCGTGCGAGGCGATGCGCGGTTCCCCGCCCGGCTGACGCCCTCGAGATGTCATGGTGCGCCGCCTCCAGGCATCGGAACAGGCGGGACTTCACCGTGCCCACGGGGATGCCCAGGATCGCGGCAATCTCCTGGTGACTCCGCACCTCGAAGAAGTGCAGCCGGAACATCTCGCGGCATTCCTCCGAGCAGAGGTCCAGGATGCGGCGCGCCAGCTGACGATCGATGGCATGCGCTTCGGGATTGTCCGCCGCGCCGTCCGGAAGCGCGCCCGGATCATCGGAGGATTCCCCCTGCGGCCGGCGGCTCAGCGTCTGCAGACCCACGAAGCGCGCGATGCCCTGAACGTAGACCCGGAAGTCGCGCGACGCGTCGAACCGCTCGAGCCGCAGCGTCTCGACCACCCGGGTCAGGACCTCCTGCACCAGGTCGGGCCATTCCCGCCGCAGGACCCAGAACTTCGGCGACGTGAGGGTGAGGGAGATCCACCGGATGACCTGCCCGAGCGCCTCGGGATCGTCCGCCAGAAGTCGACAGGCAAGTGAGTCCTTCGGATACGGCATGCCATCCCTGACTCTGCACCGGCCGGAGAGCGGCGCGCAGAATAGAAGAGGCGCTCGGGCGTGTCAACGCGGCGATAGCAGGCCGGCCGACGGCCGCCCGTCCGCGGGCTCCACTCAGTCGCAGAGCCGATCAGTCCATCACGGCGGTGTCGGGCAGGGGGAAGCGTTCGGGATCGGAGTCCCGGAGGAGGCGCGGCCGGGGACGCTCTCGCCGCACGTGCCCTCGCCGGTGATCAAATAGTAGTAGGCCGTTCCGAGGGGCGGAGCCGATGAGTCCGTGGAGAGCGTCGCGCCGTCCGAGAACTCGTCGGCGCTCTCGCGGCAGACGTGGTCGTACAGCGTCGCGGCAGGACGGCTCCCCAGGAACCTGCTCGGAATCGTGCCGCGGTAAGCGTTGTACTGCAGCGCGTCCGCGGTCGGCGGCCACTGGAACTGCGCGTCGTCCAGGAAATCGATCGTGTCGACCTCCGCGAGGGCGGCCGGGGCGTGGACGCAGCCCGCGACCGGATCGCAGCGGTCGATCGTGCAGGCATCGCCGTCGTCACAGGTCGCGGGGATGTGCGCGCACTGACCGGTCGCCGGGTCGCAGGCGTCCACCGTGCAGGCGTCCCCGTCGTCG
>CAYLND010000254.1:0-4403 GCA_964384905.1 uncultured Acidobacteriota bacterium
CTGCCGGTCTGGGCCCAGGGCGGGATCGGCCCGCACACCGCCGCGGCCGCCTGCGCCGCCGGTGCCGCCGGCGTCGTCCTGGACGCGCAGCTCCTGCTGACCCGCGAGTCGCCCCTGTCGGCCCCGGCGCGCGACGCCGTCGCGCGGATGGACGGCAGCGAGACGGCGCTGTTCGGGGGTGACGGGGAGTCCTGGCGCCTGTTCGACCGCTCCGGGCTGCAACCCGGTGATGACCTGCGGCGGATCACGGGGACGTCCGTCGAGACGGCCGGAGCGGCGGTCCCGGATCGGATCGGCGCCCTGCGGCGGGCGATCGCCGAGCGCTGCGGCTGGGAGGAGCCGAGGCGGCAGCTCCTCGTCCTCGGCCAGGACGCGGCGTTCGCGGCGCCTCTCGCCCGGACGTTCCGCACCGTGGGGGGTGTGATCGACGGACTGCGCCGCGCGATCGAGACGCATCTCGCCACGGCGCGCGCGCTCCGGCCGCTCGACGAGAACGCTCCCCTGGCCCTCGCGCACCGCACCCGCTTCCCGATCGTGCAGGGACCGATGACCCGCGTCAGCGACAACGCCGCCTTCGCCTTCGAGGTCGCCCGGGGCGGTGGCCTGCCGTTCCTGGCGCTGGCGCTGATGCGCGCCCCCGAGGTGCGCGCGCTCCTTTCGGAGACCCGCGCCGCTCTGGGCGAGCGCCCGTGGGGCGTCGGGATCCTCGGCTTCGTCCCCCTCGATCTGCGCCAGGAGCAGCTGGAGGTGGTGCGCGAGTTCCGGCCGCCGTTCGCCCTGATCGCCGGCGGCCGCCCCGACCAGGCCCGGACGCTCGAGAGCGACGGAATCGCCACCTACCTGCACGTTCCCTCGCCGGGACTCCTGAAGCTGTTCCTGGAGGGCGGCGCGCGGCGGTTCGTGTTCGAAGGACGCGAGTGCGGCGGTCACGTCGGGCCGCGCTCCTCGTTCGTCCTCTGGAACACCATGGTCGACACCCTTCTGGAGGCTCTGCCGGCGGACCAGGTGGCCGACTGCCACGTCCTGTTCGCCGCCGGCATCCACGACGCGCTCGGCGCCTCGATGGTGGCGGCGCTCGCCGCTCCTCTCGCCGAGCGCGGCGCGCGTGTCGGCGTCCTCCTGGGCACCGCCTACCTGTTCACGCACGAGGCGGTCGCCACCGGGGCGATCGTCGAAGGCTTCCAGAGGTCGGCGGTCGACTGCGAGCGCACGGTCCTCCTGGAGACGGGACCGGGCCACTCGACGCGCTGCGTCGACACGCCGTACGCGGGGGTCTTCGAGAGCGAGCGGCGGCGGCTCCTGGCGGAAGGCCGCCAGCCCGAGGAGATCCGCGGCGCCCTCGAGGCGCTCAATCTCGGCCGGCTGCGCATCGCCTCGAAGGGGGTCGACCGGAACCCGGAGTACGGTCGCCGGCCGGGCGCTCCGAAGCTGCGGCACCTGACCGCCGAGGAGCAGGCGGTCGACGGAATGTACATGATCGGCCAGGTCGCCGCCCTGCGCGATCGCACCTGCTCGATCGAGGAGCTGCACCGGGACGTGTCGGTGGAAGGAACGAAGCGTCTCGAGTCTGCGGGCACCGCGCGCCTGGAAGGATCCCGGTCCGCGCGCCCCGAGAAGCCGTCCGACATCGCCATCATCGGCATCGGCTGCGTCCTGCCGAAGGCGCCCGATCTCGCCACCTACTGGGACAACATCCTCAACAAGGTCGACGCGATCACCGAGGTCCCCGCCGATCGCTGGGACTGGCGACGGTACTTCGACGCCGATCCGCGGGCGCGCGACCGGGTCTATTCGAAGTGGGGCGGGTTCCTGGACGATCTGCCTTTCGATCCGGTGCGCTACGGCATGCCGCCGAACTCGCTCCCTTCCATCGAGCCGATCCAGCTCCTGACGCTCGAGGTGGCCCGCGCCGCGCTGGCGGACGCGGGATATCTCGATCGTCCGTTCCCGCGCCAGCGCACGGCGGTGATCCTCGGCGCCGGCGGAGGGATCAGCGAGCTCGGCAACCTGTATGCCTTCCGGTCGCAGCTCCCGACCTTCATCGACGCGCCCTCTCCCGAGCTCCTGTCGCGCCTGCCGGAGTGGACCGAGGACTCCTTCCCGGGCATCCTGCTGAACGTCGCGGCCGGACGGGTCGCCAACCGATTCGATCTGGGCGGCGCCAACTTCACGGTCGACGCCGCCTGCGCCTCGTCGCTCGCGGCGCTCTATCTGGCGGTCCGGGAGCTCGAGACCGGCAGCAGCGACATGGCGCTGGCCGGCGGCATCGACACCGCCCAGAATCCGTTCATGTTCCTGTGCTTCAGCAAGACGCGCGCTCATTCGCGGCGCGGCCGCTGCCGCACGTTCGACGAGGGCGCCGACGGCATCGTCATCAGCGAAGGGCTGGCGATCCTGGTGCTCAAGCGTCTGGCGGACGCCGAGCGGGACGGCGACCGGGTGTACGCCGTGATCAAGGCGATCGGCTCCTCCAGCGACGGCCGCGACAAGGGCCTCACGGCCCCGCGGCCGGAGGGCCAGGCCCTGGCGCTCGAGCGCGCCTACGCCAAAGCCGGCTTCTCGCCCGCCACCGTCGGGCTGATCGAGGCGCACGGCACCGGCACCGTCGCGGGAGACCAGGCCGAGGTCACGACGCTGAAGCGGGTGTTCGAGGCCGCCGGGGCCCCGCTCCAGTCGTGCGCCATCGGCTCGGTCAAGTCGATGATCGGCCACACCAAGTGCACCGCCGGCGTGGCGGGAATGGCGAAGGTGGCGCTGTCGCTCTACCACAAGGTCCTGCCGCCGACGCTGCACGTCGAGAAGCCGAACGCCAGAGCGCGTCTCGACGAGAGCCCCTTCTACGTGAACGCCGATCTGCGTCCGTGGCTGGCCCCCTCCGGCGGCCACCCGCGGCGCGCCGGAGTGTCGGCGTTCGGTTTCGGCGGCACGAACTTCCACGCCGTCCTGGAGGAGTACGCCGACGAGATCGTGGCCGGTCCGCCGGCGCTCAGCGCGCGCGCGCCGGCCGAGCTGTGTCTCTGGCGCGGGCGCGGGCGGGCCGAGATCCAGGACCAGCTCGAGCGTCTTCAGGCCGCCCTGGAGCGCGGCCCCGCGCCGGAGATCGCCGACCTCGCCTTCTCGTTGTGGCGGACCGCGGCCGAGACTCCGGCGTCCGAGCGCGCCCTCGCCATCGTGGCGTCGTCGGCCGACGATCTGCGGCAGAAGACCGCCGCGGCGCTCGAGCGCCTGCGCGCCGGCGCCCCCTCGATCGTCGACCCGACCGGTCTCTATTTCACGGACACGCCGTTCGGGAAAGGCGGTCGGGTCGCGTTCCTGTTCCCCGGGCAGGGCTCGCAGTACCCGGACATGCTGCGCGACCTGGCGGTGCGCTTCCCTGAGGTGCGCTCCGAGTTCGAGCGCGCCGACCGCGCGCTCGACGGCCGCCTGGCCGGCTCGCTCGGGCGGCGGATCTTCCCGCCGCCATCCTTCACGCCGGAGCAGGAGCGCGCCCGCAAGGACGCCCTGACGGAGACCCGGAACGCGCAGCCGGCCCTGGGCGCGGCCGGTCTGGCCATGCTGCGCCTGCTGCGCGGCTTCGGCGTGCAGGCCGACATGCTCGCCGGTCACAGCTACGGCGAGTACGTCGCGCTCGCCGCCGCCGCGGTCTTCGACGAGGACACGCTGGCGCGTCTGTCGGAGGCGCGCGGGCGCTGCATCCTGGAGGCGGCCCGGGAGGATCTCGGGACCATGGCGGCGGTCCCGGAGACGCAGGAACGCGTGGTCGAGATCCTGCGACCCATCAAGGACGTCTGGATCGCCAACCTGAATGCCCCGCGGCAGACCGTGATCTCCGGGACGCGGCCCGGCGTCCAGGAGGCGATCGACCGTCTCAAGAAGGACGGCATCGAGGCGCGCCCCCTGCCGGTCGCCTGCGCCTTCCATTCGCCGGTCATCGCCCCGGCGCGCGATCGGCTGGCGGCGGTGCTGTCGGAGATTCCGTTCGGCGCGCCGCAGATCGAGGTCTACTCCAACTCGACCGCCGCGCCGTACCCGCGCGACCCGAAGCAGGTGGCCGCGATCCTCGCCGAGCACCTGGTCGAGCCGGTGCGCTTCGCCGACGAGGTCGAGGCGATGCACCAGGCGGGCGCCCGTCTGTTCGTCGAGGTCGGACCGCGCAACGTCCTCACCGGCCTGGCGCAGCAGATCCTGCGTGAGCGCCCGCACCTGGCGATCGCCTCGGACGTCCCGGGGCGCCCCGGGCCGATCCAGATCCTGCACCTTCTGGGCCAGCTCGCGGCGCACGCCATCCCCGTCGATCTCGACCGTCTGTTCCGCGATCGGCCGGTCCGCCCGCTCGGGACCGCCTGGGCCGGGACCGTTCCGGCCGCGGCGCTCTCCGCGTCCACCTGGCTGGTGAACGGCGC
>CAYLND010000255.1:0-4324 GCA_964384905.1 uncultured Acidobacteriota bacterium
GCCGCCATCGGCGACGCGGCGCCGATCAGGGCCAGCACGATTGCGGCCGCGCGCCGCCGTCGGACGCGGGGCGCGCCGTGGTCGCGGTGGGCCGGAGCGCGGTGCGTGGTCACGGAGCCCCAAAGGTACGGCGCGGCCACCCGCAAGTCAACGTCGGGAGCGCGGTGCGCGCGCCCTCCGCGATGGAGGCTCAGGCGGCGCGCGTGCCGCGCATGACCTGATCGAGGAGGGTCAGGACTGCCTCGAGACGAAACGGCTTGCTGAGGTAGGGACAACCCGCGGCCTGGAAGAAGGTCTGGGTCTTGGGATTCGCCAGATCGCCCGTCGAGAAGATGAAGCGGCGTGCCATGTGGGGCTTCAGCCGGCACACGCGCTCGTACAGGGTCTGACCGTCGAGACCCGGCATCTTGAGGTCGGTCAGGATCACGTCGTAATCGTTGGCGGTCGCGAGCGCGAGGGCGGCCTGGCCATTGCGCGCCTCGTCCACCGTGTGCCCCGACAGCCTCAGGAACTCGGTCAGCAGCTCGACCAGGATTGATTCGTCGTCGACGACCAGGAGACGGAGCGGGGCCGTCGATCCGCCGGACGTCGTCGTCGTTTCGGCCGCCGGCGCCGGGCGCTCCTCCTCGAGGAGCGGCAGGTCCACGTGGATCGTCGTCCCCTCGCCGAGAACGCTCTCGGCGCTCATGACGCCCTGATGGTCCTTGATGATCGACCGCGAGACGCTGAGCCCGAGGCCCGTCCCCTTGCCGCTCTTCTTGGTCGTGAAGAAGGGATCGAAGATCGACTCGAGCCGGTCCTGGGCGATTCCCGTGCCGGTGTCGCGGAAGCTGGCGCGCAGCGTGCCCTCGGTCCGGTGCGTTCCGATGATCAGCCGTCGCGGGCGGCCGCTCACCTCCATCATCGCGTGGTGCGCGTTGTTGACGACGTTCAGGATGACCTGCTGCAGCTGGTGGACGTCGAGCATGGTGCTGGGCAGGCGGGGATCGTAGCGGCGCACGACCTCGACGTTGTCCACCTTGAGCTGGTAGGAGCGCAGCTCCAGGACGCCGTCGATGACGGCGTTCAGGCTCTCGTATGTCTTCTCCGGCTTGTGGCGTCGCGAGTAGGTCAGCAGGTTCTGGACGATCCGCTGCGAGCGCACCGCCTCGTTGTGGATCCGCTCCAGGTGCTTGCGCACCTTCGGATTCAGCTCGCTGGCCAGCAGAAGCTGCGCGAACCCCATGATGCCCGACAGCGGATTGTTCAGCTCGTGCGCCACGCCCGAGATCAACAGACCGATGGCCGACATCCTCTCGGCCTGCAGGAGCTGCGCCTGCACCGTCAGCAGCCGCTCCCGCATGCTGTTGATCTGGCGATCGAGACGCTTCTTCTGGAGCGCGTGCGCCATCTGCCCGGCGAACAGCTCCAGGGGAGACAGGGACTCGGGCGTCGGCCGCTCGGCGGTGGTCGGATCGGCGAGCATCACCGTCCCGACCAGGCTCGAACCGGACCCGTGCAGCGGTATGAACAGAAGCTCCTGCGCGGTGCCGGGCCGCAGGCCTCCGCTGCAGGCTTCTTCGGGCACGAGAAACGAGCCGCCGATCCTGCGGCCGCTGTCGAACAGGCCCGCCCGCTGCGCGGCCTCCGGCTTGTGCGAGTGGAAGTAATCGATCTCCGCGTCGCTGAAGCCGGTGAAGTAGAACTGCAGGTCGCGCCCTTCTTCGTCGATGAGCGTGAGGACGGCGCGGCCGAAGCCGGAGTTGGCGCGCAGGGTGTCCAGGAACAGGCGACAGACGACGTCGAGGTCGTCCTCCTGGACGATGCGGTTGGCCACGGCGCCGAACGCCGTCATGCGGCGCAGCGCGGACTGCAGGGCCTGGCGCGACTCATCCGCATCCGGGCCCGGCCCGCCCGGCGTTTCCCCTTCGGCGCCGATCGCGGCGGCGACCCGCCCGAGCGCCTCCCGGGGCAGCTCGGACGCCTTGCGCTCCGGACGACCGCGCTCGCTCGAGCCGAGGATCAGGACGCCGGCCGGACGGTTTCCGCAGATGAGCGGCAGGAAGGCCGCCTCGGCCATGCCGTACTCGTGCAGGATGCGCTCCTCCGCGTAGCGCGAGCGGTCGCGCAGGTCGGATGCGATCGCGGTGGTGCACCGCCTCAGGACTTGCGCCGCGCGCGACCCCTTTCGGGGCACCGTGCGCGCCTGGCGGCGCTCCGCCCTGGGATGGGCGGTTACAAGAGTGATCTCGGCCGCGTTGGAGGACGGCAGGGCGAGGCAGATGCGGTCGCAGGGAAGAAGCTGTCCCACCTCGCGGCAGATCCGCCGGAGGATCTCGTCCGAGAGCCGTTCCGACCCGCTGTGACTGCGCAAGTGTCCCCGTCGCGCTGGTTTTTCGGTGACCTTCCGCTTAACGCCTTGCGAATATAGGTTTAGCGTAACCCACAGTCAAGATTACGAAAATTAGCATTGACTCTACACCGTTCCGCTCTAGATTCTCGCGTTGTTCATATGCAATAAATAAAAAGTTACATATAAGCAATTGACGGCGATTGGCCCGTCGACTCTGGGGAGGGGGCGATGCGGGAGAATCAGTGGTCCAGGTCGGCGCTGGCTGCGGCGCTGGTGGCCGCCACGGTGTGTGGCAGCGTGCCCGCCTGGTCGAAGGGGTGGTCGAAAGGAGCGAAGGACGCCGCGCCGGCGCTCTGGATCGCGGCCGATCGCGTAATCGGCTTCGTCCCGTTCACGGTGTCACTGTACGGAAAGGTGCGCAGCGCCACGGAGCCGAGCCGTTTGGAGCTGTGCCGCGAGATGGCGGCCCAGGCGGACATGGCGGGCGCCCGGGACGGGATCGACGATCGGATGCAGCCGGCGCGGCACGAGCCGGACGCCGCGACCCCCGAGCCGACCTGCGCCACCGGCACCATCGTGCGTACCGCGGACGGGTACGACTACCAGCACGAGATGAGGTTCGACCGGCCCGGCACCTACCGGGTCAGGCTCAGCATGGTCGATCAGGGCGGGCACCGGGTGGTCTCGAACACCGTCCAGGTGAACGCCCTCTGAAGAGCGGCTACTTCGATTCCTTCTTGGGGAGGGGCTTCTTCAGGATGTCCTGAAGCTCCTTGCGGCCGGCCTCGTCGCCGGTGAGCGCGGCGACGACCTCGCCGCGCGTGGCGGGATCACCCAGGAGCTTCTTGATGATCTCGGCCCGCTGAGAGGCTTCGCCCGTCAGCTTCTCCAGAGCCATCGCCTTGACCGACACGTCGCCCAGGAGCGTCTCGGCCATCTCCTTCTTGGTGTCGTTGTTGCTGGCCAGCCGGGTCATGATGTCCCGCTTGGCCACGTCGTCGGTGATGAGCTTCGCGATGATCTCGTCCTTCGTGCCCGGGTTCATGATCATCTCGTCCACGCTCGTGCCGCACCCTGCGAGCGCGGCCCCGACGAGCGCGGCCGCGACCACGATGCTCATCCTGCGCGCAACGTTCATGCTCCTGCCTCCTCCTGTCTGGGATGTCGACGCGACACGCGTACGCCCGGGACGCGCCGGCGCGCCGCTGGTTCCGACCTCTAGCCGGCGGGCGGCGCCGCCGGCTCGCCCGCTGCGGCGGCCGGCTTGTCCCCCGCGGCGGGCTCGGGCGCTGCCTTTCCGCCCTTCTTCTCGTCCGTCCGCTTTTTGTCTATCGCCAGCGCGACCCGGCGCGCGCGCTGCAGCCTCTTGAGCCGCTTCGTCTTGAGCCGGCGGATCGCGGGGCTCAGGGACGCTCCCTTGTCCGCAAGCTTCTTCTCGAGTCTGTCGATCTTCGTCTTCAATTGGCCGGCCGTGGCCATGCGTTGCCTCCAGGGCGATTCCGGAATGGAAGGGGCGGGACTGTAGCATCGCCCGCCGCCACGCGTCAAGCGACGCGCGGACCCCATCGAGAAGCGATGGCGTCGGACGGACGGCGGGGCGACGGATGGTAAGATCGGCGGCATGAGGCGTGAGCTGCGATGGTCCGACTGGATGGTGCGCGTTCCGATCGGCTTCGCCTGGCTGATCGTGATCGCGATCCTGGCGGTGCCCGTCATGATCTACATGACCGCGCTCTATTACCTCGTCCGTTGGACCGCGGCCCTGTTCGGAAGACGGCGCGCCCCGCGTCTCGAGCGGGCCGGCCCACAGAAGCGCGTCGCCTGAGCCCGCCCTCGGGCGCTCCTCGCCTTCGATCCCCTTCGTGTTCCAGGATGTGGAGCACGATGCGACGCGCGTCGTTTTTCTGGTTGACCGCCGCTCTATTCGTGGTAACTTTCGCATCGCCATGAATAATATTGCATCCAACGGCGACGCGCACGCGGCCACCAAGG
>CAYLND010000256.1:0-4320 GCA_964384905.1 uncultured Acidobacteriota bacterium
GCCTGAAAGGGAACAGCCCTTTCAACGTCTATGGTGAGAAATCCGGGCTAGGAGCTCGAGGGAGGGAGTCGATGCCGAAACGATGCACGCACCTGAGTGAAGTCAGGAAGGTGGCGCCCAACACCCCTGACGGCTGTGAAGAGTGCCTGGCGATGGGGAGCGACTGGGTCCACCTTCGTCTGTGCCTGTCGTGCGGCCACGTGGGCTGCTGCGACGACTCGCCCAATCGGCACGCCACGAAGCACTTCAGGAAGATCCATCACCCGATCATGCGCAGCCTCGAGCCGGGCGAGGACTGGGGCTGGTGCTTCGTCGACGAGCTCGTGTTCGAGCCGGCTCCGGAGGCGTCGCGCGGCTGAGCGGCGCATCCGATCGATCCCCTAGGCCGCCTCGGCCAGGGTGAGCGCGAATCGATCGACCGCGTCGATCCATTGCGCGCGGACAATGAAGCCGGAGCGCTCCAGCACCGGGACGATGTCCGGCGGCCGGTATTTGTAGGAGCTCTCCGTCCAGATCGTGTCACCCGGCTCCATCACGAACGCCAGGTCCGCGTCGTGGACGGTGATGCGCTGCCTGCGGCCGCTGCGCAGGTGCATCTCGATGCGCGAGGCTTCCTCGTTCCAGATCGCCCGATGGGCGAAGCCCTGGAGATCGAAGTCGCCCTGGAGATCGTGGTTAATCCGGGCCAATAGATTGAGATTGAAGGCGGCGGTCACGCCGAGAGGGTCGTCATACGCCAGGAGCAGATCCGGCACCGGCCTGACGAGGTCGACGCCCAGCAGGAGCGCGTCGCCTCGGTCGAGCGACGATCGCACCGAGGCCAGGAACGCGTCGCGGCCCGGGGGATCGAAATTGCCGATGTTCGATCCGAGGAACAGCGCCAGACGGCGCCCCGCGCCAGAGCGGGCGAGGCCGAGCTCCCCGAGGCCGATCTCGTACGTCGTCCGGTGCGTCACGACCCGGACGTCGTCGTGCCCCTCGAGCGCCCGCCCAGCCTGGGCGAGCGCGCTGCCCGACACGTCGACGAGGTGCACGTCCAGGCGCCCGCGATCGTTTCCGGCGCCCGCGATCAGGGCCGACAGCTTGGCGCCGCTCCCGGGGCCCAGCTCGACGATCGTCGTCACGCCGGTGCCCAGGATCTCGCGCGCGTGCCCCTGGAGCAGGCGGAGCTCGGCGCGGGTCAGCGGGTACCACGGCAGCCGGCAGATCGCTTCGAAGAGGGCCGACCCCACCTCGTCGTAGAGATAGCGCGAAGGAAGCTGTCGAGGCTCTTGCGTCAGGAAATGCCGCACCTCGTCCGCGAATGCCCGCGCCGATTCGGACGGGGCCGCGGCGGGCGTCGACAGCGTCGTCGGCGTCACGCGCCATCCCTGGCGCACCGGAACGTCGCGTAGACGTACGGATAGCGCCCTCGGAACCAGTTGCGGAAGGTCGGCCGCAGCAGCTCCCGCGCCGTCGCGGGCGAGGCCCCTTTCAGAACGAAGTGATCGCCGTCGAAGAAGTCGGCGGAGTATTCCGGATAGGTCGCCTGCGTCCGGAACCCCGGGAAGGGAGCGAACGGCGTGCTCGTCCACTCCCATCCGTTGCCGACCAGATCGTCGACGCCCCAGGCGCTGCGTCCGCCGGGGTGGCTGCCGGCCGGCTCGGGATCCCAGCTCGTGAAGTCGAAAACGCCGTGGCGGGCGGAGTCCGGCGCCGTCTCGCCCCACGGGAACAGGCGCTCCTCTCCCCCCGGCGCACCGTAGGCCGCGCGCTGGAACTCCGCCTCGGTCGGGAGCCTGGCGCCGCGCCAGCGCGCGTAGGCCTCCGCCTCGGCGTGGCTGACGTAGACCGGCCAGGCGGGCGGGAGGGGGATCGCCTCGAACAGCCCGCGCCAGATCCAGCCTCCCTCCCGGCGCTCCCAGAACGGCGGATGCCGGAGGCGCTCGCGTCGCGCCCAGTCCCAGTCGGCCGGACGCCAGAAGCGCGGCTCCCGGTAGCCGCCGGCATCGACGAACTCCATGAAGGCCGCGTTGGTCACGTTTCCGGATTCGATCGCGAAGGCGCGCACCGGCTCGGCGTGGCGGGGGCGCTCGTTGTCCCACGAGTAGGCCGCCGCCATTCGATCGATTCCCAGCGTCGCGCGTCCCGGACCGATCGCGATCCAGCTCGTCCGCGGAATCGGGCCGTCGACGCGCGGCCGGTATCCCGAGGGCGATCGCTTCAGCCCATGCGGCACGCGGTGCAGCATGTACAGAAGCGTCTCCTGATGCATGACCTCGTGCTCGAGGACCACGAAGACCGCCTCGGCCCGGTCGAGCAGCGGATGTCCGGGACGCTCGATGTCGCCGCGCGTCAGCGCCTCGATCACCCGTTCGTCCGCCGCCTGCGCGAACTGCCGCACCACCCGGCGCCTCGGCCAGCGCTCGCGGCTGCGCGCGGCATCGGGCACCGTCGCCCGGTCGGTCGGAGGGTCGATGCCGCGCGCGAACAGGCTCTCCAGCGCCGGATCGATGCCGGCCCCGCCGAGGGCGGTCTTCACCAGCAGGTTGAAGCTGAACGCGGGGACGTGCCCCTCGTAGAAGACGAACGGATGTCGCAGCGGGATCGGCTGGCTGTAGTGGGCGTCCTCGTCCGTCAGGAGATCGAACAGGAGGCGGGATCGCTCCCGGTTGCGGCGGTACCGCGCGACGAGACGGTTCCGATCGATCGGGCTCTCTGACTCCTGCCGGAGCGCCTGCTCCGGCGACGCAAGCCGCGGCATCGGGCCTCCCGGAGAAAGAGGCGGACCTCGGACTCTGTCGTGTGCAGTTCGAAGAATATCACCGAACGATCTCGGAGGAAAACCGCGGATCGACAATCGGCGCGGCTTCCGGCGGACTTCGTCCTCAGGCGTCGGGCCGCAGCCGCAGACCTTTCGGGACGATCAGCCTTCCCACGCCGGCGAACACCGTCTGGGCCAGGAGGGCGAGGAGCGCGGCCGGGACCGCCCCCTCGAGGATCAGGCCCAGGTCGTCCAGCCGGATCCCCGTGAGGATCGGCTGCCCCAGTCCTCCCGCGCCGATCAGCGCCCCGAGCGTGGCGGTCCCGACGTTGATGACGGCGGAGGTCTGGATGCCCGCCACGATCGACGGCGAGGCGAGGGGCAGCTCGATCTTCAGGAGTCTCGCCCACGACGACAGACCGAGCACGTCGGCCGACTCGAGAAGCGGCACGGGAATCCCGCTCAGGCCGGTCACGGTGTTCCTGACGATCGGCAGGACGCTGTAGAGGAAGAGCGCGGCGACCGCCGGAAGCGCCCCGATGCCGAGCAGCGGGATCATCAGGACGAGCAGCGCCAGCGACGGGATCGTCTGCACGACGCCGGCCGCCGCCAGGATGGCGGCCCCCAGCCTCTTGCGGCGCGCGGCGACGACGCCCAGCGGGATGGCGACCAGGACCGCGGCGCTCAGGGACACCGCCACGAGCGCGATGTGCTCGGCGACGTAGCGGCCGACGCGCGACGCCCTCCCCTCGCGTCCGGTCCCCGCGTCCATCCCGAGGGCCGCCGCGAGGAAGCCGGCCGCCACCACTGGCTCCGGAACGCGGTCGATCTTGGCGCGCGCGTTGAGACCCTGCATGTCCCTGGCGGAGATGCGCCCTTCGAGGACCGCGAGCGACGCCAGGGCGGACGGGGCGCGCTTCGGCAGGTCCAGCCGATAGAGGAGCACCGCCCGGTACCTGGGAAAATGCCCCCGATCGTCCTCGAGGACTCTCAGGCGGTAGTAGGGGATCTCGGCGTCGGTCGTGTACAGGTCGACGACGTCGACGTCTCCGGCCGCAAGCGCCCGGTAGGCCAGATCGTGATCGAGGGACCTCGCGTCGGTCTGCGGCAGACCGTAGCGCTCCCGGAGCGTCGGCCAGCCGTCCCGCCGGTGCAGGAACTCCTCGCTGAAGGCGAGCCGCAGCTTCGGGAGGCCGCGCAGGTCCGAGATGCGCGTCACGCCCAGCCGCGCCGCGTCCGCCTCCTTCATTCCCAGCGCGTAACTGTCGTCGAATCCAAGAACTCCGCTCATCCCCACGCCGCGCGCGGCGAGCGCCTGCCTCAGGTGCTCGTCACCCTTGTCGGAGGCGGTGTCGCGCAGGATGTCCTCGCGGATCGTCCCGGTGTAATCGGGGTACAGATCGATCTCCCCCGCCAGCAGCGCGTGCCAGAGGACCTGCGTCCCTCCCAGCTGCGCTCGGTGCTCGACCCGCGTGCCGGTGCTGCGCAGCACCTGCGTGACGATCTCGCCGAGCACGACCGACTCGGTGAACTTCTTGGAGCCGACGCGCACCTCGGGCGCCGGGCCGCGGCAGGCG
>CAYLND010000257.1:0-4312 GCA_964384905.1 uncultured Acidobacteriota bacterium
GCCTGAAAGGGAACAGCCCTTTCAACGTCTATGGTGAGAAATCCGGGCTAGCGTGCTTCTGCCGATCCACATCGCCGCGGGCGGGCTCGCCCTGGTCCTCGGCGCCGTGGCCCTGTCGGTGAAGAAGGGCGGGACCATTCACCGCCGCAGCGGCCTGCTGTTCGTCGGTGCCATGATCGTCATGGGGTCGACCGCGTCGATCATGGGGTTTCTCAAGAGTCCCACGGACGGGAACGTGTTCGCCGGCTTCATGGTGGCCTACTTCGTGGGGACGGCGCTGACGACCGTCCGCGTCCCGACGCCATGGACCCGCGGTTTCAACGCGGCCGCGCTGATCGTCGCGGTCGGCCTCGCGCTCCTCGACGTCGTGGGCGGCATCGAGATCTTCAACAGCCCCGGGCACGTCCGCAACGGCGTCCCGTTCGCGATGCTCTTCTTCCTCGCCGCGGTCATGACCCTGGCGGCGACCGGCGACGTGCGCGTCATGCGATCCGGCATCCCGCGCGGCGGTCCGCGCCTGGCGCGCCATCTGTGGCGCATGTGCTTCGCGCTGTTCATCGCGGCCGGATCGTTCTTCTCGGTCCGTGAGCGCGTGGCGAAAATCTTCCCCGCGCCGTTGACGACGGGGCCGATGCGCGCGCTGCCGATCGTGCTGCTGTTCGGCGCGATGTTCTATTGGCTGTGGAGGGTCCGTGGCCGCCGCCCGCTGCCGGTGCTCGTCCGACACGACGTCGGCGATCATCCTCGATTGTAGAACGCGGGCTCCGCGGCGGGAAATGCTCAGCGCGGGACCTGGCTCAGGACCTTCGTGGCCTCAGTCCGACCCAGCACCAGAAGCGCGCGGCTCAGGTCGACGCCGGCGGCAATCCTGTTGGCGACGTCCTTCTCTTTCTCGAACTCTGGGAGGACCTCCTGAAGCACGGTCACGGCTTCCGAGGCGTGCCCCTCCTCGATCGACAGTGACGCCAGGGAGGCGCGGCTCTCGGCCACGAGCCCCGCGGCTCCGAGCTTGATCCGGGTGTCGAGCGATTCCTGGAACTGCCGCCGCGCATCCCCCAGGTTCCCTTCGCGATCGAGATCGCCCGCCGGGCTGGATCCGGCCCTCAAGGACGTCCGGACGCGGGCATCGCGTACCCGGGCTTCTTCACGATGCCCGTACGAAGACCCGCCCGGTCCTGCAGGACCGTATAGATTTCCCATCGATTGCCATCGGGATCGGTGAGCCAGAACTTGTCCTGGAGCGCGTAACAGCATTCCGAACGCTCGGGAGCCTCGGTCGGGAGCCCCCGCGCCTTCAGGTCGGTTCTCCAGCGCTCGACCTCGTCGATGGAGCCGACGCGGATTCCGAGGTGCGACAGCGCTCCTGCCCGGGAATCCGCGCCGAGCCCGGGTCCGAGCGCCAGGTGGATCTCGGGGTCCCGCGTCACGAACTTCGCGTAGTCGGGCTCGAGCTTCGCGGGCGCGCCGAAGAAGCGCCGATAGAAGTCGACCGACCGACCGAGGTCCCGGACCCTGAGGGAGACGTGAACCGAGGGCGTCATGTGTCCTCCTACACGGCGATCTTGACCGCCTCCGCGAGCCGCGCCAGCGCCGCCTCGTTCCTCCGGTAGTGCATCCAGCGCCCGCGCTTCTCCGCTGCCACCAGACCCTCTCGAACGAGGATGGCCATGTGATGCGATACCGCGGCCTGGGACAGACCGATGGCGCGCTCGACGTCGCACGCGCACAGGCCACGCTCGTCACGCGAGATGAGCCCGCAGCACGACTTCCCGCTCGACTTGAGCAGCTCCATGATCTTCAGGCGCGTCGGATCGCCCAGGGCCTTGAAGGCGGTCGCCAGGCTCGCGGGTCGCTTCATACATCGATAAATATAGATGTATCAATGCTCGGCGTCAAGCGAAAAGACACTCAGCAGCGCATACAACAGGATCAGCCCTGCCCGGCAAGGTCCAACGCTCCGTGCGCTGCAAGTCAACATCCCGGAGGCGGGTTGGTCCCGTGGCAACACGCCTGAAGACACTGGTCGTAGTAGACGGGATCGCTGAAGTCGGTGCAGATCGGATTGGCTGTCGAGGGGCAGCATTGTCTGGAGAGGAGACAGCACGTCGCCACGTCGGCCGTGCACACGCCAGAGACCGCCAGGGCGGTCGCGGAAAGGGCGTTCGTGGAGAACGCGATCGTCCCGCCGAGAGGGATGTCGACTCCGAGAGTGTCGGCCGGACAGGTGACCGTGACGATCACGGCCATCCCTTTGGTGTCTCCCGCCGGCAGCGTGAAGCTTGTCTTGTCGAACCCGATCGTGGCGCAATCCACCCCCAGCATGCTGCAGCTGCCGGTGTCGACGAATGAAACGTTGGTGACCACGAGGTCCGCGCTCCCGAAGTTGAACACATGGATTGTCTTCGGAGTGCTCGTTGCATACGGTACGCACCAGTACAACGGGCTCGTGACGTCGGTCATGAAAGCCGGCAGCTTGGGCGCCACGGTGCTCTGAGCGTGAGTCTTCGAGCTCTGATTGCAGGCGAACGATAGCAGAGCGAAGGACGACATCCATGCCACGACGAGCGTCCGCCCCCTGGCGCGTGTCCGGATCACGGGCCGTGCTCCAGGGAGGAAAGACGCGCCGCGAAGCCGAGGTCCAGGTAGAGCGTCCGCAGCGAGCCCTGCCCCTCCGTGGATCGGTACGTCAGGATGCGGGATCCGTCGGCAGACGGCGAGTAGGTCCCGGAGCCGCTCCCCGAGGCCACGCGGTCGAACAGGCGCTCGGGGCGGCCGGCCGAGAACGTGGGTCGGGTCTGAACCGGCACGCGGTAGAGCGCCGCGGTGTTGCGGTAGTAGATCTCGCGGCCGTCGCGGCTCCATTGCGGCTCGACGCCGCTCGGCGTCGAGATCTGCCAGCGGCTGTCCCCGGTAGGAAACGGACGCACGAAGACGTTGTCGTCCCCTCCCTCGTTCGAGGTGTAGGCCAGCCAGCGGCCGTCGGGCGAGAAGCTGGCCTGCCTCTTCCGGTACGGATCGGAGAGGAGAGGCCGCGCGCCGCGGGGATCGCCCAGAGGAAGGATCCAGATGTCGCGTCCGCTCCCTTCCGGGCGGGTCAGCTCGTAGATCAGGGAGCGGCCGTCGGGAGTGAATCCGTCGGGAACGCAATCCCTCTGGCATTCGATGAGCGTCTCCGCGTCCCTGCTGCCGTCGGACGCTCTCGAGACGATGAACGACTTGTCCCGCATGCTGCCCGTCTTCGGGTCCCGGCCCGTCGCGCTCGTGTGATAGACGATCCGGGCGCCGTCCGGCGTCCACACGGCGCTCTGGACGCCGTGGACCCCGGTCGTCATGTGGGTCACGACGCCGCGCGCGAGGTCCGCGACCCACAGATCGGCCACGCCCCCCGGCCCGCCGTTGAGCGCCAGCCGCCGGCCATCGGGTGACAGCGCCAGCTCGTTGTAGGGCGCCGGCGGAATCGGCACGGCCGTTTCCTTCCCATTGCGGTCCACCCAGACGACCTGGTACGACGCCGTCATGCCTCCGGGGGTCCACAGGGCCGTGCCGCTCCGCGCCACGACGAACTGGACGGCGCCGGAGCCCACGTCGGTCGCGACCCCCTGGGCGACCTGCACGGGGCTGCCGCGGACGGTCAGCGCTTCCGCGTCGAACCGGATCGCGTACAGCGAGCCGCCGCGCGCGAAGACCAGATGACCGCTGGGCGAGTACCAGGCCTGGCTCGACCCCTCGACCAGGACCTTGCGCTCGCCGGTCGCCGGGCGGACGGCCTCGATGCGCGCGTCGTCGTAATACTCCGTCGAGGCCCGCGTGTCGCAGGTGAACAGCACCGCGCTGCCGTCGGGAAGGACCTGCGGCCAGCGATGCGTGCGCTCGTCGCGGGCGTCGTCGAGACTCGTGAACTGCGACATCTCGCCGCCGTCCGCCGAGACCCGGAAGAGGGGCGAGCCGCTGTCCAGCGGGAAGTAGATATGGCCGTCCCGGCTCCAGGTCCCGCCGCGAATCGAACCCAGGCCCGAAGCGAGGCGGATGGGCGGTCCGCCGGCGAGCGGCATCTTGAACAGACCGTTGTCGCGGAAGAATCCGACCCAGGCGCCGTCCGGAGAGACGAACGGGACGACCGCGCGCTCGGAGTCGGGCAGCACCCGCGCCCCGAACTCGTCGCTGCCCTTGACGAGAAGGCGCGGGGTGGAACCCTTATCCACCACGACGACCACCTGGGTCCCTCCGTCCCCCGGAAACCGCAGCCGCGGGGAAGTGGATCCCGAGGCGAACATCATCTTCGGCTCGACCTTCGACGAGTCGCTCGAGGGCC
>CAYLND010000258.1:0-4288 GCA_964384905.1 uncultured Acidobacteriota bacterium
CCGATCCGCAGCTTCAGCGAGGCGAACAGACCCGCGGTGAGAAATCCGGGCTAGAACATGTAGGCGATGCCGAGGCCGAAGTACTCGACCTCGACCTGGAAGAACTGACCGTGCGGCGCGTGCCCGTTGTAGTACTCGATCAGGGCCTCGAGAGAGCGGGCGTCGCCGTAAGGGCTGCGGAACAACAGGCCGGCCTTCACGCTGGTGTCGCGGTCCCAGCCGGTCTCGTTCCAGGCCTGGACGTCCACGCCGGCGATCAGTCGCGAGGTGCGCCAGTGGACCGGGTTGCCCCTGTACTCGGCGCCGACCTGGAGACGATTCCGCCCCAGGTTGGAAGGATCGATCGCGACGATGTGGGTGCCGCCGAAATAGACCCGGCCGCCGTCGCGCTCATAGGAGGCCAGCCCTTCCAGCGCCTCGTAGCTCAGGTTGATCCGGGTGACCAGGGGGACCGGCTGCACGTCCTGAGGCTGGAGCAGGAACTCGTCTCCGAGATGGGACGACTGATGGAACAGACGCAGGCGGGTCGACCAGGCGCCGCTGCGGTAGCTGACCGGAAACCCGACGATGTAGTCGGCGTTCAGGAGATCGAACGATGAGGTGTCCAGGTTGAAGATGGCGAACACGGCGCCGCTGATCCCGACCTGCCAGCCGTCCCCTTCATGGCCGCGCGGCCAGCGCACCAGGCCGAAGTCCTCGCCGAAGCCGACCGAGGCGATGTCGAACTCCCCCGCGTCGGTGCGCCAGTGCTGCCAGGTGGTGTGGAAGCGTGGCTGCTTCTGGTCCGCGAACGGCGCCGCGAACAGGTCCCCCGCCGGGAAGCGCACGGTCCTGCGCCCCAGCCTCGGTCTCGGCCACTGCGCCCAGGGCCGCCACCGCGGCCGGCGCCCCTGGTCCTCGACCTCGAGCCGGTTGACCACCCGCTCGACCCCCGGGAAGGTGCCGACCGCCCGCACGACGCGCTCGATCTCCTCCGGCGTATCGAGGGTCCCCGTCAACGTGACGACGCCATCCTTGACGTCCACCGCGACGCGATCAGGCCCCCGATGCAGGGTCTCCTCGAGCCAGGAGACGACGTAGCCGCGCAGATAGTCGTCGCTCTCGCCACCGGTCGGCGCCGCCTCGTCCGCCGCCGCGACCGGCCCCCAGGAGAGAAGAAGAGCGAGAAAAATGCCGGCGACTGCATCACGCGTCCGCATCGGGTCTGTATGCTAGCGTAATCGCTTGACGCGGGCGCCACCGAGACGTAGTTTCCTGGCTTGCGGAAAAGATCGACCCGACCCCGATCTCGCCGTCCTGGCGTGGCGCTGTTCGCCGCGGCCTGCCTCCTTCTGTTCGCGCCCGGTCACGGTGCGGCCCCCACGCCTGAGGTATCCTCGCGGGAGACGGGCGCCGAGCGGCTGGCGCGCATGCGCGCCCGCGTTCGCTCGAAGCTGGTGCGCAAGGGCGGCGGCGCGCCGGACAGACTGGAGCCGGTCTCGCAGGGCGCGCTGACGATCGGGGCGGCGACCGCGCCCCCGGCCCACTCCCCGGAGGTCCAGGCCAACAGCGGCATCAGCGGCACGCAGAGCGAGACGGCGATCGCGGTGCTGGGCAGCCACGTGGTGGTCGGGTACAACCAGCTCGACCCGAGCCATACCAACCGCGGGAGCGGCGCCGCGTACTCAATCGACGGCGGTCTCACGTTCGTCGACGACGGCGGGCTGCCGGTGGGGAACAACCAGCAGCTCGTCGGGGATCCCTCGGTCACGGCGTGCGGCAACGGCACCTTCTATTACGGCAGCATCTACTTCCCGAACGCGACCGACTCGGCGCTCGCCGTCAGCGTGGGGACGTTCTCTCCGACCAAGCTGACCTGGACGCTTCCGAAGCAGGCCGCGATATCGACCCCGGACTTCCTCGACAAGCCGTGGGTCACCTGCGACCGCGCCACCAACACGCTCTACATGATCTATACCCGCTTCGTGAACTTCAACATCAACCTGGCGGGTCCCCTGCAGGTGGAGATCATCAAGTCGGTCGACGGGGGCACGACCTGGAGCGCGCCGGTCGTCCTCCAGTCGAGCGCGACCGAGTCGGTGCAGATCGGCTACCTCGCCATCGGCCCGAACAGCGAGGTCTACACGCTCTGGGAGCGCGGCGTCGACGACATCACCGCCGTCAACACCCAGCTCGAGCTCCGCCGTTCGTTCAATTTCGGGGCGACGTTCGATCCGAAGGTCGTGGTGCGCGTCATGACGCCGTCGTTCTATCCGGCGATGGTCGGCTTCAACCGGGAGGACACCCTGGAGATCGGCACGGTGGCCGCCGACACCTCGAGCACGGCCACGCGCGGCAACGTGTACGTGATCTGGGTCGAGCGCGAGAGCCCCGGGGTGCCGGCGCGCGACGTGTTCGTGGCCCGCTCGATCGATCAGGGCGCCACCTGGTCGGCCCCGGTGCGCGTGAACGACGATCGCCCCGGCAACGATCAGGTGATGCCCTGGGTCTCCGTCAACGCCGACGGCACGCTCGAGGCGTTCTGGTACGACTACCGCAACTGGGCCGGGATGCACACCGTCGACGTGTACGCCGCGCGCTCGACCGACGGCGGGCAGTCGTTCGGGCCGAACTTCCGCGTCACCACCGTCCCCACCTCGTGGTTCGTTCCCGCGACCTTCACGCCGAACTTCGGCGACTACATCCAGTGCGCCAGCGAGGCCGGCGGCTTCTACCCGTCCTGGGCCGACGGCCGCAACAACGACATCGACGTCTACGTCAGCCACGTCCCGACCTTGACGTGCGGCAACGGGATCACCGACCCGTTCGAGCAGTGCGACGACGGCAACACCGCCGACGGCGATTCCTGCTCGGGCGCCTGCGCCACGACGCTGTGCGGCAACGGCACGCTCGACGCCGGCGAAGAATGCGACGACGGCAACATCCGGAGCGGCGACGGCTGCTCCGAGACCTGCCGGCGGGAGGTCTGCGGCGACGGCATCGTCCAGCCGACCAACAAGGAGGAGTGCGACGACGGCAATCTCACGAGCGGGGACGGCTGCTCCGCGTCCTGTCTCATCGAGCCCGACACCATGGCGTGGATCGCGGACGAGAGGTCCCGCCTGGCGCTCGAGAGCGTCACGACCGGCCGGACCCTCCAGATCGGCGACCCCGGCTTCCACGAGCTGGGCGACCTGGCGTTCGACGCCGCCGGCCGGCTGTTCGGCGCCACCCAGTACAACCCCAACCTGTCGATCGGCTTCGACGGCGATCTGATCAGCATGACGCCGCTCGGCCTTCCCGGGCGCGGCGCGCTCCTCGGCGACACCGGCTGGCTGGCGGTGACGGCGATCGATTTCCATCCGGTGACCGGCGCGCTGTACGGCATCTCCGTCGACGCCGGCGGCATCAGCCGGCTGATCACCATCAACCCGGTGAACGGCCTGACCCTGTCGACCGTCGGCAGCCTGGGGCTGACCTCGGCGCGCGCCATGGCGTTCGACGCGGCGGGCACTTTGTACGTGGCGACCACCTCGCTCTACACGGTGAACCCGGCGACCGCCGCGAAGACGCTGGTCGGCGGGCCGATCTCCGGCACGGTGGCCCTGGCCGGGATGGATTTCGCGCCGGACGGGACGCTGTACGGCGTCGCGCTCCGGGGGGGTGTCGCGGCCGATGGCACCGCCGCCGACGGGGGGCTCCTGCGCATCGACAAGACCACGGGGGCCGGCACGCTCCTGTTCACGACCGGCCGACCGAACCAGCAGGGGATCCGCTTCGCGCCGCCGATTGCGCTCGACCATGACGGAGACGGTGTCCATGACATCGTCGACTGCGCCCCGGCCGACCCGACCAATCCGCCGCCGGGGCTCGCGTCCGATCTGAATTTCACGAACGCGACCACGTTCACCTGGTCCGCGGCGCCCGGCGCGCGCTTCCACAACTCGTACCGCGGCACCATCACTGACTATCTCGGCCATCGACTGCCCGGCAACGTCTTCGACCAGGTCTGCCTCGAGAGCGCCGACGCGCAGCAGAACGGCGACCTCGTCTCCTCGGACACCGCTTCTCCCCCCCTCAACACCGTCTTCTACTACGTCATCGACGGCGAGAACCCCTGCGGCGAGGGGAAGCTCGACAGCGATCCGGCCCACCCGATCCCGAACACCAGCCCCTGCCCCACCCCTCCCTGAGAGGGATTACCCTCAAGCCAGCCGCAGCGGAAAGGGATCGTCGAGACGGTGCGGGAGCGCGGCGCGGCGGCCCGCTGCGACCGCGGGGCCTTCCGAGACCGCGCGCCCAGGGCCCC
>CAYLND010000259.1:0-4212 GCA_964384905.1 uncultured Acidobacteriota bacterium
CGACGCCGGCGTTCATGCTCACGAACTGATAGGGTCCGAGCCCCACCGGGTGCCGCCGGAAGCCCTCCTCACCCACCTTCTCGACATACTTCTTGGGCACCATCCAGGCGGCGCCTGTAGCGGGCGTGGCGTAGAACGCTAGGAAATCAGGCCAGGGCCTGTTCAGGATGAAGCGCACCCGATGCTGATCAATGATGTCCACGGCCTGCACTCGCTCGTGCAGCAGCTTGGCGGAGGCACCGCGGTAGCGTTGGAAGCTGAACTTCACGTCTTCGGCCGTGAAGGGGTCGCCGTTGTGAAATGTGAGGCCCTCGCGCAGCTTGAACTCGTACGCGAGTCCATCCGGACTCTCCCGCCAGGACTCCGCCAGACAGGGCGCCATGTCGTTGCCCGGCAGCGGCTTGATCAGCGCGTCGTGCAGGGCGTACAGGAATGCGAACGGGGTGGCGATCCCCGGCGTCTCGGCCGGATCGAGGAATGAGGGGGCGATCGAGGCGTCGAACGCGATGGTCAGTTGCCCGTCCAGCTGGCTTTGGGCACTGGACTCGCTGCCGGGCGTGGCCAGCACGAACCACAGAACGAGGGCGATCCCTACTGCGAGGTCACGCATCTCGACCCTCCCGATTTCGCGTGCATGCGTCCTCGATCCTTACGGTTCTCTCGGCGTATCTCCTCTCAAGGGCCTATCTCGGACTTCCCAGTGGCACGTTTTCCTTGACCTCCGACGTGGCGTTGCGGGCGCCCCTCAATCCGCCGCGAGCCACACGTCCTGCAACTTCTGATTCGAGTAGTGGTTCGGGGGCGCGACGTAGTTCTTGACCTTCGCCCAGTGCACGACGTTCCGTGTCCACCAGAGTCCCTGGATGTAGTACGCGTTCTCCAAGACGATCTTCTCGAGCTCGTTGACGAGTTGCTTGCGCTCCCGAGGGTCGAGAGTTCTCGCCTGACGGGCGAAGAGCCGATCGACTTGCGCGTCGGAGAACCGGCCCCAGTTCTGGGTGCTTCCGGTTGTGTACCGGCTGAGGAATTGGTCCGGGTCGTCCATAAACTCCGCCCCTGGGTTGACCATCGCCTCGAAGCTACCCGTGTCCTGGCCATCTGCGAACCAGGCCGCGGTCTCCAGAGGCCGATGCTCGGCCTCGACCCCGATCTTTTTCCATTCCTGGATCACGAACACGGCGAAGTCCTGGTAGGGCAGCTTCACGTTGCGGTTCTTTAAGACGAGCTTGAGCCCATTCGGGTAGCCAGCTTCCGCTAATAGCCGTCGGGCCTCAGCCCGGTTCTTCTCGATATCCTTGCCGTAGCCCGGAAACTTTTCGAGTTCCGCCTGAGGCATTGACCAGTCGGTGGCCGGACGCATCAGGCCACCGACACCCTGAAGGCCCGTGAGCGGGTACAGAACCTTGCTCGCGGTGTAGCGGTCAATGCCGAGGCTCAGGGCCTTGCGGACCCGGATGTCGTTGAACGGCTTGACCTGATTCTGGAGGGCGATCCCCCACCATGCCGTGAACGGCGTCTGCTGTACGACGACCTGGTCACCGAGCTGCTTCTTGATGCCTTCCACCTCGCTGAGCGGAAGGTTGCGGAACTCGATGTAGGCCCGCCCTGAGCGAATCGCGGCCGCGCGCACGCTTGTTTCAGGGCTGATGAAGAACTTGTAGCCGTCGAGATACGGCCGCCCCTTCACGAAGTAATCAGGGTTGCGTACGCCCTCGAAGGTCGATCCCTGCATGTAGGCCTTGAACTTGAACGGTCCGGACCCCACGACGTTCTTCATGAAGTAGTTGGGGTCCTGTTCCAGATACTTTTTGGGGTAGATGACGTTCCAGGGCGAGGCGAGATTGGCGAGGAGCGAAGCGGACGGGAACTTGAGTCGGAAGACGACGGTCGCGTCGTTGGTCGCCTCCACCTTCTCCACCGCGGTGTACGCCTTCTTCCGCACGCTACGGACTCCGGCGGGTGGGAAGATGAGCTTGTCATACGTCGCCTTGACGTCGGCCGCCGTCATGATCGAGCCGTCGTGGAACTTGATGCCGTTGCGGATCTTGAAGGTGTACGTGAGGCCGTCCTCCGAAATCGTCCATTCGGTGGCTACGTCTCCGACGATCTTGGGGTACTCGTTGGGATCGAACTGGAGCAGCGTGCTGTAGAGCGGAGCCACGAGCTGCATCGTGGCGAAAGTGCTCTCCTGGTGCGGGTCGAGGCTCGGAGGATCGGCGCCGATCACGGCGAGGAGCGTGCCGCCGTAGCGAGCCGTTTCCGTCGCGTGAGTCGGGGATGCGAGTGCGCCCACGGCGAGCAGGAACGAGAGGAGAGCGAAACCGACGCGTCGGCACCGGATCGACGGCATACGCCACCTCCCGAGTACTCGTCGGACCGAAGGGGAATAAACCCTACGGCATCCGAGGTGCGAACGCAATATACTCGAAGGCTTCCTATTACCGTGGAGCGCTCGCGTGGTGCAGTCGGTCATCTGGCTCGCGGATGGGGCGGCACCACGACCCACTGCTTCATCACCCGACCTTTCATCGCGATGAACGGGGCGGCCCCGGGCCGACCAACTGCTTTCGCGTGAATGAATACGACACGATTGCTGTCCGCCAGGAGAAAGTCGGCAACCTCCGAACCTAGGTCGTCGCACACAAGAATATCTGGCCGCCCGAATGCCGCCTCAAGGGTACGATCACCCGTCCCAGGCGAGAGATCAGGCCAAATAAGGAGTCACAGTCTCAGTCGCTCTCAACAGCAAGGCACTTCGTGCCTTGCTCGTCGCGCAGTTTCTCGAGCACCTCGGTCGGCTCAAGTATCTTGCCGACGTGATACTGGTCGGCGTCGAATCTTGCGCCAACACGTACTTTGGGCTCGTAGAATTCGCCATCGACATAGACTGCGTCTCTAGAAGCGGGCACGACACGAAATGATTGTTCATCGTTCAGGTATAGTTCGATATCAGTGTTGGTCGCGAGGAGCTGGTCGCGCTGGTCAGTCACTGAATCTTCGCGTCCAACTTACCTGCGATGACGTGCATCCGCCGCAGCTTCTCGTCCAATACCGTCTTCAGCAACGCATGTTCGTCGTTGTAGGCCGTGATTCCGTGCGGCACGGCCCACTCGTGAAGATCTCGGAACCACGAGATGTCTGTGGGCGTCGCCGCACCTCTCATACTCGCGAGCGCTTCAGCCTGAAAAGCGTCGCAGTCCCCAGCGAAGACTCTGACATCCGCATCGGACAGAACCTGCCGATCCCGCAAGACCACGCCTTCTCTGCGGAGACCGCCTAGCGCGATGATGGCTCGCCGGTAGCGCGCCCCGCGAAGCTCCTTGATCTTCTCGTAGAGAATGAGCGCCGTCTCAAGTGCGAGCAGCGTCAGAACGCCCGTACCAAGTGCCAGCACGAAGACGACGACACCAGGAAGCCGTGTGATGAACGACCAGATCACGATGCCGAGGGCGGACGCGCTGACGATTCCCCAGATCCAGAGCCATGTCTGGACGTAGCCGAGGTAGTCCACAATCCGACGAGTGAGCGCGGCCACGCACGCGAGTCTAACCCGAAGTTCGGCCGGCTCGAACAGCGAGCGCTCGCACAGCGTCTCGCTGGATCACGGCGTCCCTCCTCGGCACGGGCCGCGTCACCGCCTCATCACCGTGAGGAGGACTAGATGGCCGAGAAGCAAGAGAAAGGCGGTTGCCGATGGTGTCGCTGTTGGGATTCATGGCACTAGGCGGGAAAGAGCCGGGCCGAGACCCCAAGACGGGCCGACAAATGGCCGGTATGCCCTCCATTAACGCTCGATGCCCCGGTGGTGTTACCGCCTCGGACGGTCAAAGTGGACCTCGTAAGATCCATGCAAGGTCATGTTCTCGGGCGAGCCCAACTGGTGGGACGTTATAGCCGGAAGGAACCCGGCGCGAGCCCACAGGGGGTCGCTGAGAACGCTCCCGTGCTGATGGACGAATCGGTTATTCCGTCGTTGCCGACCGCGCTCAATAACGCAATGTACTTGATCGGGGAACTGACGAACGACGCCATGAGCACTCGGGTCCTCGCGGAGATCAACCTGAAGTTCGCGAGGATCGAGGACATCATTAGCGAAGTGCGCTTCAATCGGCAGCAAGAAGGGTGGGGATTCGGAAACCCGCGCTCGTTGCAGCTGGTCGATGAGCATATTGCGATGCTGGACCTCTTGATTCTCGAGTCCCGCGCGAGACC
>CAYLND010000260.1:0-4211 GCA_964384905.1 uncultured Acidobacteriota bacterium
CACCCGTTCCCATCCCGAACACGGTCGTTAAGCCTGTCAGCGCCGATGGTACTGCCCCTGCGAGGGGGTGGGAGAGTAGGCCGCCGCCAGCCTTCAACACCGAAGCCCGCTCCGATCACCGGGGCGGGCTTCGTCATTTCGGGAAACGCGAAACGAGAAACGGGAAAACGTGGCTTGGTCGCTCACCACGTTTCCCGTTTCCCGTTTCTCGTGTAGCTTCGGCGCATGCACCGCTGCGGAACCGTCGTCCTCGCCGGCCGCCCCAACGTCGGCAAATCGGCGCTGCTCAACGTCCTCATCGGCGAGCACCTCGCCATCGTCTCCCCCAAACCGCAGTCCACTCGCCTCCCCGTCGTCGGCCTGCTCACCACCGGCGACACGCAATTCATCTTCACCGACTCCCCCGGCCTGCTCGAGCCGCAGTACCGGCTGCACGAGGCGATGCGCGCCGCCGCGGTCCGCGCCATCAATGACGCCGACGTCATCGCCTACCTCCACCCCCTCCCAGAGTATCCGGCACCTCCGTTAGCAGCAGTGGCTGGGCTCGAACGTCCTCCACGTGCTGGGGTTGTCACTGTGTATACGAAAGCCGATTTGGTGCTTCCGTCCGAGCGTCCGACCGTCCGACCGTCCGACGTCGTGGTGTCGGCGGTGGAGAAGCAGGGCCTGGACGCGCTCCTGGGCGCCCTGGGCGCGCGGCTGCCGGAGGGGCCGTGGCACTACGATCCCGCCGAGCTGGCCACGCAGCCGGCCCGCTTCTTCGCCGCCGAGTTCGTGCGGGAGGCCGCCTTCGAGCTGCTCCAGGAAGAGCTGCCCTACAGCGTCGCCGCCGAGATCGACGAGTTCCGGGAAGGCGCGAGTCCGGTATATATTCGGGCCATCGTCTATGTCGAGCGGGAAAGCCAGAAAGGCATCGTGATCGGGGAAGGGGGGCGGACGATCAAGGCGCTCGGCCAGGCCGCCCGCGCCAAGATCGAAGCCCTGCTGGGCCAGCACGTCTTCCTCGAGCTGCACGTGAAGGTGCTCCCCAAGTGGCGGCGCCACGAGCCGTCGCTCAAACGTCTGGGATACGTGGTATGAGCCTCGCGCCCGATCTGCTCGCCATCCTGGTCTGCCCCAAGTGCAAGGGGCCGCTGGAGCACCGCGCCGCGCCCCCCCCTGATGAAGAGCTGGTCTGTCACGCCTGTCGCCTGCGCTACGCCGTCGAAGACGACATCCCGATCATGTTGATCGATGAGGCGAAACCGTTCTGAAGGTGGTCGGGCGGTCGGCCGGTTGGGCGGTCAACTACTCGTGATCGCCGTTTTTCTGACCGCCCCCGCCCGAGCGCCTGACCGCCTGTCCGCCCAAACGGTCACCGAGGTCGGCCAGGTCCAGAACTCGGGCGCCCTCTTCCTCTTGTTCCCCGTCGGCGCGCAGGCGGTGGGGATGGGCCAGTCGGCGGTCGCGCTGGACGGACGCGGCGAGGCGGCGTTCTGGAATCCCGCCGGACTCGCGACCCTCCCCATGGGGGAGTTCGCCCTGCACACCGCCACCCTCCCCGCCGGGACCACCAGCGCGCTGACGGCGTTTTTCCCGAGCCACCGGCTCGGCGTCCTGGGGGGAGCCATCTATCTGGTGGACTACGGCGACGAGGACGTGAACGACGCCAACGGCACGACCGTCGCCCGCATCGCCCCGCGCAACATCGAGGCTCTCGCCTCCTACGCCGCCGACCTCACCGCCGGGTTCGCCGTGGGCATCACCTACAAGCTGGTCGAGTTCCGCGTCGATTGCAGCGGCGACTGCCGCCAGGTCCCGGCCGGCCTCGGCGTCACCCACGCGCTCGACGTCGGCGGCCAGTTCACCGTCGGCCCGCACGGCGCGCTGCGAGTCGGGGTCGCGGTGCGCAACGTCGGCTTTCGGCTGCAGGTCAACAACAACGGCGAGGCCGACCCCCTGCCGGCGCGCGTCGTGCTGGGCGCGGTGTACCGGCTGAACTTGCGGCCCGTCCCCGGCGGGGGCGATGCCGACCGCTTCGACGTCCGCTTCGCCGCCGACGTGGACAGCCCCTGGGGCCAGGTCGGCTCGCCCGACATGCGCTTCGGCGTGGAGATCGGCTACCAGAAGCTCGTCCGCGTGCGCGGCGGCTACGCGTTCGCGGGGAGCAGCGCCGGCCTCAGCGGGCCCAGCGTCGGGCTCGGGCTCACCAGCGGCGCCATCGGCGTCGACCTGGCTCGGCCCTTCCTCCAGAACACGGGGCTGGTCATTCCCAACCCGACGTTTATCTCCTTCCGCGTCGCGTTCTAATGGCGATGCGGCGGGCCGGGACCTTGGGCCTCGCCGTCCTGCTCACGGTGGGTGAGGGCGGGGCGGGGGGGGGGACGGCAGGCCAGGCGATCGACACCACGGCCACACTGGCGCCCGTGCGCGTGTGGCTGCGGCCCGCGGCCTCCCTCGTGGTCCCCGGCAGCGGCCAGCTCCTCGCCCACCAGGACCGCGGCGCGATCTATCTGGTCACCGAGCTCTTCGCCCTCTCCCGGTTCCTGCGGCAGAACCAGACGGCCCGACACGAGGCGGACCGGTTTCGTGAGCTCGCTTTCGATGTGGCGCGCCGCAGCTTTTCTCCCACCCCTGGAGTCCGCGACACGGCGTTCGAGTACTTCGAGCAGATGGAGGAGTTCAATGCCAGCGGCGCGTTCAACCGCGGCCCGGGACCCGCCATCGTGCCCGAGGACGACCTCGCCACCTACAACGGCGCCGTATGGCTGCTGGCGCGCCGCACCTTCTGGGCGGATCCCAACGTGCCGCCGCCCACCGACTCACCGCAGTACCTGCGCGCGCTGCAGTTCTACATCAATCGGGCGGTGGGGCCCAACTACCTCTGGACCTGGCGCGACGCGGCGCTGGAGCAGCAGGAGTTCCGGTCGGCGATCCGGCGCAGCGACGACGCCTTCCGGCAGCGCCAGAACGAGCTGGGGCTGCTCCTCGCCAACCACCTCGTGAGCGCGATCGACGCGCTGATCTCCAGCCGGCTGAGCGCCGCGGCCGGGCGGCCGGCCAGCGTGCGCACCACGCTGGGGCCCGGTTGGGCCCTGTGGCACGTGGTCGTCGCCTTCTGATCCCGTCGCGACGGCCGTTGTTTGACAGCTTCGACCACGCGGCGTAAGATTAGGCGCGCTCGACCCTTACACCACGAGGAGGCAGGTGCGGACGCGCCCGACGATCCTCTTCTTCTCGCCGGCTGACCGTCCAGTCCCTGACTTCGTGACCCGCTGGGTCGACGGCAAGGGGCTGACCGTGGTTCCGGTGCACGACCCGGCCCTGGTCGAGCAGATGGTCCTGCGCGCGCTCCCCTCCCTCGTCCTGGTCGATGCCGACGCCACCAAGGACCAGGGCGTCAAGCTGTGCCGGCGGCTCAAGTCCGACCCCTACATGGCCATCGTCCCCCTGGCCGCCGTGGCCGGTCGCCACTCGACCGACCGCGTGCGGGAGTGGTTCGCCGCCGGAGCGGACGAAGTGATCACGCCGCTGTTCGAGCCGGCGGAGCAGGCCGGTCGCCTCGAAGGCCTCGTGACCCGGACCCAGCGGAACGTCGCCGTGAATCCTTCCACCCGGCTGCCGGGCACCACCGAGATCGAGCGGGAGATCCGGCGGCGCATGGAGACGGGAGCGCCGTTCGCCGTCTGTTACGCCGACCTGGATCACTTCAAGGAATACAACGACCGCTACAGCTACTACGACGGCGATCGCGTGATTTACATTCTGTCACGCATCCTCCACGACGTGGTGAAGGGGATGCTCGGCGATCAGGGATTCGTCGGTCACATCGGGGGCGACGATTTCATCGTCGTCATCCCCATCGGAGCCATCCACGACGTCTGTACCGAGATCCTGTTCGTGTTCGACACCCTGATCCCCTACCAGTACAACGAGCAGGATCGGCGCGCGGGGTATTACTTCGGGAAGGACCGCCGCGGCCAGCTGCACCGAGTGCCGCTGATGACGTTGTCGATCGGCATCGTGACGAACCAGCATCGCCGCTTCTTGCACCCGGCGCAGGTAAGCGAGCTGGCGACCGAGATGAAGAGCTACGCGAAGATCCAGCCGGGCTCGGTGTTCGTGGTCGATCGCCGCCACGATCCCGCCCCGAACAGCGGGGAAGAGGGCGAGGAGCGGTGACCGTCACCTGCCCGTCGTGCGAGACGGTGTACCGCGTCGATCCCGCCCGG
>CAYLND010000261.1:0-4154 GCA_964384905.1 uncultured Acidobacteriota bacterium
GCCGCCGGCGATGGACCTGCGGATCCCGGAGCTTCATGAGTCCGTCGAAGGTCGCCTTGACGACGTTGTGCGGGTTGGCGGTTCCCAGGGATTTCGTCAGCACGTCCTGCACGCCGGCCGACTCCACCACCGCCCGGACCGGACCGCCGGCGATGACACCCGTCCCGGGCGACGCCGGCTTCAGGAGGACCTGGCCCGCTCCGAAGATTCCCAGGACCGGGTGCGGGATGGTCGACCCCTTGAGCGGGATCAGGATCAGGTTCCGCTTGGCGCGATCGATCCCCTTGGCGATCGCCTGCGGGACCTCCTTCGCCTTGCCGGAGCCGTAGCCGACATGGCCCCTGCCGTCGCCGACGACGACCAGGGCCGAGAAGCGGAAGTTCTTGCCGCCCTTGACGACCTTGGTCACGCGGTTGATGTGGACCACCCTGTCCTTCAGTTCGAGCGATTCTGGCTTGATTCGTGGCACCCTTCGCCTCTGGAGCGGTCCCGCGCGGGACCGCTTAGAATTTGAGCCCGGCGGCGCGCGCCGAGTCCGCCACCGCCTTGACGCGGCCGTGGTAGAGATACCCGCCGCGATCGAACACCACCTTCTCCAGTCCCTTCTCCTTCAGCCGGCCCGCGATGAGCTCGCCGATCTTCTTCGCCGCCGCGATGTTTCCGGTGCGGGTCTTGGCGGCGCGCAGCTCCAGCGTCGATGCGGTGGCCAGCGTGACGCCACGCGCGTCGTCGACCGCCTGGACGTACAGATGCCTCTGGCTGCGGAACACGCACAGCCGCGGGCGCCCGGCGTCGCCCGACACGCGGGCGCGCACCCGCGCGTGCCGTTTCTCGCGCGCCCGGTTCGTGTCGACTTCCTGGAGTCTCCTGGCCACCTAGGCACCCGCCGCCGCGCCGGTCTTGCCGGCCTTGCCGGCCTTCTTCTTGATCACCTCGTCCACGTAACGGATCCCCTTCCCTTTGTAGGGCTCGGGCGGGCGCAGACCCCGGATCTCGGCCGCGACCTGTCCGACCATCTGCCGATCCGCCCCGCCGATGCTCAGGCGGGTCTGCTTGTCGACCTTGATCTCGATCCCGTCCGGGATCGGGAATTCGATCGGGTGCGAGTACCCCAGGGCGATCTGCAGCACGCGCCCCTGCACCTGCGCCTTGTAGCCGATGCCGACGATCTCCAGCTCCCTGCTGAATCCCTCGTTCACGCCCTTCACCGCGTTGGCCACAAGCGCCCGCGTCAGGCCGTGGAGCGCCCGCTGCTGGCGCGTGTCGTCGGCCCGCTTGAACAGCACGGTGCCCTTGTCGACCGCGCAGGTGATGCCGGGAGGCAGCGGGTTGGCGAGAGACGTCTTGCCCTTCTCGACGACGACCGCGGAGCCTTGCACCTTCACGCTCACCCCGGCGGGGATCGCGATCGGCTGGCGTCCTATGCGCGACATGCGACCCTCACCAGACGTTGCACAGGATCTCGCCGCCGACCCCGGCCTTGCGCGCCTCGCGGGCGCTGAGAACCCCCTTCGGGGTGGACAGGATGGTCAGCCCCAGACCGCCCATCACCGGGGGGATCTCCTGGTGGCCGGCGTAGGCGCGCCGACCGGGGCGGCTCACCATCGCCAGACCGGAGATCAGGGGCACGCCCTCGTCGTCGTAGCGCAGCGCGATCCGGATGTACTTGAACTTCCCCTTCTCCACCCCCGCGACGGCGCCGACATAGCCCTCCGATTTCAGGATGCCGGCGATCGCGAGCTTCATCTTCGAGTGCGGGACGTCGACGCGCGGGTGACCGGCGCGCACGGCGTTCCGCAGACGCGTCAGCATGTCGGCGATCGGGTCGATCATCGTGTCCTCTCGCTTCCTTCGGTTACCAGCTCGACTTCGTCACGCCCGGGACCAGCCCCTGCAGGGACAGGTTCCGGAAGCAGATCCGGCACATCTGGAACTTGCGCAGGAAGCCCCGCGCCCGGCCGCAGCGCCGGCAGCGGTTGCGGTATCGGATCGCGTACTTCTGCTTCTTGCGCATCGCCGCGACCCAGGCCGTCGTCGCCATCTCTCCTCGTCTCCTCAATCCCGCCGGAACGGCATGCCGAGGTGCGTCAGGAGGTTCTTGGCCTCCTCGTCCGTCGCGGCCGTCGTCACCAGCGTCACGTTCATGCCGTGGACCTTGTCCACCTTCGCGTAGTTGACCTCCAGGAACACCAGCTGATCCTTGAGCCCCAGCGTGTAGTTGCCCCGACCGTCGAACGCCTTGGTCGGCAGCCCGCGGAAGTCGCGCACGCGCGGCAGGGCGATGGTGACGAGGCGGTCGAAGAAATCGTACATGCGGTCGCCCCGCAGCGTCACCATGCAGCCGATCGGCATGCCCTTGCGGATCTTGAAGTTCGCGATCGACTTGCGCGCGCGGCGGATCACCGGCTTCTGCCCGGTGATCGCGGCCAGCTGATCGACCGCCGCATCCAGAATCTTGATGTTCTGGTTCGCCTCCCCGACGCCCATGTTCACCACGATCTTGTGCAGCCTCGGAACCGCCATCGGGTTCTTGTATCCGTAGCGCTCCATCATCTGGCGCACGATCTCCTTCTGGTGGAGCTGCTTGACGCGGGGGACGTACCGCGCCGCCGGTGGACCCGCCGCTGCCGCCTGTTGCGCCATCACCCGTCCTCCGCCCCGCCGCCCGCGCCTACTTGTCGAACAGGCCGCCGCAGCGCCGGCACGTCCGCACCTTCTTGCCGTCGTCCAGCCGCTTGTGCCCGACGCGCGCCGGCCGGCCGCACTCGCCGCACACCGGCATGAGATTGCTCAGATGCACCGGCGCCTCGCGCTCCAGGATGCCGCCCTTGACGTTCTTCTGCGGATTCGCCTTGGTGTGCTTGCGCACGAAGTTCACACCCTCGACGATCGCCCGCGTCTCCGCGGGGAACACGCGCAGCACGCGACCGGTGCGACCCTTGCTCTTGCCGGCCAGCACCAGGACGGTGTCGTTCTTCCGGATGCTGCGCGCGCGGGACACGGCGTCCGTGGCCATGGCTCAGATCACCTCGGGCGCGAGCGACACGATCTTCATGAAGTTCTTCTCGCGCAGCTCGCGGGCCACCGGCCCGAAGATGCGCGTGCCGATCGGCTCTCCCGCTTCGTTGATCAGTACCGCCGCGTTCTGATCGAAGCGGATGTAGGTGCCGTCGCGCCGCCTCTGCGTCTTGTTCATCCGGACGATCACCGCCTTGACCACCTGCCCCTTCTTCACGTTCCCCTCGGGGATCGCCTCCTTGACGTTGGCCGTGATGACGTCTCCGATGCGCCCGTAGAAATTGATCGACCGACCGCGCGTGTGGATGCAGGAGATCCTCTTGGCGCCGGAGTTGTCGGCCACCTCGAGAATCGTCCGCATCTGGATCATGACGCTCTCCCCCGACCCGGCCGCGCGCGGCGGCCGGCGCCTCGGACCTACTCCGTGGCTTTCTCCAGCACGTCCTTCACCACCCAGCGCTTGTGCCGGGAGAGAGGACGTGACTCCTCGATGCGCACGCGGTCCCCGACCTTGCACTCGTTGGTCTCGTCGTGGGCCATGAATCGCGAGCGCCGTTTCAGGTACTTGCCGTACATCCGGTCCATGACCAGACGCTCGACCTCGACCACGACGGTCTTGTCCATCTTGTCGCTGATCACGACTCCCTCCTTCAGGAGCCGCCGCCGGATCGCAGGTGCCGGTGCCGCCTGGGTGTCGGGCATCAGGACCTCCCCTCGGCCGGCGTCGGAGGCGTCACGACCGAGCGCTCGCGGATGATCGTGAGAACGCGCGCCAGATCCTTGCGCACCAGACGGATCTTCTGCGGGCTCTCGGCCTGCCCCGTGGCCTGCTGGAAGCGCAGCTTGAAGATCTGCTCGCGCAGCGTCTGCTCCTGCGTCTTCAGCTCGTCGAGCGACTTCTCCCGCAGCTGCGAGGCTTTTACCTGGGCCATCGTCAGATCCCCCGATGCACGAACAGCGTCCTGAGACCGAGCTTGTCCGCCGCCAGACGCAGTGCCTGGCGGGCGATGTCCGCGGTCACGCCCTCCATCTCGTACAGCACGCGCCCGGGTCTCACGACCGCGACCCATCCCTCGGGCGCGCCCTTGCCCTTGCCCATCCGGGTCTCCGCCGGCTTCTTGGTGACCGGCTTGTCC